>NZ_JBEYVW010000029.1:0-74848 GCF_040644175.1 Streptomyces sp. NPDC047017 | reverse complement strand
GCGCCTCGAAGAACCTCGCCTTCAGCACCTCAAAATCCACGATCCCCGCAACCCCCTGAAGTCCAGGGTGTTGCGGGGATCAGTAGAACCCGCCCGCCACGGCCGGGGCACCGGCGTCTCAGGAGGCCGGTGGCGGGGCCGTGGAGCCCCGGACGACCAGTTCCACGGGGATGTCGCCGCCGTCGGGCGTGCGGCCCTCCAGGACGGCCAGCAGGGCGTGCATACCGCGTGCGCCGAACAGCTCCGCGTCCAGGCGCACGGTGGTCAGCTCGGGGTCGATGGCGGTGGCCAGGGCCAGGTCGTCGAGGCCGGTGACGGAGATGTCGTCGGGTACGCGCAGGCCGAGCCGGCGCAGTGCCTTGTAGGCGCCGGCGGCGAGTTTGTCGTCGTCGCAGACCAGTGCGGTGGGCCGGGGGCCGGGGGCGTCGAGCGCGGCCTCGGTGGCGGCACGGGCGTCCTCGATGGAGATGGGCGCGCGGGCGGTGCGCACCTGGGCGCCCGGCACGGCGGCCACGCGCGCGGCCAGTTCCCGGGCCCGTACCTCGAAGGTCCAGGAGGCGACGTCCGCCGCCAGGTGCAGGAAGCGCCGGTGGCCGAGGCCGAGCAGGTGGTCGGCGACCTGGCGGGCGCCGTCGGCGATGTCCAGGTTGACCGTGGCGGCCCCGAGGCTGCCCTCGGGGTCGCTGTCCAGCATGACCAGGGGCAGCTGGTCGCCGCGGATGGCCGTCAGCGCGTCGGCGGCCATGGAGGAGGCGATCACGCCGTCCAGGGCGGCCTGGGCGGAGGCGAAGGGGTTCCTCGCCGGGCCGATCCCCTCGGGGGAGGGGTAGAGGACGACGCCGAAGCCGTGCTCGGCGGCGACGCGGGCGGCGCCGGTGTAGACGCCGGCGAAGAACTCGGTGGTGAGCGCGGGCACGACGAGCAGCACGGTCCGGGTGTGGCCCAGGCGCAGATTGCGGGCGGCGAGATTGGGCCGGTAGCCGAGGTCCTCGGCGGCCCGCCGGACCCGCTGCGCGGTGGCCTCCGCGACCCGGCCGCGCCATTTGTCGCCGAGGACCAGGGAGACGGCGGCCTGCGAGACCCCGGCCGCCTGGGCGACGTCACGGCTGGTCGGGCGCGTGCTTCCTCGTGCCACCGCGGGGCTGCTCCTCTGCTGCCGGCGCCGTGTCCGCGGACCCTGCGGCCGCGCGGCGCACGGCCGTCGTCTGGACTGGTGAACAGCGCACATGGTACGTATGACGGGAGAAGTTATACGTAACACCTGGCTCGCTGGAGGGCGCGTGATGGCCGCGGGATTCGCGGGATACCTGGACATCCTCAGAACGCGGCACGCCGCCCGGCTGCTGACCGGCACCCTGGTGGGCAGGCTGCCGAACGCCACCGCGGCGATCGCGATCGTGCTGTTCGTGCGCGCCGAGGGCGGCACGTACAGCCTGGCGGGCGCGCTGGCGGCGGCGTACGGCGTGGCCAACGCGGTCGGCCAGCCCCTGCTGGGACGGCTGGTCGACCTGTACGGGCAGCCCCGCATCCAGCTGCCCGCCGCGCTGGCGGCGGCCCTGGCGATGACCGCCTTCGCCCTGACCGGCACCGAACCGCCCGTGCTCGCCTGGACGGCGGTGGCGGCGGCCGGGCTCTTCACCCCACCCCTGGAGGGCGGCCTGCGGGCCCTGTGGCCCGCCGTGCTGCGCGGCGAGGGCCAGGTGCACACGGCGTACGCCATGGATGCGGTGGCGCAGGAAGTCATGTTCACGGTGGGGCCGTTGCTGGTGACCCTGTGCGTGTCGCTGTGGTCGGCGCAGGCCGCGCTGGTCGTGCTGAACGTCCTCGGGGTGCTGGGCGCGCTGTCGGTGGTGCTCTCGCCGCCCTCGCGGGCCTGGCGGTCCGCGCCGCGGGAGGCGCACTGGCTCGGCGCCCTGCGCTCGCCGGGGCTGCTGGTCCTGCTGGGTGCGTTCCTGTTCGTGGGCATCGCGCTGGGCTCGATCACGGTGGCGGCGGTGCCGTACGCGGACGAGCACGGCGGGGACGCGGTGTACGGCTGGCTGATGGCCGGGCTGGGGCTGGGCGCGCTGGCCGGCGGCGCGGTCTACGGGGCGTGGCAGTGGGCCGGTGCGCCCGAGCGGCGACTGCGGGTGCTGGTGGCGCTTCTGGCGGTGTGTTACCTGCCGCTGGCGCTGATGCCGGGCGCAGTGGCGATGGTGCTGCTGTCGGTGCTCTCCGGGGTGTTCCTGGCGCCGTGCATCGCCTGCGCGTTCATCATCGTGGACCGGCACGCGCCGGCCGGGACGGTGACGGAGGCGTTCTCCTGGCTGGTGACGACGTTCACGGTGGGCGCCTCGGTGGGAACGGGGGTCGCGGGGCCGGTGGTCCAGGCGGGTGGCGCGCTGTGGGGTTTCGCGGTGCCGTCGGTCGCGGGGGCCGTGTCCCTGCTGGTGCTGCTGGCCACCGGGCGGGTCCTCGCAGCTCCCGCCGGAGAGGCGGTCGTTGCGGCTTCATCGGAAAATGATCCAAATCGTGCCGTCGAACCCCGTTTCAGCTCGGGGGATCGGGCGTAATGTTCAGTCATGGACCGCCGCATTTTCGGGCTGGAGAACGAGTACGGCGTCACGTGCACGTTCAGGGGACAGCGCCGCCTGTCGCCTGACGAGGTGGCGCGATACCTCTTCCGCCGTGTCGTGTCATGGGGCCGCAGCAGCAATGTGTTTCTGCGAAACGGCGCCCGGCTCTATCTCGACGTGGGTTCGCATCCGGAATACGCCACACCCGAATGCGACAATGTGACCGAACTGGTCACCCACGACAAGGCCGGCGAGCGCATTCTCGAGGGACTCCTGGTGGACGCGGAACGACGCCTGCACGAGGAGGGAATCGCGGGCGACGTCTACCTCTTCAAGAACAACACGGATTCGGCGGGCAACTCCTACGGCTGCCACGAGAACTATCTGGTGGCACGGCACGGGGAGTTCTCCCGGCTCGCGGACATCCTCATCCCGTTCCTGGTCACGAGGCAGCTGCTGTGCGGCGCGGGCAAGGTGCTGCAGACACCGCGCGGCGCCGTGTACTGCGTGAGCCAGCGCGCCGAGCACATCTGGGAGGGCGTCTCCTCGGCGACGACCCGCTCCCGGCCGATCATCAACACCCGCGACGAGCCGCACGCCGACGCCGAGCGCTACCGCCGGCTGCACGTCATCGTGGGCGACTCGAACATGTCCGAGACGACGATGCTCCTCAAGGTCGGCGCCACCGACCTCGTGCTGCGCATGATCGAGGCGGGCACGGTGATGCGCGACCTCACCCTGGAGAACCCGATCCGGGCGATCCGCGAGGTCAGCCACGACATCACGGGCCGCCGCAAGGTGCGCCTGGCCAGCGGCCGGGAGGCCTCCGCGCTGGAGGTGCAGCGCGAGTACTACGAGAAGGCCGTGGACTTCTGCGAGCGCCGCGGCATCCGCACCGGCACGGTCGAGCAGGTCCTGGAGCTGTGGGGCCGCACGCTGGACGCGATCGAGGCCGAGGACCTCGACCGGATCGGCACCGAGATCGACTGGGTGATGAAGTACAAGCTCATCGAGCGGTACCGGGCCAAGCACAACATGACGATGTCGCATCCGCGGGTCGCCCAGATAGACCTCGCGTACCACGACATCCACCGTCGCCGCGGGCTGTACTACCTGCTGGAGAAGAAGGGCCAGGCCACCCGGATCTGCAACGACTTGAAGATCTTCGAGGGCAAGTCGGTCCCGCCGCAGACCACTCGGGCGCGGCTGCGCGGCGACTTCATCCGGCGGGCGCAGGAGCAGCGCCGGGACTTCACCGTCGACTGGGTGCATCTCAAGCTCAATGACCAGGCACAGCGCACGGTGTTGTGCAAGGACCCCTTCCGTTCGGTGGACGACCGGGTGGAGAAGCTGATCGCCGGAATGTGATACCGGTGAGGTGACGGGCGCGTTCCGCACACCAGGACGGGACGCCACACGGGCGCCGTACGTTTCCCGTACGGCGCCCTTGTCACGCCGTAGAGTTGCGCGCACGTTCATCAACAAGCCGATCGATTACGAGGCCCCCACCGTGCGCCGACGTTCTCTTCTCCTCTCCGTTCCCGCGGGCCTGGTCACCCTGTCCGCCTGCGGCAGCGACAAGTCCGGGTCGGGCAGCGGCGGCGACAGCGCGTCGCCCTCGCCGTCCGGCTCGTCGGCCCCGCCGCCGCCGAAGATCGTCTCCGGTCCGCTGCCGGCGATCACCTCGGGGACGAAGTTCGGTGAGAAGCCGACCGTGGCCAAGGGGAGCGGCGCGCCGTCGAAGGACCTCGCGGTCAGGACGGTGATCGCGGGCGGCGGGCGCACGGTCGTGGAGAACGACTACATCCAGGCGGAATACCTGGGCCAGATCTGGGACTCGGCGAAGGTCTTCGACAACTCCTACGACCGCAAGAAGTCGCTGGTCATGCCGCTCGCCCAGGGCACGATCATCGACGGCTGGCGTTATGCGCTGACCGGCAAGAAGGCGGGCAGCCGGGTGGAGTTCTCGGTGCCGCCGACCTGGGGGTACGGCGACCAGGGCAACGCGCAGGCCGGCATCAAGGGCACCGACACGCTGGTCTTCGTCGTCGATGTGCGACAGGTCTTCAACGCGTCCAGCTCGGCCAAGGGCAAGGACGTGCCGCAGACCGACGCCGCGCTGCCCAAGGTGGGCACCAACACCGACGGCAAGGCGCCCTCGATCGACGTGCCCAGGACGGCGGCCCCCACCAAGCTGGTGTCCGGCTATGTCATCGAGGGCGACGGCCCGGAGGTGAAGGCGGACCAGACCGTGCTCGTCCAGTACAAGGGCGTGCTGTGGGACGGCGGCAAGGAGTTCGACTCGACATACAGCCGCAAGTCGCTGACGTCGTTCTCCCTCCAGCAGGTCGTCAAGGGCTGGGCGCAGGGGATGACCGGCAAGAAGGTGGGCAGCCGGATCGTGATCGTCATCCCGCCGTCGCTGGGCTACGGCGACAACCCGCCGCCGGACAGCGGCGTCAAGAAGGACTCCGTCATGGTGTTCTCGGTGGACATCCTCGCGGCGATGTAGCCCACGCCGCGTTTGCCCGGGGCGGGCGCCGGACCTGCGGGGATGAAAGACTGTCCGCGTTCTCAAGTCGTACACGAGCAGGAGCCAGTGACGTGAGCATCGAGAAGCCCGAGATCGACTTCCCCGGCGGCGAGCCCCCGGCGGACCTTGAGATCAAGGACATCTGGGAGGGTGACGGGCCCGAGGCCAAGGCAGGCGACACCGTCGCCGTCCACTACGTGGGCGTGGCCTTCTCCACCGGTGAGGAGTTCGACGCCTCCTACAACCGCGGTACGCCGCTGAAGTTCCAGCTCGGCGTCGGCCAGGTCATCGCCGGCTGGGACCAGGGTGTGCAGGGCATGAAGGTCGGCGGCCGCCGCCAGCTGATCATCCCGCCGCACCTGGCCTACGGCGACCGTGGCGCCGGTGGCCGGATCAAGCCGGGCGAGACGCTGATCTTCGTCTGCGACCTGATCGGGGTCTGATCACCCGAGTCGCACGTGATCGGCTCACCCGCGCTCCGGTCGTCGCGGGACGGAGTTCCGCGGGACGCGATCACCTGGGGTCCACGCCTGTCCGGGCGTGGACCCTCGGCTTTTGCCACCGTGCCGCGGAGCGGTACGGTCATCGGCAGTAAGCACCCCGAGGAAGGTGAACGGCGTCGATGGCCATTGCCAAGGCCGAGCGGCTGATGAACCTGGCGCTGTGTCTGCTCGGGACACGGCGGCCGCTCAGCAAGCGCGAGCTGCGCGAGTCCATCGAGGCGTACGTGGAGGCCTTCGGACCGGAGAAGGGCACGACGGGCTCCGACGACTCCTTCAACCGGATGTTCGAGCGGGACAAGGACGACCTGCGGGAACTGGGTCTGGTCATCGAGACCGTGGAGAGCCTGGACGGCGAGGTCGGCTATCTGGCCCGCCGTGACAGCAACCGGCTGCCGCCCATCACCCTGGACGCCGAGGAGGCCGCCGCCCTCGGGCTGGCCGCCAAGGTCTGGCAGCAGGCCCGGCTGGCCGGCGCCGCCAGCGGCGCCCTGCAGAAGCTGCGCGCGGCCGGGCTGCCCGAGGACGTCGACCCGTACGAGGCGCACAGCGCCCTGGAGCCGCGCATCCCGGTGCACGAGGCCGCCTTCGAGCCGCTGATGCTGGCCTGCCGCGACCGCCGCCCGGTCGTCTTCGACTACCGCAAGGCCAGCGCCGCCCGCCCCGAGACCCGCACTGTGGAGCCCTGGGCCCTGGAGTGCTGGCGCGGCCACTGGTACCTGGCCGGCTTCGACCGCGACCGCGGCGCCGAACGGGTGTTCCGGCTGTCGCGGATCACCGGCAAGGTCCGCTCGCGCGCCGCGTCCTTCACCGCGCCGGTGCCCGACGTCGTCACCGTCCGGGAGACGGTGGCGAGCTGGGCGGGCGAGATCGCCGACCGCTCGGCGCGGATCAGGCTGCGCCCGGGCGCGGGCTACCCGCTGCGGGCGAAGGCCACCGCCGTGCGCGAGGGCGGCGCGGGCTGGGACGAGCTGGAGATTCCGTACGGGCACGGGCTGGACGCCTGGCTGGTGGAGTTCGGGCCGGACGTGGTGGTCCTGGAACCGGCGGAGCTGCGCGCGGACGTGGTGGACCGGCTGCGTGCCGTGGCCAAGGGCTGAGGGGGAGCGAGCGTAACTGTGGCAGGCAAACCGGTCAGGCCCGCGAACGCCATCGACCAGACCCGGCGGATGCTCTCCTTGGTGACCTATCTCAGGGAGCGGCCCGGCGCGCGGATCGAGGACGTCGCCCGCGCCTTCGGCATCAGCGAGGACGAGCTGGTCTCCGACCTCGATGTGCTGCCCATGTGCGGCACCAGCTTCCGCGGCGGCGACCTGCTGGACATCGACACCGACGGCGAGCGCATCTGGTGGCACAACCCGGCGGCGCTCGGCGCGGACGCGGCCGAGCCGCTGCGGCTGGCCGCCGACGAGGCCACCGCCCTGCTGGTCGCCGCCCGCGCGGTGGCCACCCTGCCCGGGCTGCGCGAGAGCGACCGGCAGGCCCTGCTGCGGGCCACCGCCAAGGTGGAGACCGCGGCCGGTGAGGCGGCGGGCGCCAGCTCGCGTCTGTCGGTGACGTTCGAGTCCGAGGGCGGTGTCTTCGCCGACGTCGACCGGGCCATCTCCGAGCGGCGCCGGCTGTGGATCCGCTACTACTCGCCCGCGCGCGACGAGGTCACCGAGCGGGAGATCGACCCCATCCGCCTGGTCAGCGTCGGGCACACCTATGTGGAGGCGTGGTGCCGCCGCTCCGAGGCGCGCCGCACCTTCCGGCTGGACCGGGTCGCCGAGATCAAGATCCTCGACGAGCCGTCCGCGCCGCCCGAGATAGAGCTGCGCGACCTGTCCGAGGCGCTGGTGCAGCCCGCCGCCGAGGACCCCGAGGTGGTGATCGAGGTCGGCCCGGGCGGGCGCTGGGTGGCCGAGTACTACCCGCACGACAGCGCCGAGGAACTGCCCGACGGCGGACTGCGCATCACGCTGCGCACCCCCGACCCGGCCTCGCTCAGGCGGCTGGCGCTGCGCCTGGGCCCGGACGGCCGGATCGTCGCGCCGGGCGAGCTGGCCGACAGCGCACGGCACGCGGCCCGCGCGGCCCTGGCGGCCTACGACGAGCCGCCCCGGGGGGCGGCGGCCGGCGGCCGGGACCTGCCGGAACGACAGGAGGAGCGAGGGCTGTGAGCGAGTCAGCGGTGTCCGGCGCCGGGGAGATGACGGTGGCGGCCGCCTTCGCCGGGATGCGCAGGGTGGCCCCCGTGGTGTTCCGGGCGGGCTGCCCGGACTGCCGGGTCAGCTCCGAGCTGGCCGCGAGCGCGCTGCGGCTGGCCATCGGCGCCACCAGCCGGACCACCTTCTACTCCTTCACCTGCCCCGAGTGCGGCACCGCGGTACGCAAGCCCGCGGGCGAACGCATCGTCGAGCTGCTCACCGGCGGCGGGGTCAGGACCCTGCGGCTGCACGGCACGGTCTAGGCAGGGGCTAGGCTCGGCGCCATGTTCTGGCCGATGTTCGCGGTAGCCGCGGGTTTTGTGGGACTCGCCGTCCTCGGGGTGCTGGCCGTCCGGGTCTTCCTGGAGGCGCAGCGCCTCGGCAGGCAGGTCTCCGACTCGGCGCACCGGATCAGCAGGGCGGCCGAGGACCTGGAACGCGCCAGTGCGAGCGCGGCCCGGGCGGCCGACTCCCTGTGAGCCGCCCCGGGAACTCCTGTGAGCCGGCGAACGTCTCTCCCAGGGAGCATTTCGCCCTGTCACCCTGGCCTCGCGGCTAGGTACCCTGCTAGTCGCGGCCCGGAGAACGAGGCACGGTCCGCAGAGCAGAAGTACGCACAGGGGCGAGCGGAAGTACGCACAGGGATGGGTCGGTGTTCATCCCCGGGCGATACGATCGCTGTCAGCGCGATGGTCAGACACCTGTCCGACCGGTCGGACATGCCCCTCGGCCCCGCCTCAGTGAGAAGGTGAAGACTTATGTTCCGCAACGCACTTGAGCCGTGGCACTTGGTGCTCCTGGTTCTGGTGATCGTCCTCGTGTTCGGCTCGAAGAAGCTTCCGGACATGGCGCGCTCGCTCGGCAAGTCCGCGCGCATCCTCAAGAGCGAGGCCAAGGCGATGAAGGACGACGGCGGCAAGTCCGGCACGTCCGCCCGGTCCGCCGAGGAGCAGCCTGCGGCGCAGCGTACGATCCAGTCGGCGCCCGGCGACGTGACCAGCTCCCGCCCGGTCGCGGAGCCGTCGGACTCGACGCCCCAGCGCTGACGAGAGGACCGCGTCCAGCGGTCCGCTGCACGAGATGAGGATGTGGGTTGCTCAAGCCTGCCCCGAAGAAGGAGAGGGATCCCGAGGGGCGTATGCCACTCGCGGAACACCTGCGTGAGCTGCGCAACCGGCTCGCGAAGGGTGTTCTGGCGATCCTCGTCGTGACGATCGTGGCGGCGTTCTACTACAAGGACATCACCAACTTCGTCACCCGGCCGGTGCTGGACTCCATCGGCTGCCCGCAGGCCTTCGGAGAACTGGCCAAGACCAAGAACAACCACTGCGCGCACCTCACGGTCAGCGGCCTGCTGGCGCCCTTCACACTGGCCCTGAAGATCGCCCTGACCACGGGCATCGTGCTGGCGGCGCCGGTGTGGCTGTACCAGCTGTGGGCGTTCGTCGCGCCGGGCCTGCACCGGCACGAGAAGAAGTACGCCTACGCCTTCGTGGGCTTCGGCTTCCCGCTCTTCCTCGCCGGCGGCTACCTCGCCTACAACGTGCTGCCCATGACGGCGAAGTTCCTGGTCGACCTGACGCCCAGCGGCGCCGAGAACCTGCTGCCGCTGGACGACCTGCTCGATCTGACCATTCGCATGATCGTCGTCTTCGGGCTCGCCTTCGAGATGCCGCTGCTGCTGATCATGCTCAATCTCACCGGTGTCCTGTCCGGGCGGCGCATGCTCGGCTGGTGGCGCGGCATGGTCGTCGGCATCGCCGCCTTCGCAGCCGTGGCCACGCCCAGCCCCGACCCGGGGACGATGCTGTCCCTGGCGGCGCCGATCTGGGGTCTGTTCTTCATCGCCGTGGGCTTCTCCCTGCTCAACGACCGCCGCAAGCGCCGGCGGGAGGGGGCGGGACTCTCCGACGACGAGGCGTCCGACCTCGACCTCACCCCCGAGGACATCGACGACGTCGAGCCCGTCAGCGCCGGCCGCGCCCTGCCCCAGCAGCAGTCCGGTACGGAACGGGTCAACGGCTACGACGACGTGACCTGAGCCGCACTCCGCCCGGAGAGCCGGCCGCCCGCCCCGTGCGAGCGGCCGGCTCTCGCGTGCACGGCTCTGCCAGGTCCCCTTCTCGCGGGCCAGGCCCCCCGCGGCCTGCTTCTCGCGGGCCCGGGGCGTCCGCGCTCCCGTGCTTCCGCGCTCCCCGGCCGATCGCGATAATGATCGTCCTGTTGTCAGTGCGGCCCGGTACGCTCGAAAGCACGATGACTCAGGACCTCTCACCGGCCGAGCGGTACGCGGCAGCGCGCAGGCGAGCTGCCGAGCAGGCCACCGCGCTCGCGGGTTTCCGCGAGATGTACGACTTCGGCCTCGACCCCTTCCAGATCGAGGCGTGCCGGGCCCTGGAGGCGGGCAAGGGCGTGCTGGTCGCCGCGCCCACCGGTTCCGGCAAGACGATCGTGGGCGAGTTCGCCGTCCACCTCGCCCTCCAGCAGGGCCGGAAGTGCTTCTACACGACACCCATCAAGGCGCTGTCCAACCAGAAGTACTCCGACCTGTGCCGGCGCTACGGCAGCGGCAAGGTCGGCCTGCTCACCGGCGACAACAGCGTCAACTCCGACGCCCCGGTGGTCGTGATGACCACCGAGGTGCTGCGGAACATGCTGTACGCCGGTTCCCAGACCCTGCGCGGCCTCGGCTACGTGGTCATGGACGAGGTGCACTACCTCTCCGACCGCTTCCGCGGCGCCGTCTGGGAGGAAGTGATCATCCACCTGCCCGAGTCGGTGACCCTGGTGTCGCTGTCGGCGACCGTGTCCAACGCCGAGGAGTTCGGTGACTGGCTGGACACCGTGCGCGGCGACACCGAGGTGATCGTCTCCGAGCACCGGCCCGTGCCGCTGTTCCAGCACGTGCTGGCCGGACGCCGGATGTACGACCTGTTCGAGGAGGGCGAGGGCCACAAGAAGGCCGTCAACCCCGACCTCATGCGGCTCGCCCGGACGGAGGCGGCCCGCCCGTCCTACCAGGACCGCAGGCGCGGCCGGAACATGCGCGAGGCCGACCGTGAGCGCGAGCGCAGGCAGCGCTCCCGGATCTGGACGCCGGGCCGCCCCGAGGTCATCGAGCGGCTGGACGGCGAGGGCCTGCTGCCCGCGATCACCTTCATCTTCTCCCGCGCCGCCTGCGAGGCCGCCGTCCAGCAGTGCCTGCACGCGGGTCTCAGGCTCAACGACGAGGAGGCGCGCGAGCAGGTCCGCGCCCTGGTCGAGGAGCGCACCGCCGCCATCCCGCGCGAGGACCTGCACGTCCTCGGGTACTACGAGTGGCTGGAGGGCCTGGAGCGCGGCATCGCCGCCCACCACGCGGGCATGCTGCCGACCTTCAAGGAGGTCGTCGAGGAACTGTTCGTGCGCGGCCTGGTCAAGGCGGTCTTCGCCACCGAGACCCTCGCCCTCGGCATCAACATGCCGGCCCGCTCGGTGGTCCTGGAGAAGCTCGTCAAGTGGAACGGCGAGCAGCACGCCGACATCACCCCCGGCGAGTACACGCAGCTCACCGGCCGGGCCGGCCGGCGCGGCATCGACGTCGAGGGGCACGCGGTGGTGCTGTGGCAGCGCGCCATGAGCCCCGAGCACCTGGCGGGCCTGGCCGGCACGCGCACCTACCCGCTGCGCTCCAGCTTCAAGCCGTCGTACAACATGGCGGTCAATCTGGTCGAGCAGTTCGGCCGGCACCGCTCCCGCGAGCTGCTGGAGACCTCCTTCGCGCAGTTCCAGGCCGACAAGTCGGTCGTCGGGATCTCCCGGCAGGTGCAGCGCAACGAGGAGGGTCTGTCCGGCTACCGGGAGTCCATGACCTGCCACCTCGGCGACTTCTCGGAGTACATGCGGCTGCGCCGGGAGCTGAAGGACCGCGAGACGGAGCTGGCCCGCCAGGGCGCCTCCCAGCGGCGCGCCGAGGCCGCCGTCGCCCTGGAGAAGCTCAGGCCCGGCGACGTCATCCACGTCCCCACCGGCAAGTACGCGGGCCTGGCGCTCGTCCTGGACCCGGGCCTGCCGGCCGGCCGTTCCGACGGGCACCGCGGCTTCGACCACCAGGACGGCCCGCGTCCGCTGGTGCTGACCGCCGAGCGGCAGGTCAAGCGGCTGGCGGCCATCGACTTCCCGGTGCCGGTGGAGCCGCTGGAGCGGATGCGCGTCCCCAAGTCCTTCAATCCGCGCTCCCCGCAGTCCCGCCGCGACCTGGCCTCCGCGCTGCGCACCAAGGCCGGGCACATCCCGGCCGAGCGGCACCGCAAGCGGCGTTCGCAGGCGGCCGACGACCGGGAGATCGCCCGGCTGCGCACCGCCCTGCGCGCCCATCCCTGCCACGGCTGCGACGACCGCGAGGACCACGCCCGCTGGGCCGAGCGCTACCACCGGCTGATGCGCGACACCAAGCAGCTGGAGCACCGCATCGAGGGACGCACGAACACCATCGCGCGCACCTTCGACCGCATCGTGGCGCTGCTCACCGAGCTGGACTACCTGCGCGGCGACGAGGTCACCGAGCACGGCAAGCGGCTCGCCCGGCTCTACGGCGAGCTGGACCTGCTCGCCAGCGAGTGCCTGCGCGAGGGCGTCTGGGAGGGCCTGGGCCCGGCCGAACTGGCCGCCTGCGTCTCGGCGCTGGTCTACGAGGCCCGGGTCGGCGACGACGCCATGGCGCCGAAGCTGCCCTCGGGCCGGGCGAAGGCCGCGCTGGGGGAGACGGTGCGGATCTGGGGCCGGCTGGACGCCCTGGAGGAGGACTTCCGGATCAGCCAGACCGAGGGCGTCGGCCAGCGCGAGCCCGACCTCGGGTTCGCCTGGGCCGCGTACATGTGGGCCTCGGGCAAGGGCCTGGACGAGGTGCTGCGCGAGGCGGAGATGCCGGCCGGCGACTTCGTGCGCTGGTGCAAGCAGGTGATCGACGTCCTGGGCCAGATCGCGGCGGCGGCGCCCGCCGAGGGCTCGACGGTGGCGAAGAACGCGCGCAAGGCGGTCGACGGACTGCTGCGCGGAGTGGTCGCCTACTCCTCCGTGGGGTGACCTCCGGGAACCCCTGACGCGGGGCGTGACGGTACGCCGCTGAGCGGCGTACCGTCACGCCCCGCGGTGCTTGTTCACTCGTCACGGTGAGTGTCTTTCGCATGCCCGTACGCCATCACGTTCCGCGTTCGAGCGAAGGCGCAGCGTGCAAATCGACCGAGGTTACTCCAGTGGCACGCCCCGTTTCAGGCGCTTGCCGAAGATGACACGGCGATGATCCGGTCGGACTAAGCTCGCCCGCAGCGCACCGAGTTGAGATGTCTTCGTGCGTTTGTTCCCGTATATCCCGAAGGTGCCGAACATCCCTTCAGTTCCCTGTCCTGCCCCGCGGGAAGCTGCCCCGAACTCCAGCCGATTCGTCTCAGAGGCCCTACATGGTGAGTGTCCAATCGCCCCCCGGCGGCCGTGAACTTCCCTTCGTGCGCGTGCTGTTGCTGCCGGCCATAGTGATGGCGGCGGTCTGCGGAGCCGCCGTCGCCCTGGTGACGGAACCGGCCCGCCTCGCCGTCGGCTGCTGCGGCGCCGTCGCCACCCTGCTCGTGCTCGCCACGGCCGCCGAAGCGGTGCGCCGCGGCCGTACCGTCCGCGACCAGCGCGCCGAGCACGCCCGTCACACCGAGTACCTGGAACGGCGCCTCGCCGGCCACGACGAGGAGGTCGCCTACCTCGCCGCGGAGATCCTGCCCGCCGCCATCGCCCATCTGCGCGCCAGCCACACCCCTCGCGAGGTGATGCGCGACATCATCGACGGCGACCCCGAGTGGTGCCGGATCTCCGACCCGCAGCGCGAAGTCGTCCGCATGATCCTCAAGATCGTGGACCAGGAGGAGTCGATGCGCGACTCCACCCAGCGCTCCTTCGTCAGCATCGCCCGGCGCGTCCAGGCGATCGTGCACCAGCAGGCCAAGGAACTCCGCGAGATGGAGGAGGACCACGGCCGCAGCCCCGAGGTCTTCGACGACCTGCTGCGCATCGACCACGGCACCGCGCTGATCGGCCGCCTGGCCGACTCCATCTCCGTCCTCGGCGGCGGCCGGCCGGGGCGCCAGTGGCCCAACCCGGTCACCCTCTACAGCGTGCTGCGCGGCGCCATGTCCCGCATCCTGGAGTACCGCCGGATCGAGCTGCACTCCATCGCCAAGGTCAACATCAAGGGCACCGACGTCGAGCCGGTCATCCACGCCGCCGCCGAACTCCTCGACAACGCCACCCGCTACTCGCCGCCGCAGACCAAGGTGCACGTCACCGCCGTCGAGGTGCAGAGCGGCGTCGCCATCGAGATCGAGGACGGCGGGGTCAGCCTCAACGAGGAGTCCCGGGCCCGTATCGAGCGGATGGTCGAGGCCGCCAAGGCCGGGGTCGACCTCCAGGAACTGGGCGAGAGCCCCCGCCTGGGCCTGGCCGTCGTGGGCCGCCTGTGCACCCAGTACGAAATGCAGGTCTCCCTGCGGGCCTCCGCCTACGGCGGGGTGCGCGCCGTCCTCATCGTGCCCAGCGACCTGATGACCACCGACCCGGCCCCCGGCCTCGCCCACGGCATCGGCGCCACCTCCATCCCGCGGCCCGGCGAGGACGCGGTGGAGGGCCCCGCGCGCGCCCCCAAGAAGCGCCGCCCCACCAGCCCCCGCATCCCCGCCTCGGTGCCGATGGAGGACGAGGTCCCCGAGGTCACCGAGTGGACGGAGAACGGCCTGCCGCAGCGCCGCAGCCGGGTCAAGGTCCCGCTCAGCCAGCGCATCGCCGAACAGGCCGCCGCCGAGCGCGCCGAGCAGGAGGGCCGGTCCGTGTGGGGCACGCCCGTGACCGCTCCCCGGGCCGCCGAGAAGGAGCCCGAACCGGGCCTGTGGGTCGAGGCGTTCTGGGACGGCCTCAAGAAGGACAACCCGGGCCCGGACCCGACCGCCTTCACCCAGGACCCGACCGCATTCCTGCACCTGATCGAGAAGCCGGCCCGTGACGCGGCCGACGACGAGGGGGACCTCAAGTGATCCAGCAGCGCGCCAACTTCGACTGGATGCTCAAGGAGCTGAACGACGGCGTACCGGGCATCGAGATGATCGTGGTCCTGTCGGCCGACGGCCTGCGCATCGCCCGCTACGGCGGCGACCCCGACGCGGCCGACCGGGTGGCCGCCGCCTGCGCCGGACTGCAGAGCCTGGCGAGCGCCGTCGCGGTCGAGATCCCGGACAGCGACGGCCGGATGAAACTGGTCGTCATCGAGATCGACGGCGGCTACTTCTACCTGATGTCCGCCGGCGCCAACGCCTACCTCGCGGTGCTCGCCGACATCCGTACCGAACCCGGCATGATGAGCGCCCGGATGCGCGACCTCGTGGTCCGCATCGGCGCCCACCTGACCAGCCCGCCCCGGCGCAACGGGCAGACCGTATGACGCCTCCGCGACGCCAGAGGCGCTACCCCGCGCACGAACCGCCGCCGCCCGCCAGGCCCGCCAAGCAGGGCGAGCAGAAGAACCCCGAGCGGCTGTACGTGGTCGCCGGGCCGGGCGAGGACGGCGCCCGTGCCGCGCTCGACCTGGTGACGCTGGTGGTGGCCCGCGCCGAGCCGCCGCCGTCCGCCACCCCGGAGCAGGCGGCGGTGCTGCGGCTGTGCACCGCCCCCCTGTCCGTGGCCGAGCTGTCGGCCTACCTCAGCCTGCCGTTCAGCGCGATGACGGTCCTGATCACCGAGCTGCTGACGGCGGAACTGGTGCAGGCGCGGGCCCCGATCGTGCGCCAGGCGGTCCCCGACCGTTCCCTCCTCGAAGCGGTGATGCATGGACTTCAACGGCTCTGACACCCTCTCCGGTCCCCGGACCGAGGACCACCTGCCGCACACGGCCGAAGCCGCGGTGAAGATCGTCATCGTCGGCGGTTTCGGGGTCGGCAAGACCACGATGGTCGGCTCGGTCAGCGAGATCAGGCCGCTGACCACCGAGGAGACCATGACCCAGGCCGGTATCGGCGTCGACGACGACTACGGCTCCGAGTCCAAGACCGCCACCACCGTGGCGATGGACTTCGGCCGGATCAGCATCACCGAGCAACTGGTGCTCTATCTCTTCGGCACCCCCGGCCAGGAGCGCTTCTGGTTCCTGTGGAACGGGCTGTTCGAGGGCGCGCTCGGCGCGGTCGTCCTGGTCGACACCCGCCGTCTGGAGGTCAGCTTCGACGTGATGGGCCGCCTGGAGGAGCGCGGTGTGCCCTTCGTGGTGGCCGTCAACTCCTTCCCGGACGGGCCCCGTTACCCGATGACCGAACTGCGTACCGCGCTCGACCTGTCCGAGGACGTCCCGATGGTCGAGTGCGACGTACGCCGGCGGGCCTCCAGCCGGGACGTGCTGATGACCCTGATGCGCTTCCTGCACTCGCTCGCCATGACCGGCTCGCGCGCCTGAGTCGCCCCGCCGCCCCGTTTCCCGCCCCCCGCTCGCCCCCCTTCTTGTCCTTTCCCGTCCTTTCCGTCCCGAAAGCGACCGCTGTGACGCCTGAACCCCATCCCCCGACCGGTCCGGACGACCGCACCGCCGCGCCGCCCCCCGGCTGCCCCGCGCACGGCATCGGAGCCGGCGGGCCGCACCGGCTGCACGAGGCCCCCGACCTCGCCGACCTCTACGAGCGGCTGCGCGAGCGGTACGGCCCGGTGGCCCCCGTGCTGCTGCACGACGACGTACCGATGTGGGTGGTCCTCGGCCATGCCGAGAACCTGCACATGGTCCGTACCTCCTCGCAGTTCACCCGGGACAGCCGCATCTGGACGCCGCTCAAGGACGGCATGGTCCGCCCCGATCATCCGCTGATGCCGCACATCGCCTGGCAGCCGATCTGCTCGCACGCCGAGGGCGACGAGCACCTGCGGCTGCGCGGCGCGGTCAACGCCGCCATCGGGACCATCGACCACCGCGGGCTGCGCCGCCACATCGGCCGCGCCACCCAGCGCCTGGTCAACCGGTTCTGCGAGACGGGCCGGGCAGATCTCGTCGGCCAGTTCGCCGAGCATCTGCCGATGGCCGTGATGTGCGAGGTCCTCGGCATGCCCGAGGAGTACAACGACCGGATCGTGCAGTCCGCCCGCGACATGCTCAAGGGCACCGAGACCGCGATCGCCAGCAACGAGTACATCATGAGCTGCCTGCGCCGGCTCACCGCCCGCCGCCGGGCCCGGCCCGAGGACGACTTCACCAGCCACCTCATCGGCCACCCGGCGGGCCTGGACGACGACGAGGTCGGCCAGCACCTGCGGCTCGTGCTCATCGCCGCGTACGAGACCACCGCCAACCTGCTGGCCAACACCATCCTGCGGGTGCTCACCGACCCCGGTTTCCGCGCCCAGCTCAACGGCGGGCAGATGACGGTGCCGGAGGCGGTCGAGCAGTCCCTGTGGGACGAGCCGCCGTTCAGCACCATCTTCGCCTACTTCGCCAAGCAGGAGACCGAGCTGGGCGGCCAGCGCATCCGCCGGGGCGACGGGCTGCTGCTCGGCATCGCCCCGGGCAACGTCGACCCGCGGGTGCGCCCCGACCTCTCCGCCGACATGCAGGGCAACCGCTCGCACCTCGCCTTCAGCGGCGGCCCGCACGAATGCCCCGGGCAGGACATCGGGCGGGCCATCGCCGACGTGGGCGTCGACAAGCTGCTGATGCGGCTGCCGGACATCCAGCTCGACTGCGCCGAGGCGGAGCTGGGCTGGACCGAGTCGATCGCCTCGCAGCACCTGGTGGAGCTGCCCGTGCGGTTCACCCCGCGGCCACCGCAGGACGTACGGGCGCAGCCGAGCCACACCCCGATGCCCGTGCCGCAGCCGCGTCCCGCGTGGGAGATCAGCACCGTACGGTCCGAGCAGCCGCCCTCGCCGTCGCCCTCGTCCGAGCCGGCGGTGGCCTCCGCGCCGCGCCCGGCGCCGCCGGCCGGTCCCCGTACCGCGGTCGTCACCGTCCCGCCGCGGCCCCGGACGGCGCCCGCGACGCCCGCGCCCGCCGTGGACGCCGGACGGGAGCGGGACCGTCCGCGCGGGGCCTGGCAGCGGTTCCTGCGGTGGTGGCGGGGTTACTGACCCGCCCACCGCCGGTAGGAGGACCAGGCTTCGAGCACCCGCGCACTGCGGAACCGGTGCTCCCGCCCGGTGACCGGATCGGTGAACTCCAGGGACCGGGCCAGCAGTTGCAGCGGGCGGCGGAAGTCATCGGCCGGGCCGGGGCCGGTCACCACCGGGTAGAGCGGGTCGCCCAGGATCGGCACGCCCAGCGCGGACATGTGCACCCGCAGCTGATGCGTCTGCCCGGTGCCCGGCAGCAGCCGGTACCGGGCGAGCGCGTCGGCGCGGTGCTCGGCCAGTTCCACCCGTGTCAGCGCGTTGGGCTCGCCCGGCACCTGGCGGGCGGCCGGCTCGCCGCGCTCCTTCACGATCCGGCTGCGTACCGTCCGGGGCAGGACGAGCGCCGGGTCGTACGGGGCGACGGCCTCGTACTCCTTGCGCACCAGCCGGTCGCGGAACAGCGTCTGGTAGGCGCCGCGCTCCTCGGGGCGCACGGTGAACAGCACCAGCCCCGCGGTGAGCCGGTCCAGGCGGTGCGCGGCGCCGAGTGTCGGGATGCCCAGCTCGCGCCGCAGCCGGGCCAGCGCGGTCTCGGTGACGTGCGAGCCGCGCGGGGTGGTGGCCAGGAAGTGCGGCTTGTCCACGACGACGAGGTGCTCGTCGCGGTGGACCACCTCCAGCGGGAACGGCACCGGCACCTCCGCGGGCAGCTCCCGGTGGAACCAGACGTACATCCCCGGCTCGTACGGCGCCCCGGGCGCGACCGCCCGCCCGTCGGCCCCGACGACCTGGCCCGCCGCGAACATGGCCTCCACCGCCCCGGGCGCGGCTCCCGACAGCCGCTCCACCAGGTGCTCGCGCACGGTGGTCCACGTCCCCCCGGCGGGCAGCCGTACCCGGACCGGGTCCACCCCGTGACGCTGGGGCAGGGGAGCGGGCGGGATGCGGGTCTTGCGTCTCATCGCCCGAAGCCTACGAGGTGACGCACGGCCGGGAAAGCGCTGGTCCCGCCGCCCTTCACGGCCCCGCCGTCGTGTTCTGCGTCGTGGTCTACGCGGCCGGTGCCGCGCTCTCCTGCTCGGCCTCGATGCGGGCGTTCCACTCGCGCTTGGAGGCCTGCCAGCCGTCCTCGTTGTGGCCCAGGCGCCAGTAGCCGGAGATCGACAGGTCCTCGCGCGGGATCGCCCGCTCCACCCGCAGCAGCCGGCGCAGCTCCTTGACGAAGCCGGCCTCGCCGTGGACGAACGCGTGCACGCGGCCCGCGGGGAAGTCCAGCGCCCGTACGGCCTCCACCAGCGCCTGGCCGACCGGGCGGTCCCCGCGGTGCAGCCAGACCACCTCCACGTCGGAGTCGATCTTCTGCTCCTCCTCGGGGCCGGAGACCTCGACGAACGCGCGGGCGGTGGCGCCGGCGGGCAGCGCCTCCAGGGAGCGGGCGATGGCCGGCAGCGCGCTCTCGTCGCCGGCCAGCAGGTGCCAGTCGGCGCTCGGGTCGGGGGCGTAGGCGCCGCCGGGGCCCATGAAGCGGATGGTCTCGCCCTGCCGGACGCCCAGCGCCCACGGGCCGGCCAGGCCCTCGTCGCCGTGCACGACGAAGTCCAGGGTCAGCTCGCGGTGCTCGGGGTCCCAGGCGCGCACGGTGTAGGTGCGGGTCACGGGCCACTGCTCGCGCGGGAACCGCTCGCGGATCAACTGGAGGTCGAACGGTTCGGGGTAGCTGACGCCCTCGGCCGGGAACAGCAGCTTCACATAGTGGTCCGTGCACGTGTCGGCCGAGAAGTCGGCCAGCGCCTCGCCGCCGAGGACCACGCGCTGCATGTGCGGGGTCAGCCGTTCGGTGCGGACGACCTGCGCGGTGTGCGCGCTCCGCGGCTTGCGCGCCGGACGTTCTGCCATGACGGCCTCCTCATCGACTTGCTTAGGTAAGCCTAAGTTAGCATCCCCGCGCGGCCCCGGCCCGTTCCTTTCCGACTCCCTCCATCCCGCGTCGCCGGCCGCCTCACGCCGCCAGGGTCGTGAGCAGCCGTTGCAGCGAGCCGCCCAGCCCCCAGCGGCCGGCCAGCTCCCGGAGCGCGGCCGCGTCGCGCGGGGCGCGCGGCAGCGCCGTGTCGATGTCCGGCAGCGGCACGTCCGAGGCGACCCGGACGACCTTCGGCGCCACCGCGAGGTACGGACGGGCCGCGTCGAGCCGTCCCCGCTGCGACGGCGTGAGCTTCGCCTCCGGGTCGTCGACGGCCGCCATGATCCCGGCCAGGTCGCCGAACTCGGCGAGCAGCCTGGCCGCCGTCTTCTCCCCGATGCCGGGCACCCCCGGCAGTCCGTCGCTCGGGTCGCCGCGCAGCAGTGCCAGATCCGCGTACCCGCTGCCGTCGACGCCATACTTCTCGCGCAGCACCGCCGCGTCCGTGGTCTGCAGCGTGCCGACGCCCTTGACCGGGTACAGCACCCGCACCCCGCGCGCGTCGTCCACCAGCTGGTACAGGTCGCGGTCGCCGGTGACGATGTCCACCGGGCCCGTGGCGCGGGCGGTGAACGTGCCGATCACGTCGTCCGCCTCGTACCGGGCGACGCCCACGCGGGCGATGCCGACGGCGTCGAGGACCGCCTCGATCACCGGGACCTGCGGGGACAGGGTGTCCGGGACCTCCTCCTCGTCCGGGCCGGCCGGGTGCTCGGCGGCCACCCGGTGCGCCTTGTAGGAGGGGATCAGCTCCACCCGCCAGTGCGGGCGCCAGTCGGCGTCCATGCAGGCCACGAGGTGGTCGGGCCGGTGGTCCTTGACCAGGCGGTCGATGAAGTCGAGCAGTCCGCGCACCGCGTTCACCGGGGTGCCGTCGGGGGCCCTGACCGACTCCGGGACGCCGAAATAGGCGCGGAAGTACAGGGAGGCGGTGTCGAGGAGCATCAGTCGTCCGGTCACGTCCCGATCATGCCGTACGGCACTGACAGGCGCCCGGCCCGGTGTGAGGCGGGCCACTTCTGAGTTTGGCCCCGGGGGGTCTGGGCAGGCGCGCGCCCGAGCGGAAGTAGTTGCGTTATTCAACTGTTATCGACGCTTCGGCTCCTGTCCTGTCCCCGACGAGAGAGGTGCGCGTGTCATCAAGGCTTGAGGCCGAACACCTGTACAAGGTGTTCGGCAGACGACCGGACCAGGCAGTGGAAAGACTCCGGCAGGGCGCCGACCGGAAGGAGCTGCGCGCCGACGGCACCACCGCCGCCGTGATCGACGCCTCCTTCACGGTGGACCCCGGCCAGATCTTCGTCGTGATGGGACTGTCCGGCTCCGGCAAGTCCACGCTGCTGCGGATGCTGAACGGGCTGCTGGAGCCCACGGCCGGGCAGGTGCGCTTCGACGGGCAGGACCTGACCGCGCTCACCGACCGCGAGCTGCGCGAGGTGCGCTCCAGGAAGATCAGCATGGTCTTCCAGCACTTCGCGCTCTTCCCGCACCGCAGCGTCCGCGAGAACGCCGCCTACGGCCTGGAAGTGCAGGGCGTGCCCCGCGCCGAGCGCGCACGCCGCGCCGACGAGGCGCTCGCCCTGTGCGGCCTGGCCGGCTGGGAGGACTCCTGGCCCGACGAGCTGTCCGGCGGCATGCAGCAGCGCGTCGGCCTCGCCCGAGCCCTGGCCACCGACGCCGACCTGCTGCTGATGGACGAGTCCTTCAGTGCCCTGGACCCGCTGATCCGCCGCGACATGCAGGACCAGCTCCTCCAGCTGCAGAAGACCCTGAAGAAGACCATCGTGTTCATCACCCACGACCTCAACGAGGCCATGCGCCTGGGCGACCGCATCGCCGTCATGCGCGACGGCCGGATCGTGCAGACCGGCTCCGCCGAGGACATCCTGCTGCACCCCGCCGACGACTACGTCGCCTCCTTCACCCAGGACGTCGACCGCTCCCGGGTGCTGACCGCCGAGGCGGTCATGGACCGCGGCGTACGCGGCGACGAGGCGGACTGCGGCTGCGAGACGGCCACCCCGGACACCCCGTTCACCGAACTGTGCGCGATCAGCGCCCGCGTCTCCCACCCCGTGGCCGTCCTGGACGAGCACCACACCGTGGTCGGTGTCGTGCCGCGCCGGCAGCTCGTCGGGTTCCTCGGCGACGAGGACGCCGAGGAACCCGGCCCGTGCGACGCCCCGCGCGGCGGGGGCGGCCGCAAGGAGGTGGCCCGTGCCTAGGATCCCGCTCGGCAGCTGGGTCAACTCCGCGGTCGACTGGCTGCTCGGCCACATGGCCTGGCTCTTCGACTTCTTCAAGACCGTCTTCAACGGCGCTTACGACGGCATCGACGCCGTGCTCCAGGCGCCCCAGCCGCTGCTGCTGGCCGGCATCTTCGCCGTGCTCGCCTTCTGGCTGCGCGGCACGCTCGCCGGTGTCCTCACCTTCGCCGGGTTCGCCTTCATCGACTCCCTCGAACTGTGGGACGACGCGATGGTGACCCTCTCGCTCGTCCTGGTCGCCACGATCATCGCGCTGGTCATCTCGGTGCCGGTCGGCATCTGGGCGGCCCGCTCGGACCGGGTCAGCGCCGTGGTCCGGCCGTTCCTCGACTTCATGCAGACGCTGCCCGCGATGATCTACCTCATCCCGGCCATCCTGTTCTTCGGCACCGGCGGCCCGGCCGGCATCGTCGCCACCCTGATCTTCGCGCTCGCCCCCGGCGTGCGCATGACCGAGCTGGGCATCCGCCAGGTCGACAAGGAACTGGTGGAGGCGGCCGAGGCGTTCGGCACCACGCCCCGCAGCACGCTGCTGCGCGTCCAGCTGCCGCTGGCCCTGCCCACCGTGATGGCCGGCGTCAACCAGGTCATCATGCTCGGCCTGTCCATGGCCGCGATCGCCGGCATGGTCGGCACCGGCGGCCTCGGCGGCGACGTCAACGAGGCCATCGGGCAGCTCAACGTCGGCCTCGGCTCCGAGGCCGGCATCGCGATCGTGATCCTCGCGATCTACCTCGACCGGATGACCAGCGCGCTGGGCACCCAGGTCTCGCCGCTCGGCCGGCGCGCCGCCGCCCGGCTGCGGGCCGCCCAGGGCCTGAAGATCTGGTCCTACCGGCCGCGCCCGCAGATCGCCATGGTCGGCGTGGTCGTCCTCGCCCTCGTCGCGGGCGGCATGGGGATCTTCGGCGGTGGCGGCTCGGGCGCCACGGCCGCCGCCGACGGCCAGAACGTCGGCAAGGGCAAGAAGATCACCCTCGGCTACATCCCCTGGGACGAGGGCGTCGCCTCCACCTTCCTGTGGAAGGAGATCCTCGAACAGCGCGGCTACCAGGTGGACGCCCGCCAGTTCGACGCCGGACCGCTCTACACCTCGCTCGCCCAGGGCAGCGTCGACTTCGAGACGGACTCCTGGCTGCCGACCACCCACGCCCAGTACTGGCAGAAGTACGGCAAGCAGCTCGACGACCTCGGCTCCTGGTACGGCCCCACCTCGCTGGAGCTGACCGTGCCGTCGTACATGAAGGACATCAACAGCCTCGACGACCTCAAGGGCAAGGCCGGCCTGTTCGGCGGCAAGGTCACCGGCATCGAGTCGAGCGCCGGCGAGATGTCCCTGCTCAAGAGCAAGGTGCTGCCCACGTACGGCCTCGACAAGGAGTACAAGGTCGTCGACAGCTCCACGCCCGCGATGCTGGCCGAGCTGAAGCGCGCCTACGCCAAGAAGCAGCCGGTCCTCGTCACCCTCTGGTCGCCGCACTGGGCGTACAACGACTACGGCCTGAAGAAGCTCAAGGACCCCAAGGGCGCCTGGGGCAAGGGCGACGGCGTGCACACCCTGGCCCGCAAGGGCTTCACCGCCGACAACCCGGTCGTCGGCGACTGGCTGAAGAAGTTCAAGCTGGACGAGAAGCAGCTCACCAGCCTCGAAGCCGAGATCAACAAGGCGGGCAAGGGCCGGCAGCAGGACGCCGTGCGCGCCTGGCTGAAGTCGAACCCGGGCCAGGTCGACAAGCTGGCCCCGGTGCCCGGCGGCACCGGCGGCGGCAAGCCGGCCGAGGCGAAGCGGCCCCTGAACGTGGCCTGGTTCCCCTGGGACGAGGACATCGCCGTCACCCACCTGTGGAAGAACGTCCTGGAACGCGACGGCTACCGGCTGAACCTCAAGCAGATGGACGTCGGCCCGGTCTACACCGGCCTGGCGGGCGGCGACATCGACCTCAACTTCGACGCGTGGCTGCCCTACGCCCAGCAGAACTACTGGGACAAGAGCAAGGACAAGCTCAAGGACCTCGGCACCTGGTACCGACCGACGTCGCTGGAGATCGCCGTGCCCTCCTACGTCAAGGACGTGAAGTCCCTGGAGGACCTCAAGGGCAAGTCGTCCGAGTTCGGCGGGAAGATCATCGGCATCGAGCCGGGCACCGGCGAGATGTCCCTGCTCAAGAGCAAGGTACTGCCCGGCTATGGCCTGGACAAGGAGTACAAGGTCGTCGACGGCTCCACGCCCGCGATGCTGGCCGAGCTGAAGCGCGCCTACGCCAAGAAGGAGCCCGTGGCCGTCGTGCTGTGGTCGCCGCACTGGGCGTACAGCCGCTACGACCTGACCAAGCTGAAGGACGACAAGAAGCTCTTCGGCGAGGGCAACACCATCCGCACCATCTCCAGCGAGAAGTTCCCCGGCCAGTACCCGCGCCTGGCCCAGACCATCAGGAACTTCCGGATGAGCGAGGACGAGCTGGGCAGCCTGGAGAGCGAGATCAACGCGCGCGGCCAGGGGCACGAGGACGAGGCGGTCGACGCCTGGATCAAGCAGCACCCGGACGTCGTGGCGCGGATGACCCCGAAGTGACGCGGACGTTCTTGGCGACCCCGATGTGATCCCGTGGGGCGCGCCATACACCGCCGAAGGGGCGGGCCCGCCCATGGTCCTGACACCGTGGAGCCGGGCCCGCCCCTTCGGCCGTCCGCCCGGTCCACCGCGGGAATCCGGACCATCACGGAGAGTGGCACACTCGTCCCGGTGCCCGTGGCGCGAAACATGAGGTCGGCGGCACGCGCTCCTTACGCGGACATGAAGACCGCGTGAAACGGTTTGCCGAACATGCGTAGGGTGCAGAGAAGTCATCAGGAGCGGTGCGCCCGGACGCGGGCACCGGACAGCGGACCGGCCGACGAGCGAAGGAGGGAGCCGGGGCGATGGGCGACCACAAGGAGCAGTCCCTGCGGGTGGGCGCGGCTGTCCGGCGGCGCCGCCGGGCGCTGGACCTTACCCTCGCCGTCGTGGCCGGGCGCAGCGGCCTGTCGGTGCCCTTCCTGAGCCAGGTCGAGAACGACAGGGCCCGGCCCAGCCGCAGCTCCCTGGAGAAGGTCGCCGACGCGCTGCGCACCACCGCCGTGGAACTGCTGGCGGCGGCCGACCCGGCGTGCAGCGTCGACGTCGTACGGGCCGAGATCACCGAGGCGGCTGAGGCGGCCGAGGCAGCCGGGGTGGGGCCCGAGCCCCGGGTGCGTACCCTGGTGCGCGGCCACCACCAGCTGCACGCCTCGGAGTTCACCGGCGACCACGACGCGGGCCGCGAGTTCCAGCACCGCAACGACGAGCTGATGTACGTCGCCGACGGCGCGGTGGAGATCGAGGCGGAGGGCCGCGCCTACCGGCTGGCGCGCGGCGACACGATGTACCTGACCGGCGGGGTCCGCCACCGCTGGCGGGCGACCGTGCCGGACACCCGGGTGGTGGTGGTCGCGGTGGCCGAGCACATCGAGGCGGTGCAGGACCGGACGCGCTGATGCGCGTCGTCTCCCTGGTCCCCTCGCTCACCGAGGCGGTCGCCGTGACACTGCCCGGCGCCCTGGCCGGCGCCACCGACTGGTGCGACCGCCCGGCGGACCTGGACGTGGTCCGCGTCGGCGGCACCAAGAACCCCGACGTCGACCGGATCACCGCCCTCGCCCCCGATCTGGTGATCGCCAACGAGGAGGAGAACCGCGCCCCCGACCTCGACGCCCTGCGCGCGGCGGGACTCGGCGTCCTGGTGACCGAGGTGCGCGACGTGCCGGGCGCCTTCCGTGAGCTGGCCCGGGTGCTGGCGGCCTGCGGGGCGCCGTCCCGGCCGCGCTGGCTGGACGAGGCCGAGGCCGCCTGGGCCGCGCCCGGCCCCGGCGGGGTGGCTGCCGGGCGCCGGACCGCCGTCGTACCGGTGTGGCGGCGGCCCTGGATGGTGCTCGGCCGGGACACCTTCGCCGGGGACGTCCTGGCCCGGCTCGGCGTCGACCACCTGTACGCGCACCACACCGAGCGCTATCCGCGGGTCCCGCTCGACGCGCTGCGGGCGGCGGCCCCGGACGTCGTCGTCCTGCCGGACGAGCCGTACCGCTTCACCGCCGACGACGGCCCGGAGTCCTTCCCCGGGCTGCCGTGCGCGCTGGTCAGCGGGCGGCACCTGACGTGGTACGGGCCGTCGCTGGCCGAGGCTCCGCGGGTGCTGGGCGCGGCGCTGCGAGCAGCGCGCCGCTGAGCAGGCCGCGCGCGGTGGGCACGGCCGCCGCGGCCCAGGCGACGGCCAGCACCGCGTACAGGGCGAGCGCCAGCGCCGAGTACGCGGTGAGGTGGGTGTGCCGGGCCAGGGACGAGGCCCCGGTCACGCAGGTGCCCACCGGGAAGGTGAACGACCACCAGGTCATCGCGAAGCCCATGCCCCGCCGGGCGGCGCGCACCACCTGGGCGGCGGCGAAGGCGCACCACAGCAGGGCGAAACCCATCACCGGCACCCCGTAGAGCAGGGCGAACACGGAGAACCCGGTGGCGTACGGGTCCGGTACGACGCCCGGGGCGGCGTCCGCGAAGGCGCCGGCCGCCGTGGTGGACTGGCCGAGCGGGCCCAGGACCAGGAACAGCGTCGGGGTCAGCGCGAGCGGCAGCGGCCCGGCGAGCAGCAGCCGGCCCAGGATCAGCGGCAGCAGGGCCAGCGTCGCCAGCAGGCTCAGCCCGAACATCGCCACGCAGCCCAGCAGCAGCGTCTCGCGCGCCTGACCGGCCGGCAGGTGCCCGATCAGGGCCGGCCCGAGCGCCGCGGAGACCATCGGCGCGACGACCGGCAGCAGCCACACCGGGGACGCCTGCCGCGGCTCGATCCGGTGGTGCACGGCCATCAGGTACGGCACCGCCACCGCGGCCACCAGCCCGACGGCCGTGCCGGCGGTGAACAGCACGGTGTCCAGGGCGAGCGCGGCCCGCGCGCCGATCACGTCCCGCCCGACGGACAGCGCGCCGCCGCCCACGGCCAGCAGCGCCATCGCCAGACAGCCGTAGAAGGGCGCCGCCATGGGGTCGAGGAGATGTGCGCGGGCCTGGTCGCGGTGGTGGATCCAGTGCAGGGCGCGGGCGGCCAGCAGGACCGCGAGCCAGAGCAGCGAGAACGCCCAGACGGCGGCGCAGACCGCCCGCAGCCCGGGCACGTGCACCGGCAGCGCGGCGCCCGCCGAGCCGACGGCGGCGGTGCCCATGACGGAGCCGTACCAGTGGGGGCCCAGATGCCGCACGGCGGGCACCCGGGGCCGGGGGGCGGCCGGGCGGGCGGCTGCCTGTCGCCGGGAGGGGGAATGCGCTGCGAAGACCATGATGTGAGGCTTTCGCAGGTCCGGGGTCCCCACCAGGGGGTCTGTGGCTATCGGGACATAAGCTGGGTTTATGAGGCGCGGGCGGCTGGGGCTGGGAATCAAGTAGTGATGTGGTGATGTGGTGAGGAGGAGGCCGGAGGTGGGCGGAGCGAACGGGAGCGGCACCGGAAGCGATACCGGCGGCGGGGGCGGGCGGACGCCCGGGGTGTCGCTGTCGCACCGGGTGCCGGATCTGGGCGCGATGGAGCTGCTGCTCGCGGTGGCCCGGCTGGGCAGCCTGGGCGGCGCGGCCCGGGAGCTGGGCATCACGCAGCCCGCGGCCAGCAGCCGCGTCCGCTCCATGGAACGGCAGCTCGGCGTGGCGCTGGTGGACCGCTCGCCGCGCGGCTCGCGGCTGACCGACGCGGGCGCGCTGGTCACCGACTGGGCCCGGCGGGTCGTCGAGGCGGCCGAGGCGTTCGACGCGGGCGCGCAGGCGCTGCGGGACCGGCGCGACTCGCGGCTGCGGGTGGCGGCCAGCATGACGATCGCGGAGTACCTGCTGCCCGGCTGGCTGATCGCGCTGCGCGCGCGGCGCCCCGACACGGCGGTCTCGCTGCTCGCCGGGAACTCCGCGGTGGTCGCCGAACGGCTGCTGGCGGGCGAGGCGGACCTCGGGTTCGTGGAGGGGGTCTCGGTGCCGTCCGGCCTCGACTCGGTGGTGATCGCCCACGACCGCCTGATCGTGGTGACCGCCCCCGCCCACCCCTGGGCCCGCCGCCGGCGCCCGCTGGAGGCCGAGGAACTCGCGACCACCCCGCTGATCCTGCGGGAGACCGGCTCCGGCACCCGGCAGGTCCTGGACGCGGCGCTCGGCGGCCTGGCCCGCCCGCTGATCGAACTCTCCTCGACCACGGCGGTGAAGGCCGCGGCGGTCAGCGGCGCGGGACCGGCGGTGCTGAGCGAACTGGCGGTGGGCGACGAACTCTCCTTGCGCCGCCTGGTGACCGTCCCGGTCCAGGGCATCGCCCTGCGCCGCGACCTCCGCGCCGTCTGGCCCACAGGCCACCGCCCAGCGGGCCCGGCCCGCGACCTGCTGTCCCTGACCCGGTCGGGGACGGGGGGCGGGGGAGCGCCGGGGCGGGCTTGAGCGCGGGGTGGCGGCGCTTCGGGGTGGGGCCGAGTGGCGCTTCGGGGTGGGGCCGAGCCCGGGGGAGGTGGCGCGCAGAGCGGTCCGTACCGCTCGGCCCGAGGTGCGCTGCCGTTGCCGCGTGGTGCCCTGCGGTCGGGGGCCGGCGCCCTGCGCGCGCAGCGGTTCCACGGGCCGTGGCCCGGTGATCTGGTGGCCCGGGTCGGGGCCTGCTGTCGCCGGCGTGGCCGTGTGCGGGGGTCGGATCGGGCGGGCGCCGGGGTGGCGGCCGGTGTACGGCCGAGCCGCCGAGGCCCGGGTCGCGCGCTGCCGTGAAGACGCGGTCGGCCGGGCCGGTGCTGCCCCTGGGGCCGCGCCCTCCGCGCTCGCCCTACCCCGCCTGCCCTGTCTCCGGTGCCCCGCGGCGGAGGCTCAGGTGCGGCCCGTCGCCCGGATCAGTTCCCGCATGACCCGCTCGTCCTCGCCCATCTCCGGGTGCCATTGGACGCCCAGGGTCCAGGGGGCGTCGGGCGGTGGCTCGATCGCCTCGATGGTGCCGTCGGCGGCGTGGGCGGAGGGGATCAGGCCCTCGCCGAGGCGGTCGACGGCCTGGTGGTGGTAGGTCGGGACGGTCGTCATCTCGGGGACGGCGGCGGCGTAGCGGGTGCCGGGGACCGGGGTGACCGGATGGCCGCCAAAGACACCGACGACCTCCGCGTGCCCCTCCAGGTGCTGGACCAGGGTGCCGCCGAGGGCGACGTTCAGCAGTTGCATGCCCCGGCAGATGCCGAGCAGCGGCACCCGCGCGGCCAGGGCGGCCTCGATCAGGGCGAGTTCCCAGGCGTCCCGGGCCCGGGCGGGCGGCCCCGTCCGCGGGTCGCGCTCGGCGCCGTAACGCGCCGGATTGACGTCCGGGCCGCCCGCGATCACCAGCCCGTCCAGCCGGGCCACCGTCGTCGCCGCCCGCCCGGGCGCGTCCGGCGGCAGCATCACGGCGAGCCCGCCCGCGCGCTGGACCAGCCGCGGATAGCCGGCCGGCAGCAGCGCCGCCTCCAGCTCCCACACGCCCCAGCGCGCCGCCGTCTCCAGGTACGTACTGACGCCGATCAGCGGTGGATGCCCGCCCGGTGCGGTCATACGGTCCTCCCCGGTCCACAATGGTCTCCAGTCGTACCTTTTCTGGCCGTACCGTTCCCAGCCCTACCCTTCCCCGCCGCCCTCACGCGAGGAACCCCCGCAGCAGCGCCGCCGTCCCCGCGCAGTGCTCGCGCATCATCTCCCGCGCCCCGTCCGCGTCGCCCTCCAGCACCGCCTCCACCAGTGCGCCGTGCTGCCGCTGGGAGTGCTCCAGGTTGCGCACCAGCAGCGGGATGCAGTCGAGCAGGCCGTTGACCGTGGCGCGGACCGCCGCGTACTGCGCGGTGAGCGTGGGCGAGCCGCACAGCTCGGCGAGCGTGAGGTGCAGCAGGGTGTCCCGGCGGCGGTAGTCGGCCCAGGGCGCGTCGTACGTCTGCTCCAGCGCCTCGCGCAGCCGCGCCGCCCCCTCCCCGTCCAGCGGACGCGCCGCGCACAGGCCCACCGCGCCCACCTCCAGCACCTCGCGGAAGCGCAGTACGTCCTCGATGTCGGTGCCGGCGATCCGCCGCCGCAGCTCGTCCCCGCCGCCGGTCTCGGCCCGCTCCGCGCGCGGCAGCACGAACGTGCCGCCGTAGCGCCCGCGCCGCGCCGCCACGAGCCCCTGGTCCTGGAGCACCCGCAGCACCTCGCGCAGCGTCACCCGGCTGACCCCCAGCCGCTCCGCCAGTTCCCGCTCGGCGGGCAGCCGCTCACCGGCCGGCACCAGCCCGAGCCGCAGCACCTGGAGGATCTGCTCCAGTGCCTCCTCGAAGCCGTTGCCCGCCCGCACCGGCCGCAGCACCGCGCCGAGCCCATCGCCCGCCCCGCGCTCCTCCGCCCCGTGCCCCTCCGTCCCGCGCGACATGCCCCGTGTCCCCTTCCCAACCAATGGTTCTCCGCAATACCTTATGGCTTCCGGTTCGGCCGAAGAAGCGCGAAGGCGCCCAAGGAGGCTCTCCCGTGGCAGACCGCACACCCCCGCTCGGCGTCGAGGAACTGCGCGAACTCGTGGCGAGCGGGGAGATCGACACCGTCGTCCTGGCCTTCCCCGACATGCAGGGGCGGCTGGCCGGCAAGCGGTTCGCCGCCCGGTTCTTCCTCGACGAGGTCCTGCACCACGGCACCGAGGGCTGCAACTACCTCCTCGCCGTCGACACCGAGATGAACACCGTCGACGGCTACGCGATGTCCTCCTGGGACCGCGGCTACGGAGACTTCGCCCTCCACCCCGACCTCACCACCCTGCGCCGCATCCCCTGGCACCCCGGCACCGCCCTGCTCCTCGGCGACCTCGCCTGGCACGACGGCTCCCCGGTCCGCGCCGCGCCCCGCCAGATCCTGCGCCGCCAGCTGGAGCGGCTCGCCGCCCTCGGCCTCACCGCCCAGGTCGGCACCGAGCTGGAGTTCATCGTCTTCAAGGACACCTACGAGCAGGCCTGGGACGCGAACTACCGGGGCCTGACCCCGGCCAACCAGTACAACATCGACTACTCCGTCCTCGGCACCGGCCGCGTCGAACCCCTGCTGCGCCGCGTGCGCAACGAGATGGCCGGCGCCGGCCTCACCGTCGAGTCCGCCAAGGGCGAGTGCAACCCCGGCCAGCACGAGATCGCCTTCCGCTACGACGAGGCCCTCGTCACCTGCGACCAGCACGCCCTGTACAAGACCGGCGCCAAGGAGATCGCCGCGCAGGAAGGCGTCTCGCTCACCTTCATGGCCAAGTACAACGAGCGCGAGGGCAATTCCTGCCACATCCACCTCTCGCTCACCGACGCCGCCGGCGACAACGCCATGGCCGGCGACGGCCCGGACGGCATGTCCGGCCTCATGCGGCACTTCCTGGCCGGCCAGCTCGCCGCGCTGCGCGACTTCTCGCTGCTGTACGCCCCCAACATCAACTCCTACAAGCGCTTCCAGCCCGGCTCCTTCGCCCCGACCGCCGTCGCCTGGGGCCACGACAACCGCACCTGCGCCCTGCGCGTGGTCGGCCACGGCCGCTCCCTGCGCTTCGAGAACCGTCTGCCCGGCGGCGACGTCAACCCCTACCTCGCCGTCGCCGCACTGGTCGCGGCCGGCCTGCACGGCGTCGAGCACCGGCTCGAACTGCCCGACCCCTGCCCCGGCAACGCCTACACCGCCGACTACGCACACGTCCCCACCACCCTGCGCGAGGCCGCGGACCTGTGGGAGCGCAGCCCGATCGCCGAAGCCGCCTTCGGCGCGGAGGTCGTGGCCCACTACCGCAACATGGCCCGCGTCGAACTGGACGCCTTCGACGCCGCGGTCACCGACTGGGAGCTGCGCCGCTCCTTCGAACGCCTGTGAGAGCCCCGAGGCCCGCACGCGTCCGGCGAACGCCCCGACGTGCCCGACCAACGCCTGTGAAAGGTCCCCACGTGTCCGACCCGCACGAGCTGACGGTCCTCGACCCGGCGACCGAGGAGGTCGTCGCCACCGTCCCCGCCGCCACCGCGCAGGACGTGGCCGCCGCCGTCGCCCGCGCCGCGCGCGCCCAGGCCGGATGGGCCGCCGCCGCCCCCGCCGACCGGGCCCGCCTGCTGCGCCGCTTCGCCGACACCGTCGACGCCCACACCGAGGAACTCGCCCGGCTGGAGGTCCGCGAGGCCGGCCACCTCCTCGGCAACGCCCGCTGGGAGGCCGGCAACGCCCGCGACCTGCTGCTGTACGCGGCCGGCGGCGCCGAACGCCTGCTCGGCAGGCAGATCCCGGTGCCCGGCGGCTGGGACGTCACCTTCCTCGAACCGCTCGGCGTCGTCGGCGTGATCGCCCCCTGGAACTTCCCGATGCCGATCGCCGCCTGGGGTTCCTTCCCGGCGCTCGCCGCGGGCAACGCCGTCGTCCTCAAACCCGCCGAGACCACCCCGCTCACCTCGCTCCGGCTGGCCGAACTGGCCCTGGAGGCGGGCCTGCCCGAACACCTCTTCCAGGTGCTGCCCGGCCACGGCCACATCACCGGGCGCGCCCTGGCCGACCACCCGGACGTCGCCAAGATCGTGTTCACCGGCTCCACCCGCACCGGCCGCGAGATCATGGAGCGCTGCGCCCGCCTGGTCAAGCCGGTCACCCTCGAACTCGGCGGCAAGAGCCCGAACATCGTCTTCGCCGACGCCGACATCGAGGCCGCCCTCGACCCCTTCTCCTTCCTGGACAACTCCGGCCAGGACTGCTGCGCCCGCACCCGGATCCTCGTCCAGGAGACGGTGTACGAGCAGGCCCGCGACGTCCTCGCCGACGCGCTGGCCGCCGTCGTGGTGGGCGATCCGGCCGACGAGAAGACCCAGCTGGGCCCGCTGATCTCCCGGCGGCAGCTGGACCGCGTACGGTCCTACGTCCCCGAGGACGCCCCGGCCCTGCGCGGCGGCGCCCCGGACGGACCCGGCTTCTGGTTCCCGCCCACGGTCCTCACCGGCGAGCGGCCCGACAGCCCGGCGGCCCGCGAGGAGATCTTCGGGCCCGTCGCCGTCCTGCTCCCCTTCACCGACGAGCAGGACGCCGTCCGCCTGGCCAACGACACGCCCTACGGCCTGGCCGGCTCGGTCTGGACCCGCGACCTGGGCCGCGCCCTGCGCGTGGCCGGAGCCGTCCGCGCGGGCAACCTGTCCGTCAACTCCCACTCCAGCGTCCGCTACGGGACCCCGTTCGGCGGCTTCAAGCAGTCCGGCGTCGGCCGTGAACTCGGCCCCGACGCCCTGAGCGCCTTCACCGAGACCAAGAACGTCTTCATCAGCACGGAGGGCCCCGCACAGTGACCGAGAAGACTCCCGAGACCGTCTGCCGCCGCCTGGTCGGCCGTACCGCCGTCGTCACCGGAGCCGGCAGCGGCATCGGCCTGGCCGCCGCCCGCCGGCTCGCCTCCGAGGGCGCCCACGTCGTCTGCGCCGACATCGACGAGACCAGCGGCAAGGCCGCCGCCGAGGAGACCGGCGGGCTCTTCGTGCAGGTCGACGTCACCGACCCCGAGCAGGTCGAGGCGCTGTTCGCGGCCGCGTACGACACCTACGGCAGCGTCGACGTGGCCTTCAACAACGCCGGTATCTCCCCGCCCGACGACGACTCCATCCTGGACACCGGCCTGGAGGCGTGGAAGCGCGTCCAGGACGTCAACCTCACCTCCGTGTACCTGTGCTGCAAGGCCGCCCTGCCCCACATGCGCCGCCAGGGCCGGGGCTCCATCATCAACACCGCCTCCTTCGTGGCCCGGATGGGCGCGGCCACCTCGCAGATCTCGTACACCGCCTCCAAGGGCGGCGTGCTGGCCATGTCCCGGGAACTGGGCGTGCAGTTCGCCCGCGAGGGCATCCGCGTCAACGCCCTCTGCCCGGGCCCGGTCGACACCCCGCTGCTCCGGGAGCTGTTCGCCAAGGACCCCGAGCGGGCCGCGCGCCGTCTGGTGCACATCCCCCTCGGGCGGTTCGCGCGGGCCGAGGAGATCGCCGCCGCCGTCGCCTTCCTCGCCAGCGACGACTCCTCCTTCGTCAACGCCACCGACTTCCTGGTGGACGGGGGCATCTCGGGCGCGTACGTCACTCCGCTGTAGGTGACTCCGCCGTAGGTGGGCCACAGCGAACCGGCCTACAGTGCCGGGGTGAGCATGACACCCCCGCCCGGCTGGTACCGCGATCCGTCGGCCCCGCACCTGGAGCGCTGGTGGGACGGCATGTCCTGGACCGACCACCGGCGCACCCCCGGGGCGCCGCCGGACCGGCCACCCGCGCCCGCACCGCCCGCGTTCGCGACGCCGGTGCCCACGCCGCCCACACGCCCGTTGGCGGTGCGGTCGGCCCCGCCCGCCGGCGGGCGCCCGGCCCGGGGGAAGGCGATCGCCCTGGCCGGCGCGGGGGCCGTCCTGGTCGCGTCGGCCGTCACCGGCGTGGTGCTGCTCGGCCGCGGCGGCGACGCGGCCACCACCGCGACCACCACCACGGCCACCCCGGGCGACCGGTCCGCCACCAGCGCCGCCCCCGCCCCCGCCTCCCCGTCCCCTTCGGCCACCGGCGACCCGTCCCGCGTCGTCGACCAGCTCAACGGCGTCACCCTGCCGCTGCCGCACGGCTGGGAGCGGCCGCAGTACGTCTCCGACGACGACGTCATCATGACCACCCACGGGACCTACGACTGCCCCGCCGGCGGCGGCTTCTGCCGGCACGGCCTGGTCAGCACCAAGACGCCGAACACGGCCGAGACGTCACCGCGGGCGCTGGCCGAGAGCGACATCGAGGACGCGGCCGACACGGCGTACGACCAGAACGCGGCCGGGCAGCGCCTCTACGACGGCATCACCTCCCACCGGGCGGTCGCCTCCGGGCCGGTGGCGGTCGCGGGCCGCGCCGGGTACTACGTGCGCTGGCGGGTGCGGACCGCCAAGGGGCCCGGCGGCTACGTCGAGTCGCTGGCCTTCGCGTCCAGTACGGGCACCGAGGCGCCGGTCGTCGTCCGCTTCGCCTTCGACGCGGGCCCGGACGGACCGCCCCTGAGCGACATGGACAAGATCACCAAGGGCATCCGGGCGGTCGGCGACGCCGCCACGGGCGGCGGCGTCGGCAGCAGCCTCGGCCCGTCCACCTGACCGGACCGCCGGACGGCCGTGACCACCGTCCGGGCGGCCCGGGGCTCACAGGAAGGCGCGGCCCTCGCCCCGGTACGTCGGCACGGTGGCCGTCACCCGGTCGCCCTCGACCAGCTGCAGCGCGTCGAACCGCTCGCACAGCTCCCCGGCCTTCGCGTGCCGGAACCACACCTTGTCACCGATCAGCAGGTCGTCGGCGGGCGAGCCGAGCAGCGGCGTCTGCACCTCGCCCGGCCCCTCCTGCGGGTCGTAGCGCAGCCCCTCGGGCAGGTACGGCACCGGCAGGCGGTCGGGACCTGCCACGCCGGACGCCGGGTAGCCGCCGCCCAGGACCGTCACCGTCCCCACCCCGGGCCGCCGCACCACGGGCAGCGCGAACAGGGCCGCCGGACGGCCGTGGAAGGACGTGTAGTTGTCGAACAGCCGCGGCACGTACAGCCCGGAACCGGCCGCGATCTCCGTGACGGCGTCCTCCGCCGCGGTGTACTGGACGCTGCCGGTCCCGCCGCCGTTGACGAACTCCAGGTCCGGGACGACCGCCCGGACCGCCCGCACCACGGCCGCCCGCCGCTCGGCCAGCTCCCGCCGGGCCGCCGCCTGCATCAGCCGGATCGCCCGCGACCGCACCGGCCGCCCGGCCACCGCGTCACCGACCCCCGCGATGTGCCCCTCGTACGCCATGACGCCCACCAGCCGGAACCCCGGCCGGCGGGCCACCGCGCGGGCCAGCTCGGCGACCTCGGCGGGGGAGTGCAGCGGGGAGCGGCGGGCGCCGACGCGCACCCGTCCACCGAGCAGCTTGAACGAGGTGTCCAACTCCAGGCAGACCCGGACCACTTCGCGGCCGCCCTCGCGCGCGGCGTCGACGAGGGCGAGCTGCGCCGGGTCGTCGATCATCACCGTGACGGCGGCGGCGAGCTTGGGGTCGGCGGTGAGTTCGGCGTACCCGGCCCGGTCGGCCGACGGATAGGCGAGCAGCACGTCCTCGAACCCGGAGCGGGCCAGCCACAGCGACTCGGCCAGGGTGAACGACATGACACCCGCGAAACCGTCCTTGGCCAGGGCGCGTTCGAGCAGCGCCCGGCAGCGCACGGACTTGCTGGCCACCCGGACCGGCTTGCCGCCGGCCCGGCGCAGCAGATCGTCGGCGTTGGCGTCGAAGGCGTCCAGGTCGACGATCGCGACGGGGGCGTCGAGGTGGGCGGTGGCCCGGTCGTAGCGGGCCCGGTCGGCGGCGCGTGCGGTCATGTGCGCAGCCTGCCAGACAGGATTACCGCAGGGTAGGGGGACGTTCCGGGCAGATGCCCCGGGGCCGCGGACCGGTTCCCTCCGGTGCCCGGCCAGCCCGTAGAGTGACGCGCACGTACGGCGGGCCCGCACCCGCGGCGCGAAGCCCCGGTCGCGGAGTCGAGCCGGGATGGCACGTCGTCCGTACGGGTATGCGTGCCCGGTGACGACCAGTCGGCACCGGGGCGAGGAGAACGACGGCCGCGCACGAGGAAACGGCCCGGGCACGGGAAACGGGGGGTGCATGAGCACGGAAGCACGCCACGCTCCGATACCCCCGCGCCCCCCGAGACCTCCCCGCCCGACGCCCCCTGCCGCTCCGCCGCCGCTCCCCGGCACTCACGAGGACACGTCCGCGCCTACCGGCACGGCGGCCCCCGGCGGTCGACGCCCCACGGACCCGGCCCCTCCGCCCCCGGCCTCGGCCCGCTTCCCCGACCAGCGGCCCACCATGGGCCGCCCCACCGCCACGCGTCCCGGCGGCCCCACCAGCCCCCGTACGGGCACCTCGGCCACATCCGGCCGCGAGACGCCCGGCCGGCCCGCGCCGGGGGGCGTACCGCCGCGCCCGGACCACCGGCCGCCGTCGGCACGTCCAGCCGCCGGAGCACCGGCCGCCTCCGCGGCAACTGCCCCCGCACCGGGCCCTGTACCGGACCCCGCGCCCGCCACCGCGCCGCCGCGGCCGGTCGCGGAGACCGCGGCCCCGCCGCCCCCCAGGACCCCCTGGGACACGGCGGGGAACATCCCTGCCTCCACCCCCGCTCCGGCCCCTGCCTCCGCCGCGGCCCGCCGGACCGGTCCGGCCCCGGCCGAAGTCGCCTCCGAGACCACCGTCCGGCTGCGGCCCGTCCCCGCGCACGAACCGTCCGCCGCGGGCACGCCCTGCGCAGAGGGCCCGCCGCCTTCGGTGGCCCCACCGGCCGGGCGTACCGCCGCCGCGTCCGGACCGGAGCCGTCCTGGAGCACCGCCGCACCCGCCCCGGCTCCCGACTTCGTCGTGGCCCTCGGTGAGCCCGAGGGCTACGACGATCGAGGGCGCGGGCGGGCGCTCGGCGCGCGGGTGCGGCCCCGCGTCGCCGTGGCCGCCGCGTGCGTCGTCCTCGGGGTCGGCCTCATCGGCGGTGCCGCGACCGGGAGTTGGCTCACCGGTGACTCCGGCGGTGGCGGCACGGCCGGTACCTACGCCACGGCCGGCACGCTGTGGCACAGCGTCCCCGTCGACAGGCTGTTCCCGCCCACGGTGGACGGCCGCGGCGCGGGACCCGGCGGCGCCGACCGCACCTGGACGCGTCTCGCCGTCGCCCCCGACAGCGGCTGCGTCAACGCCTTCGACCCGCTGCTGCACAAGGTCCTGGCCCCCGTCGGCTGCGCCCGCCTGCTGCGCGCCACCTACACGGACGCCACCCAGAGCTTCGTCACCACGGTCGGCCTGCTCTTCACCACGGCCGACGCCCCCGCCATGCGCTCCCTGGCCACCCGGTTCAGGACCGAGGACCTCGCCCGGCGCACCGACCTCGTGCCCCGCCCCTACCCCGCCCCGGACACCGTCGCCGCGGCCTTCGGCGACCGGCAGCGCGCGTCCTGGACCGTCTCCGTGCTCACCGAGGCCCCCGTGGTCGTCTACGCCGTCTCCGGCTGGGCCGACGGCCGCGCCGCCGACACCCCGCAGCCGGCCGCCGACGCGATGAAGGCCGGCGCCACCACGGCCGCCGCCCAGGCCGGGCTCGGCAACGAGGCGCAGGGCCTGGCCGACCGCATCGAACGAGGATTCCGCACGACCGCCGCCCCGGCCACGGAGCAGCCCTCGTGACGACCGCCGGCCCCGCCCCGGAGAGGTGGCCCTCGTGAAAGCCGTCCGCACCCGCGGCGCGCTCGGCCTGCTGCTCGCCGCCGCCCTCGCCCTCGGCCCCGCCACCACCGCGTACGCCGACGGCATCCGCGCCCAGCAGTGGGCCCTGGACGCCCTGCACACCCAGCAGGCGTGGCGGACCACCAAGGGCCAGGGCGTGACCGTCGCCGTCCTGGACACCGGCGTCGAGACCGACCACCCCGACCTCGCCGGGAACGTCCTGCCCACCAAGGACCTGGTCGGCTTCGGCGCGCACCCCGGTGAGCGCACCTGGGCCCGGCACGGCACCGCCATGGCCGGCATCATCGCCGGGCACGGCCACGGCCCCGGACGTTCCGAGGGCGTCATGGGGATCGCCCCCGAGGCGAAGATCCTGCCCGTCCGGGTGATCCTGGAGGACGGCGACCCCGCCCGCACCCGGGCCCGCACCACCCGCGCCGACGCCCTCGCCGACGGCATCCGCTGGGCCGCCGACCAGGGCGCCGACGTCATCAACCTCTCGCTCGGCGACGACTCGGACGCCGCGCACCCCGAGCCCGCCGAGGACGAGGCCGTCCAGTACGCCCTGAAGAAGGGCACCGTCGTCGTCGCCTCGGCCGGGAACGGCGGCGACAAGGGCGACCACGTCTCCTACCCGGCCGCCTACCCGGGCGTGATCGCCGCGACCGCCGTCGACCGCTACGGCACCCGCGCCGACTTCTCCACCCGCCGCTGGTACGCCACGGTCAGCGCGCCCGGCGTGGGCATCGTCATCGCCGACCCGGACCACAGGTACTACGAGGGCTGGGGCACGAGCGCGGCCTCCGCCTTCGTCTCGGGCGCCGTCGCCCTCGTCAAGGCCGCGCACCCCGGGCTGACGCCCGCGCAGATCAAGAAACTCCTGGAGGACACGGCCGACGACGCCCCCGTGGGCGGCCGCGACGACTCCCGCGGGTACGGCATGGTCGACCCGGTCGCCGCCCTCGCGGCGGCCGGCCGGCTCAAGCCGGAGGGCCTGCGGACGACGGCCTACGGCGGCCGCTACTTCGGCCCCGGCCCCGACCCGGTCACCACCGGCACCACCACCTCCGGCTGGGCCGGCCCGCTGGCGGGCAGCGCCGGGGGCGTCCTGCTGGTCGTCGCGGGCGTCCTGTGGCGGGGCCGCCGCGAGGACGAGAACGCCTTCCGCCTGTAGCCCCCGCTCCGCCCCGGCCCGGGCCCCCGGACGGGCCCGGCCCCCAGACGGCCCCGGCTCGCGGCTCGCGGGCCGGGCCCTCGGCTCATGGCCCGGGTCCCCGGCCCAAGGCCCCAGCCCCAGGTCCCGGCTCCGGCCCGACCCAAGGCTCCGGCTCCGGCCCAAGGCCCCGGCCCAAGATCTCGGCTCCGGCCCGACCCAAGGCTCCGGCTCCGGCCCAAGGCCCCAGCCCAAGATCTCGGCTCCGACCTCCCGCTCGCGGCCCGGGCCCTCGGCTCATGGCCCGGGTCCCCGGCCCAATGACCCAGCCCCAGGTCCCGGCTCCGGCCCAAGGCCCCGGCCCAAGATCTCGGCTCCGACCTCCCGCTCGCGGGCCGGGCCCTCGCCTCACGGCCCGGGACCCCGGCCCAAGGCCCCAGCCCCAGGTCCCGGCTCCGGCCCGACCCAAGGCTCCGGCTCCGGCCCGACCCAAGGCTCCGGCCCAAGGCCCCAGCCCAAGATCTCAGCTCCGACCCCCGGCTCGCGGCCCGGGCCCTCGGCTCATGGCCTGGGTCCCCGGCCCAAGGCCCCAGCTCCAGGTCCCGGCCCGGCCCGGCTCGGCTCGGCTCGGCCCAAGGCTCCGGCTCCGGCTCCGGCCCAAGATCTCGGCCCCGGCCCCCGGTCCCGGCCCGAGGCTCCAGCCCCGGCCCAAGGCCCCGACTCCGGACCCGGCCCGAGGCTCCAGCCCAGCGTCTCGGCCCCGCCCCCATGCCTCGGCCCCGCCCCCATGCCTCGGCCCCGCCCCAAGGCCCGGCCCCGCCCTAAGCCCCGACCCCGACCCAAGTCCCGGGCCCAGCCTCCACCCCCACCCCCACCCCATGGCCCCCAGGCAAGCCGCCCCGCCCCCAGACAGGCCACCCCCCGCCCCCGGATAAGGTCGGGACCGTGGCGAACAAGAACATTCCCGACTCCGGCTTCTCCGACGACGACGGCGGTGCCGATCCCGTCCTGGCCGCGGCGCTCGCCGCCTGGGCCGGGGACCGCAGCGCCGTGGACCCGGTGCTGCGCGCCCTGGCCGGCGCCCGGCTGCTCGTGCCCGTCGTCGCCGTGCTCGGCGAGGTGGAGGAGGACGAGAAGGGGCTGCGCCGCGAGAAGACCAGCGACATGGCCGTACCGACGCTGAAGGCCGGTCACCGCACGGCGCTGCCCGCCTTCACCTCCACCGCGTCCCTGGCCCGCTGGGACCCGGCGGCCCGCCCCGTCGCCGTACGCCTGCACCAGGCCCTGGAGGCCGCCGCGCACGAGCGGGCGGACACGGTGGTCCTCGACCTGGCCGGGCCGGTGGCCTTCGAGCTGACCGGGGCCGCGCTGCGGGCGCTCGCGGAGGGCCGTACGACGGCCGACCCGCTCGCCGACCCGGCGGTCGTGGCGGCCGTGCGGGAGGCGGTGGCCGGTGAACCGGCGGTGCTCCGCGCCCACCTCGGACCCGGGCAGGCCGACGGCACCCTGGCCCTCGTCCTCGACCCGGCCTCGGCCGCCGCCCCGGCGGAGGTCGCCCGCGCCGTCGCCGCGCGGCTGGCCGCCAGCGACACACTGAGGGCCCGCCTGGAGCGCGGCCTCGACCTGGCACTGCTGCCGGCCGGGGCGACGCCGCCGGGCGAGCCCTTGTACGTGAAGGAGTACGCGGCGGAGTAGGTCAGCCGTAGACCGGGCCCGTGTACTTCTCGCCGGGGCCCTGGCCCGGCTCGTCCGGGACGAGCGAGGCCTCGCGGAACGCCAGCTGCAGCGACTTCAGGCCGTCGCGCAGCGGCGCCGCGTGGAAGGAGCTGATCTCGGTCGTGCCGGCGTCCAGCAGCCCGGCGAGCGCGGTCACCAGCTTGCGGGCCTCGTCCAGGTCCTTGTAGGTGTCGCCCTCCTCGGTCAGTCCGAGCTTCACGGCGGCGGCGCTCATCAGGTTGACGGCGACCGTCACGATCACCTCGACCGCGGGAACCTCCGCGATGTCGCGGGTCATGGCGTCGAAGTCGGGGCTGTCGGGGGAGGTCTCACTCATGCCCCACACGATAGGCGGTCCGGTCCCTCGCCCTTGAATTCGCCCTTGTCAAGCGATCCTGCTAATCTGGTGGGCGACCGGCCGGACGCGCATGCCTGATGGCGAGCGAGCCCGGCCACAAGTGGAGGCTTCGAACTCCCACCTGACCGCCCCCCGGGCGGCGGGTCACCGGTCAGGCGGTCCCGTCCCAGCGGCGCGGACCCGCCCGAAAGCGCGCCCCGCGACCATCGCGGCGGTCGCTCCGGTAGTTCGAGGAGCCCCGCCTGTGATCGTCCCGGGGCATTTTTGCTGCTTCGGCGCGGTCAGGTCCCACGAACACAGACGTACGCGGCTGTCCGCCAGACCGCCGTGTGGTGCTACCGAGGAGGATCCATCAGCGCCGAGCCCCGCATCAACGACCGGATTCGCGTTCCCGAGGTGCGACTTGTCGGTCCCAGTGGCGAGCAGGTGGGTATCGTCCCGCTGGCCAAGGCACTGGAGCTTGCGCAGGAGTACGACCTGGACCTGGTCGAGGTCGCGGCGACCGCCCGTCCGCCCGTGTGCAAGCTCATGGACTACGGGAAGTTCAAGTACGAGTCGGCCATGAAGGCCCGTGAGGCGCGCAAGAACCAGGCGCACACGGTCATCAAGGAGATGAAGCTCCGGCCGAAGATCGACCCGCACGACTATGACACCAAGAAGGGTCACGTCGTCCGGTTCCTCAAGCAGGGCGACAAGGTCAAGATCACGATCATGTTCCGTGGTCGCGAGCAGTCCCGGCCCGAGCTGGGCTACCGGCTGCTGCAGCGCCTCGCGGAGGACGTCCAGGACCTCGGTTTCGTCGAGTCGAACCCGAAGCAGGACGGCCGCAACATGATCATGGTTCTCGGTCCGCACAAGAAGAAGACCGAGGCGATGGCCGAGGCCCGTCAGGCGCAGGAAGCCCGCAAGGCGGACGCGAAGGCCAACCCGGGCCGCTCGCAGAACGCCGCGGACATCGAGGCGCCGGACGAAGAGTCGGCCGAAGCGCCGGCCGAAGCGCCCGCCGAGGAGCACGCCGAGGCGTGACCCCCCGGGACCCCGTGTCCCAGGATGTAACCGAAACAAGAGCGACGCTCCACCGTGCCCGGTTTTCCCGACCGGGCACCGGAGCGCCACCGACGAGGAGAGAACGGCGCTATGCCGAAGAACAAGTCGCACAGCGGTGCCAGCAAGCGCTTCAAGGTCACCGGCTCCGGCAAGGTGCTCCGTGAGCGCGCCGGCAAGCGCCACCTGCTCGAGCACAAGTCGTCCCGCGTGACGCGTCGCCTCACCGGCAACGCCGAGATGGCCCCGGGCGACGCCGCGAAGATCAAGAAGCTTCTCGGCAAGTGACGCCGCGGCGCCCTGTGAGCGCCGTGCGTCAGAACCGGGACCCAATCGTTTCCGGGTCGTGTGCAGATCCCCACGACCCCGCTACAAGGAGTTAACAAGTGGCACGCGTCAAGCGGGCAGTCAACGCCCACAAGAAGCGCCGGGCGATCCTCGAGCAGGCCTCCGGCTACCGCGGTCAGCGTTCGCGCCTGTACCGCAAGGCCAAGGAGCAGGTCACCCACTCGCTGGTCTACAACTACAACGACCGCAAGAAGCGCAAGGGTGACTTCCGCCAGCTGTGGATCCAGCGCATCAACGCCGCTGCCCGCGCCAACGGCATCACGTACAACCGCTTCATCCAGGGTCTGAAGGCCGCGAACGTCGAGGTCGACCGCAAGATCCTGGCCGAGCTGGCCGTCAACGACGCGAACGCGTTCGCCGCGCTCGTCGAGGTCGCGCAGAAGGCTCTGCCCAGCGACGTCAACGCGCCGAAGGCCGCGTGACGCCGCACTGGCCCTGAGCCGGTGACTTGAAGGACCCGCAGGCTTCACGGCTTGCGGGTCCTGTTGTTGGGGGCCCGCGGTCTCGGGGGCCCGCGGCCGTCCGTCCGCCGCGGGGCCGTCGTGGCCGGGCGCGCAGTTCCCCGCCCCCTTTCGGGGGCGCGATCCGTCTGCCGAAGCCGTCCTGAAGCCGTCCTGAAGTCGTCCTGAAGGTGAAGAAGAGCATGCCCCCCGTCAGCCCCGAGCTGATCTCCTCCCGCTCCGCCCGTGTCTCGGCCGCCCGGCGGCTCGCCAAGCGGAACTTCCGGGGGAAGGACCGGCTGTTTCTGGCGGAGGGGCCGCAGGCCGTACGGGAGGCCGCCGGGCACCGGGGCGCGGACGGCGCGGCCACGCTCGTCGAGCTGTTCGCCACCGTCGAGGCCGCCGAGCGCTACGCCGACATCATCGGCGAGGCCCGCGCCGCCGGCGCCCGGACGCACCTCGCCTCCGAAGAGGTCATCGCCGAGATCTCCACCACCGTCACCCCGCAGGGCCTGGTCGGCGTCTGCCGGTTCCTCGACACCCCGTTCGAGGAGATCCTGGCCGCCCGCCCCGCCCTCGTCGCCGTGCTCGCCCACGTACGCGACCCCGGCAACGCCGGCACCGTACTGCGCTGCGCCGACGCCGCCGGGGCCGACGCCGTGGTCCTGACCGACGCCTCCGTGGACCTGTACAACCCCAAGGCCGTGCGCGCCTCCGTCGGCTCCCTGTTCCACCTGCCGGTCGCGGTCGGCGTCCCGGTCGAGCAGGCGGTGGCCGGACTCGGCGCCGCCGGGGTGCGGATCCTGGCCGCCGACGGCGCCGGCGAGCACGACCTCGACGACGAACTGGACCGGGGCACCATGGGTGGCCCCACCGCCTGGGTGTTCGGCAACGAGGCATGGGGCCTGCCGGCGGAGACCCGCGCCCTGGCCGACGCCGTCGTCCGCGTCCCCATCCACGGCCGGGCCGAGAGCCTGAACCTGGCGACCGCCGCCGCCGTATGCCTGTACGCGTCGGCCCGCGCCCAGCGCCCCCGCGGCGCGGCCCGCGGCTGACCGGCCACCGCAGGATTCCGGCCGCCCGGCCTGCGGACGGCCGGAAATCCGACGTCAGGCCCAGGGCCTGTTGCGAAAGTGGCGCCTGCCGCGCGACGCCCGGCACGCCCTCTCGCCGCACCGCCCGAAAGCCCGAGTACGCCCAGTACGGGGGCTTCCGGGCGGCATTCCCCCAAGCTCTTCGAGCAGGGGCCCCCAGAGCACGCACCGGACGCCGCCCGGCCGCCCTCCGGGCGACGACGCCACTTTCGCAACAGGCCCTAGTAGGGTGACCTGCCCGGGGGCCGACTGCACCGTCGGGAAGATGGGGTACGGGATGAGTGTGGGTACGGGCGGCGGGGCGGCGGCGGGCATCGATCCCGACGAGCTGCCCGACGGCCTGGTGATCGCCGACGAGCACGGCCGGATCGTCTGCTTCAACGCCGCCGCCGCCCGGATCACCGCCGTCCCCGCCGACCAGGCCCTCGGGCGGCACCTGGAGAAGGCGCTGCCGCTGGAGGACCTGGAGGGCCGCCGCTGGTGGCCGCTGACCGACCCCTACGGCGGCCTCGCCGTCCGCACCGGCCAGCCCGAACGCAACCTGCTGCTCCACGGCGGCCGGGAGGTCCTGGTCTCGGCGCGCTACGTCCGCGAGCACCCCACCGGACCCGTGCGCCGCCTGGTCGTCTCCCTGCGGGACACCGAGGCCCGCCGCCGCACCGAGCGCAGCCACGCCGAGCTGATCGCCACCGTGGCCCACGAACTGCGCTCCCCGCTGACCTCCGTGAAGGGCTTCACCGCCACCCTGCTCGCCAAGTGGGAGCGGTTCACCGACGACCAGAAGCGGCTGATGCTGGAGACGGTGGACGCCGACGCCGACCGCGTCACCCGGCTCATCGCCGAACTGCTCGACATCTCCCGCATCGACTCCGGCCGCCTGGAGGTGCGCCGCCAGCTCGTCGACATAGGGGCCGCCGTCGGCCGGCACGTCCAGGCGTACGTCGCCGCCGGCCAGCCCGCCGACCGCTTCCTCGTCCGACTGGAGCAGCCGCTGCCCGTGCTGTGGGCCGATCCGGACAAGATCGACCAGGTGCTGAGCAACCTCATCGAAAATGCGGTGCGGCACGGCGAGGGAACCGTCACCATCGACGTCACGCCCGCCGCGTCCCCCCGGGAGGGAGAGGACGCCGGCACGTCGGTCACGGTGAGCGACGAGGGGCCCGGCATCCCGGAGGAGTCCATGAACCGCGTCTTCACCCGCTTCTGGCGGGGCAGCAAGCGCGGCGGCACCGGCCTCGGGCTCTACATCGTCAAGGGCATCGTGGAGGCCCACGGCGGCACCATCACGGTCGGCCGCGCGCCGGGCGCCGGCGCGCGGTTCCGATTTACGCTGCCCGTGGGCACCCCGGCGCACCTGCTCTGACCGCCGGCCGGGGACCCACGGGCGCATTCGCTTTGTCCAGCCCCGTTAGACTCGGCCCTTGGCACCTTTGCGTCCCAGAAACGGAGACGTTCGTCTACGAGTCGGAGACGGGGACCGTCAGCCTGGGGGCACCTCCCAGCGTCAGCTGGGGGACAATCGGAAGCACGGGAAGAGATGTCGGCACCGAATAAGTCGTACGACCCTGTCGAGGTCGAGGCGTTGAAACCGGAAGAGATCGAGCGCATGCGGGACGAGGCGCTCGCCGCCTTCGCCGCCGCGGACTCGCTCGACGCGCTCCACGAGGCCAAGGTCGCCCACACCGGCCCCGCCTCCCCGCTGGCCCTCGCCAACCGCGAGATCGGCGCCCTGCCCCCGCACGCCAAGGCGGACGCGGGCAAGCGCGTCGGCATGGCCCGCGGCGCGGCCAACAAGGCACTGGCCGCCCGCCAGGCCGAGCTGGAGGCCGAGCGGGACGCCCGTGTGCTGGTCGAGGAGGCCGTCGACGTCACGCTGCCCCACGACCGCGTGCCGGCCGGTGCCCGCCACCCGCTGACCACGCTCTCGGAGCGCATCGAGGACATCTTCGTCGCCATGGGCTACGAGGTGGCCGAGGGCCCCGAGGTCGAGGCGGAGTGGTTCAACTTCGACGCCCTGAACATCGGCCCGGACCACCCGGCGCGCAGCGAGCACGACACCTTCTTCGTCCGTGGCGCCGACTCCGCCGCCGACTCGGGCCTCGTCCTGCGCACCCACACCTCGCCCGTGCAGATCCGCTCCCTGCTCCGGCGCGACCTGCCGGTGTACGTGATCTGCCCCGGCCGCGTGTACCGCACGGACGAGCTGGACGCCACCCACACCCCGGTCTTCCACCAGGTCGAGCTGCTGGCCGTGGACGAGGGGCTGACCATGGCCGACCTCAAGGGCACCCTGGACCACATGGTCCAGTCGCTGTTCGGCGAGGGCATGAAGACCCGGCTGCGGCCGAACTTCTTCCCGTTCACCGAGCCGTCCGCCGAGATGGACATGGTGTGCTACGTCTGCCGCGGCGAGTCCGTCGGCAACCCCGACCGGCCCTGCCGCACCTGCTCCAGCGAGGGCTGGATCGAGCTGGGCGGCTGCGGCATGGTCAATCCGCGGGTGCTCACCGCCTGCGGCGTCGACCCGGAGAAGTACAGCGGCTTCGCCTTCGGGTTCGGCATCGAGCGGATGCTGATGTTCCGCCACAACGTCGAGGACATGCGAGACATGGTCGAGGGTGACGTCCGGTTCACCCGGCCGTTCGGGATGGAGATCTGATGCGGGTCCCGCTTTCCTGGCTGCGGGAGTACGTCGACCTGCCGGCCACCGAGACCGGCCGTGACGTGCAGGCCAAGCTCATTCCGAGCGGCCTGGAGGTCGAGACCGTCGAGCAGCTCGGCGCCGACCTCAAGGGCCCCCTGGTGGTCGGCCAGGTGCTGACCATCGAGGAGCTGGAGGGCTTCAAGAAGCCGATCCGGTTCTGCACCGTCGACGTCGGCCGGGCCAACGGCACCGGTGAACCGCAGGAGATCGTCTGCGGCGCCCGCAACTTCGCCGTCGGCGACAAGGTCGTCGTGGTCCTGCCCGGCGCCACCCTGCCCGGCGGCTTCTCGATCAGCGCCCGCAAGACGTACGGCAGGACGTCCCACGGCATGATCTGCTCCACCGGCGAACTGGGCATGGGCGACGACGGCACGCACGGCATCATCGTGCTGCCGCCGGAGCACGAGGCCGGCACCGACGCCATCGAGCTGCTCCAGCTCGTCGACGAGGTCCTCGACATCGCCGTCACCGCCAACCGCGGCGACTGCCTGTCGATCCGCGGCGTGGCCCGCGAGGCCGCCATCGCCTACGGCCGCCCGCTGCTCGACCCGGCCCTGCTGGACGTACCGGCGCCCAACGCCTTCGGCCACCCGGTGCAGATCTCCGACCCGTTCGGCTGCGACCGCTTCACCGCCCGCACGGTGACCGGCCTCGACCCCGAGGCGCGCTCCCCGATCTGGCTCCAGCGCCGCCTGCAGAAGGCCGGCATGCGCCCGATCTCGCTCGCCGTGGACATCACCAACTACGTGATGCTGGAGCTGGGCCAGCCGCTGCACGCCTACGACCGCACCCGCGTCCAGGGCACCGTCGGCGTGCGCCGGGCCGAGCGCGGTGAGCAGCTCACCACCCTCGACGGCGTCACCCGCACGCTCTCCACCGACGATCTCGTCATCACCGACGACCGGGGCGCCATCGGCCTGGCGGGCGTCATGGGCGGCGCCGACACCGAGATCGACGACACCGAGGGCACCACCACCGAGGTCGTCGTCGAGGCTGCCCACTTCGACCCGGTCACCATCGCGCGCACCGCCCGCCGGCACAAGCTGTTCTCCGAGGCGTCCCGCCGCTTCGAGCGGGGCGTCGACCCGCAGGCCGCCTCCGCCGCCGCGCAGCGCACCGTGGACCTGCTGGTGCTGCTCGCGGGCGGCACCGCCGAGGCCGGCGTCACCGAGATCGTGGCGCCCTCCGCGCCGCGCACGGTCACCGTCCCGGCCGACCACCCCGACAAGGTCGCGGGCGTCACCTACGGCCGGGAGACCGTCGTACGGCGGCTCCAGCAGGTCGGCTGCGACGTCATGGGAAATACTGCCGCGTGGAACGCGTCATTGAGGGGTGGTGGTCGGGCGACGGGCGGGCTGGACGAGCTGATCGTCACCGTGCCGTCCTGGCGGCCCGACCTGGCCGAACCGAACGACCTGGCCGAAGAGGTCATCCGCCTGGAGGGCTACGAGAACCTGCCCTCCACGCTGCCCCGGCCGGTGCCCGGCCGCGGCCTGACCGGCCGCCAGCGGCTGCACCGCAGGGTCGGCCGCGCGCTGGCCGGCGCCGGGTACGTGGAGGCGCCGAGCTACCCGTTCGTCGGCCCGGCCGCCCTCGACCAGCTCGGCCTGGCCGCCGACGACCCGCGCCGTACCCAGGTCACCCTCGTCAACCCGCTCTCCGACGAGGAGCCGGCCCTGCGCACGACGCTGCTGCCGGGCCTGCTCGGCGCGCTGCGCCGCAACGACGGGCGCGGCGGCCACGACCTGGCGCTGTTCGAGACCGGCCTGGTCTTCCGGCCCACCGGCGCGGAGGAGACGGCCCTGCGGCTGCCCGCCGACCGCAGACCCACCGACGAGCAGCTCGCCGCCCTCGACGCCGCGCTGCCGCGCCAGCCCCGCCGGGCCGCCGTGGTGCTCGCCGGTGCCCGGGAGCAGGCCGGCTGGTGGGGCAAGGGCCGCCCGGCCGACTGGGCGGACGCCGTCGAGGCGGCCCGCACCGTCGCCCGCGAGGCCGGCGTGGAGCTGACCGTCCGCGCCGACCGGCACACCCCCTGGCACCCGGGCCGCTGCGCCGCGCTGTACGTCGCGGTGGACGGCGCCGAGACCCTCGTCGGCCACGCCGGTGAGCTGCACCCGCGCGTGGTGCAGGCGATGCACCTGCCGGAGCGCACCTGCGCGATGGAGATCGACCTCGACCTGCTCCAGCAGGCCGGGGACGGCATCGCGCGGGCGCCGCGGATCTCGGCGTTCCCGGTGGCCACGCAGGACGTCGCCCTCGTCGTCGACAAGCCGGTCCCGGCCGCCGACGTCGAGGCCGCGCTGCGCGAGGGCGCCGGTGAACTCCTGGAGTCCATCCGCCTGTTCGATGTCTATGAGAACGCCGAGCAGCTCGGGGACGGCGCGAAGTCGCTGGCGTACGCGCTGCGCTTCCGGGCCGCCGACCGCACGCTGACGGTGGACGAGGCGTCCGCCGCCCGTGACGCGGCGGTGGCGCTGGCCGCTGAGCGGACGGGGGCGGTGTTGCGCGGCTAGCCGCGCTTTTTTGCGGGGAAGCGGTGGGGGACTGCGGGTCCGGTCCGCCGGGTGCGGGTCCGGTGTGGCCGGTCGCGCCCGCGCGGCGGAGCCGCTGTTGAAAGCGCCCCGCGCCCCTTTCGGGGCGCGCTTCGCCGCTCTCTCACTCGTTCGGGTGGTAGAAGCCGGGGTTCCGGTTCCTTCCGCCGGACGGGATCGACAGAATCGGACCGGCCCCTCGGGGCCGGTCCGCGCTGTCAGCGCCTTCTGGGGGGCCATGGTCATGATCCGTATCAGGGCTGGGGCTCCGCGCGGAGTGCGGCAGGGCGCCGTCGTCCTGGCCGTGGGCACCTGCACCGGCCTCTTCCTGCACGCCCGGCGGGCCATGCTGCGCGAGCTGCGGCAGGCCCGCGCGGTCGCCGGCGCCGCCCAGGACGCGCTGCTGCGGCCGCTGCCGCCGCGGGTGGCCGGACTGGCCGTGGCCGCCGCCCTGCTGTCCGCGGACCGCGGCGCGGCCGTCGGCGGCGACCTGTACGAGGTGATCGCCACCGAGCACGGCGTACGGGTGGTGATGGGCGACGTCCGGGGGCACGGCCTCGCCGCCCTCGGCACCGCCGCCGTCGTCCTCGGCAGCTTCCGCGAGGCCGCCCACGACGAGCCCGAACTCGCGGGCGTGCTGCGCCGCCTGGAGCGGGCGCTCGCCCGCCACCTGCGCACCCGGGAGGGGACGGGCCATCCGGTCACCGAGGACTTCGTCACCGTGCTCCTGGTGGAGATCGCCCGGGACGGCACCCTGCGCGCCCTCAACTGCGGCCACCCCTGGCCGTACCGGCTGAGCGGGGAGCGCGCCGAACCCGTCTCCCGCATCGCCCCGTTACCGCCGCTCGGCCCCTTCCCGCTGCCGCCCGACCTGCCCGTCGAGACCGCCGGGCGGCTACTGCCCGGCGAGGCCCTGGTCCTCTTCACGGACGGGGTCGAGGACGCCCGGGACGCCCGGGGCCGCTTCTTCCCGCTGCCGGACGTACTGACCGAGGCCGCCCGGGCCGGACTGACCTCCCCGCGGCCCCTCCTGCACGCCGTCCTCGCCCGGCTCGCCCAGCACGCCGGCGCCGGGCCGACGGACGACGCGGCCGTCCTGACGCTGACCCCGGCACCCGCCGCCTGAACCGCCCACGGCCCTGGACACGCCCGCCGGTGGCCGCCGCCCGCCCCGTGGAGTGTCGGGCGACGGGACGGGCGACGACGCGGCGGGCCGCCGCACTGTACGAGGGGGAGCCGGCGGCCCGGCCGGCCTCTTGCGAGGGATCCAGTGAAGCGGCGGGTCACCGTCCGCGACAGCGCGCGCACGCCACGGATGCGCGCACTGCGTTCACACCCCGTGTGAACCCGTCCGCACTACGCTGTCCGCACCGAGCCACCGGGGGGCCCGACATGCAGCCCAACACTCTGCTGGACGCGATCCTGGACGAGGCCGGCGTCTCGCACGCCGGGCTGGCCGCGCACGTCAACCAGGCGGGCCGGGCCCGCGGCCTGGCGCTGCGCTACGAGCACACGGCCGTGGCCCGCTGGCTGAAGGGCCAGCGGCCGCGCGGCCAGGTGCCCGACCTCATCTGCCAGGTGCTGGCGGCCCGCCTGCGCCGGCCCGTCACCCTCGACGACATCGGCCTGGGCGTGCCCGGCGCTCCCGCCGCCCCGCACACCAGCTCGCTGCCCGGCTTCGTGGAGCGTGCCACCGCCCTGTGGCGCGGCGACGAGCAGCAGCGCCCGCACGTCCTGGACGCGCCCGCCATGACCGGCACGCCCGCGGTGATGCCGGTGTGGGAGTGGGAGAACCCGCCCGAGGACACGGACGTCTCCCGGGGCGGCCCGCACCGGGTCACCCCGGGAGACATAGAGATGCTGCGCGCGGCCCGGGCGCACTACGAGCAGATGTACCGCAAGACCGGCGGGGTGGCGACCCGCGGCCGGGTGGTGGGCTTCCTCAACGCCGAGGCCGCCCCGCTGCTGCGCGGCGGCTACACCGACGCCACCGGCCGCCAACTGCACCGGGCCACCGGCGCGTTGGTGGCGATCGCGGGCATCTGCGCGTACGACTCGGACGCGCACGGGCTCGCCCAGCGCTACTTCCACCAGGCGCTGCGGCTGGCCAAGGCCAGCGGGGACCGGGGGCTGGGGGCCTATGTGATAGCGCTGCTGGTGAACCAGGCGCTGTTCCTGCGCGAGCACCGGCAGGCCGTCGCCTTCGCCGAGGCCGCGCTGCGCGCCGCCGGCCGCCGGCTCACTCCCGCGCTCGCCTCCGATCTGTACGCGATGCAGGCCAAGGCGTACGCGCATCTCGGCGACGGGCCCGGCGCGCTGTCCTGCATCCGGCAGGCCGAGCAGGCCGCCGAGCGCATCCGGCGCGGGCAGGAGCCCGACGAGACCGGCTATGTCCAGCCGGGCCTGGTCAATGTCCAGGTGGCAGAGGCGCTGCTCGGCCTCGGTGAGCTGGCCGCCGCCGGGGAGCACGCCGCGGCCGCGGTGGACAACCCCGCGCACGACCGCGGCCGGGTGCACCGGCTGGCCATGCTCAGCACCGTCGAGCTGCGCCGGGGCGACGCCGACAAGGCGGTGCTCACGGCCGTGCGCATGGCCGAGCAGGCCCGGGGGATGGAGTCGCAGCGGCTGCGGGACCGGCTGCGGGCGGTGCGTGAGCACCTGCTGCACAGCGGCTGCCCGGGCACCGCGGAGGCGGCCGAACTCATCGACGGGGCGCTGCGCGTGCCGCTGTGACGACCGCCGTGCCGAACCGTGCCCCGTGCGCGGCCCGCCGTGCGCCTGCTGCGGGGGCCGTACCGGCTGCGATATTGCCACTGACCCGACGGAAGGTGGCAGAACCGTGCAATGGGCGAACAAGAACGAACAAACGGTGTATGCGAACCGCTGGTTCACCGTCAACCTCGCGGATGTCGAACTGCCGGACGGCCGGCACCTCGACCACTTCCTGATACGGCTGCGGCCGGTCGCCGTGGCCACGGTGGTCAACGACGCCGACGAGGTCCTCCTGCTGTGGCGGCACCGCTTCATCACCGACAGCTGGGGCTGGGAGCTGGCCGCCGGTGTCGTCGAGGACGGCGAGGACGTCCCCCGCGCCGCCGCCCGGGAGCTGGAGGAGGAGACCGGCTGGCGGCCCGGTCCGCTGCACCACCTGATGAGCGTGGAGCCGTCCAACGGCCTCACCGACGCCCGCCACCACATCTACTGGTCCGACCGGGCCGAGTACACCGGTCACCCGGTGGACGACTTCGAGTCCGACCGCCGCGCGTGGGTGCCCCTCAAGCTCGTACCCGACCTGATCGCCCGCGGCGACGTCCCGGCCGCCAACATGGCCGCCGCGCTGCTGCTCCTGCACCATCTCCGGCTCGGCTAGCCCGGGGCCCGGCGCCCCGCTGTACGGCGCCGGGCCCGGTGGGGAGCGGCGCGCGGTCAGGCGTACGTGTAGAAGCCCGAGCCGCTCTTGCGGCCCAGCCGGCCGGCGTCCACCATGCGCTGGAGCAGCGGCGGAGCGGCGTACAGCGGCTCCTTGTACTCCTCGTACATCGAGTGCGCGACCGAGGCCACCGTGTCCAGGCCGATCAGGTCGGACAGCTTGAGCGGGCCCATCGGGTGGGCGCAGCCCAGCTCCATGCCGTTGTCGATGTCCTCGCGGGAGGCGATGCCCGACTCGAACATCCGGATCGCGGAGAGCAGGTAGGGGATCAGCAGCGCGTTGACCACGAAACCGGACCGGTCCTGGGCGCGGATCGCGTGCTTGCCGAGCACCTTCTCGGTGAACAGCTGCGCCCGGCTCAGCGTCCCCTCGGACGTGGTCAGCGCCGGGATCAGCTCGACCAGCTTCTGCACCGGGGCCGGGTTGAAGAAGTGGATGCCGATGACATGGTCCGGCCGTGCGGTGGCGACGGCCAGCTTGACCAGCGGGATCGAGGAGGTGTTGGAGGCCAGGATGGCGTCCGGCCGGGCCACCACCTGATCGAGCACCTGGAAGATCTCGGTCTTGACCTGCTCGTTCTCCACCACGGCCTCGATCACCAGATCGCGGTCGGCGAACTCGCCGAGGTCGGTGGTGAAGCTCAGGCGCGCCTGCGTGGCGTCCCGCTCCTCCTCGGAGATCTTGCCGCGCTCGGCCGCCTTCGCCAGGGAGTTGAACAGCCGGGTGCGGCCGATCTCCAGGGCCTCGCCGGTGGTCTCGGCGACCCGGACGTCCAGGCCGGCCCGGGCGCACACCTCGGCGATGCCCGCGCCCATCTGGCCGCAGCCCACCACTCCGACGCGTTCGATGTCGGTCACATCGTCCCTTTCGCTGCTGATCTTCGGCTGTGGCAGGCGGCCCCTCGTGCATGCCTGCTCCGATCGTGCACGTTACCCCCGTCGTGCCGCGGATCGACCGGCCGGGTCGGGCATGCTGACCCGGTGCACGATCCGTGACCGAGCGGATCCACGGCGTACTGGGGGTGCCCGGATGGGCCGAGTGACCCGGCGGGCGTTCACCGCGGCGGCCCTGTCCACCCTGGCGGTGGCCCGGGGGGCGCAGGCCGCGCCCCAGCCGCCGGGCGCGAGCGCCGGGGCGCGCGGCGCGCGGACGGTCACCGAGATGCGCGGGATGTGGCTGGCGAGCGTGGACAACCGCGACTGGCCCTCGCGCGCCGGGCTGAGCACCGCCCGCCAGCGCGGGGAGCTGACCGCGCTGCTCGACGCGGCGGTGCGCCGCAGGCTCAACACGGTGATGTTCCAGGCGCGCCCCGCCGCCGACGCGCTGTGGCCCTCGCCGTACGAGCCGTGGTCGCGGTTCCTCACCGGCACCCAGGGCAAGGACCCCGGCTGGGACCCGCTGGGCACGGCCGTCGAGGAGGCGCACGCGCGCGGCCTGCGCCTGCACGCCTGGTTCAACCCGTACCGCGTCGCCCTGCACGACGACCCGTCCGCGCTCGTCGCCTCGCACCCGGCCCGCAAGCACCCCGACTGGGTGGTGCGCCACGGCGGCAAGCTGTACTACGACCCGGGGCTGCCCGAGGTTCGGGCCTTCGTGCGGCAGGCGATGCTGGACGCGGTGCGCAGGTACCCGGTGGACGGCGTCCACTTCGACGACTACTTCTACCCGTACCCGGTGGCCGGGCAGACCTTCGACGACGACGCCTCCTACGACCGGTACGGGGGCGGCTTCACGAGCCGGGCCGACTGGCGGCGCGACAACATCGACCGCCTGGTGCGCGAGACGGCCGCCGGTATCGCCCGCGTCCGGCCCGGCACCCCGTTCGGGATCAGCCCCTTCGGCGTGTGGCGCAACGCCGCCACCGACGCGCGCGGCTCGGACACCAAGGCGGGCGCGCAGACGTACGACGACCTGTACGCCGACACCCGCAAGTGGGTGCGGGAGGGCTGGATCGACTACGTCGTCCCGCAGCTGTACTGGAACATCGGCTTCGCCGCCGCCGACTACGCCGCCCTGCTGCCCTGGTGGGCCGAGGTGGCGCGGGGCAGCCGGACCCGGCTGTACGTGGGGGAGGGGCTGTACCGGGCGGGCAGCGGGGCGCCGGGGTCGGCCTGGCGGGACCCGGGCGAGCTGTCCCGGCACCTGGCCCTGGCGAAGAAGTACCCCGAGGTGCGCGGGCACGTCTTCTTCGCGGCCAAGGAGGTCGCGGCGGACCCGTCCGGCGCGCTGGCGCGGGTGGTCGCCGACCACTACCGCGAGCCGGCGAGCCCGCCGCGCTGAACCGTCGGGCCAGTCGGGGACGAGACGGGTCAGATGTGCCGGTGTTCCTCTTCCTTGTGGCGGATCTGGCAGTCGGGGCCGGGCGACATCACGGCCTCGTGCCCGTCCGCGAACCGGACCCGGTAGGGCGGATTGCCCTCCGAGCCCATCACTTCGACGACCTCGCTGATCTGGTCGTGCTGGCCGACCACCCGGCCGTGCTGGACGAGCTGGTCGCCTTTGGCTGCGCGCATGGGCGGGGCCTCCTCACCGGATTCGGGGGCAGCTGTCCTGGATGTGTGCGTCTGTGGCGGGGCCGGGACCGTGGTGTGCGGGCCGGTCAGCCGCGCGCCCGCTGGGTGACGGCGATGCAGACGAGCACGGCGGCGGCCGTCAGCGGGGCGGCCGGCGTCAGCCGCTCGCCGAGCAGCAGCACCGACCACACCAGTGTGAGCAGCGGCTGCGCCAGCTGCAACTGGCTGGCCTTGGGGATGCCCACGGCGGCCATGCCCCGGTACCAGACGACCAGCCCGAGGAACTGCGAGCCCACCGCGACCCACAGCAGCCCGGCCACGCTGTGCGCCCCCAGCTGCACCGGCTCGTACGACAGCGCGACCGCGGCGACGGGCACGGTGACCGGCAGGCACAGCACCAGCGCCCAGCCGATCACCTGCCAGCCCGGCATCAGCCGGGCCAGCCGGCCGCCCTCGGTGTAACCGGCGGCGCACACCAGCAGGGCGGCGAACAGATAGCCGTCGGCGGCGGTCAGGGCGCCGCCGCTCTGCTGCACGGTGAAGGCGACCACGGCCGCCGCGCCCGCCAGCGCCGCCGCCCAGAAGGTCCGCGACGGCCGGGCGCCCACGCGCAGCGCGGACAGCAGGGCCGTGGTGAGCGGGAGCAGGCCGACGACGACCGCGGCGTGCGCGGTGGTGGAGGTCTCCAGGGCGATCGTGGTGAGCAGCGGGAAGCCGAGGACCACACCGGCGGCCACCACCGCGAGCGAGGCCCAGTGCCGGGCCGCGGGCAGCCGGACCCGCAGCGCCAGCAGGCAGCCGCCCGCGACGAGGGCGGCGAGCACACTGCGCACGGCCACCAGCGACCAGGGACCGAAGCCCTCCAGGCCCCAGGCGGTGGCCGGGAAGGTGAGGGAGAAGGCGACGACCCCGAGGCCGGCCTGGAGCAGACCGGGGCGGGCGGGGCCGGGGGCGGCGGAGCCCGGGGCGGCGGGGACGCGCGGGGCGGCGGGGGCCGCGGCGGCCGGTGGGGCCGACGGGTCGCCGTCGGATGACTGACGGTCGACCGCTATCCGGGGCCGCGCAGTAGCGCTACTCTGTGCTTCCATGCAAGAGCGTAGCAGCGTCGCCCAGCTGGCCCAACAGCTGCGACAGGATCTGGACCGCTACTCACCCGGCGGAAAGCTGCCGTCCAGCAGGGTTCTCGTCGAGCGGTACCGGGTGAGCCCGGTGACCGTCTCCCGCGCCCTGGCGCGGCTGGCCGCCGAGGGCCTGGTGGTGACCCGCCCCGGCGCCGGCGCCTTCCGCGCCCGGCCGCCCGCCGCCGCGCCCGCCGCCGGGGACACCTCCTGGCAGGCGGTGGCGCTCAGCGCGGACGCCGCAGCGGACCTCGTCCCGCGCACGGTGGACGCCTCCGGTGTCACCGTCTCGCTCGCCGCGCCGCCGACCGGTGTGATCGAGTTCAACGGCGGCTATCTGCACCCCTGCCTCCAGCCCGAGCGGGCCATGGCCGCCGCGCTCTCCCGGGCCGGGCGCCGCCCCGGCGTCTGGGGACGGCCGCCGCTGGAGGGACTGCCCGAACTGCGCGAGTGGTTCGCCCGCGGCATCGGCGGGCCCGGCGGTACGGTCACCGCCGCCGAGGTGCTGGTCACCGCCGGCGGCCAGTCCGGGCTGACCGCCGCCCTGCGCGCCCTGGCCCCGCCGGGCGCCCCCGTGCTGGTGGAGTCCCCGACCTACCCGGGCATGCTGGCCATCGCCCGGTCCGCCGGACTGCGCCCGGTGCCCGTGCCGGTGGACGCCGACGGGGTGAAGCCCGAACTGCTGGCCGAGGCGTTCCGGGCCAGCGGCGCCCGGGTCTTCGTCTGCCAGCCGCTGTTCCAGAACCCCACCGGGGCCGTGCTCGCGCCCGAGCGGCGCGCCCGGGTGCTGCGGATCGCCCGCGAGGCCGGCGCGTTCGTCGTCGAGGACGACTTCGTACGCCGGCTCGTGCACGAGGACGCGGGCCCGCTGCCGCCGCCGCTGGCCGCCACCGACCCGGACGGGGTCGTCGTGCACGTCGGCTCGCTGACCAAGGCGACCTCGCCCAGCTTCCGGGTCAGCGCGCTGGCCGCCCGCGGACCGGTGCTGGAACGGCTGCGCGCGATCCAGGTGGTCGACACGTTCTTCGTGCCCCGGCCGCTCCAGGAGGCCGCCCTGGAACTCGTCGGCTCGCCCGCCTGGCCGCGCCATCTGCGCGCCCTGTCCGCCGAGTTGAAGGCCCGCAGGGACACCATGACCGCCGCCCTGCGGCTGCGCCTGCCCGAACTCGCCCTCTCGCACGTCCCGGCCGGCGGCTACCACCTGTGGGTGCGCCTGCCGGACGGCGCGGACGAGTCCGCTTTCGCCGCCGCCGCCCTGCGCGCCGGTGTCGCGCTCACCCCGGGCCGCCCGTACTTCAGCGCCGAACCGCCCGCCGCCCACGCCCGGCTGAGCTTCGCCGCGGTCGGCGGGACGGCCGAGATCGCGGAGGGCGTACGACGGCTACGGACGGCCTGCGACGAGGTGTTCGGGTGAGACCGGCACGGTCGAGGGAGGTGCCACAGGGCAACGGGAGGTGCCGCAAGAGGGGGGAGGAGGGGGCGCTCAGCGGATGCTCAGTCCCCGCGCGTGTACTCCGTGACCAGCACCAGATCCTTCGCGGGGCCGCCCACCCGCCACACCGACCGCCAGTGCCCGGCGTCCCGGACGGTGAACTCGCCCTCGTAGAGGTCGGCCGCGCACGGATGGCCGACGACGTGCCGGCCCGAGGTGAGGTCGAGGCCGTGGAAGGGGCGCCCGTCCGCGAACCGCACGTCGGCCGTGCCCGGAGCGGCGCCGGGCAGGAACCGCAGGGTGCGTTCGGCGGGACGGGCCACGCCCCGCCAGCGGAACGTCCCGGACTCGTGGTGCAGCAGCCCGCCGCCCGCGAGCGGCCCGAAGACGGTCACCCCGGTGAACTCGCCCGCGTCCCCGCCCGCGAGATCCCGCACCGACCGCTCCACCCGCCAGCTCCCGGCCAGATGGGCCAGTACGTCGCGCACCGGCCAGAACTCGCCCATCCGCGCCCCGCTTCCCGTCTCGTCCGCCTCCGCCTGCCGACCGACATTGTCGCCCCGCCTCAGACGGCGGCGGCCGCGGCCCCCTCGGCGGCCGGTCCGCCGACCGGCAGCAGACCGCGCTCGGCGAAGACCTTCTTCGCGGCGAAGGTGGCGTTCAGCGCCTTGGGCATGCCGCAGTAGACCGCCGAGTGCAGCAGCGCCTCCATGATCTGCTCGGCCGTGAGGCCCACGTTGAGCGCCGCGTTGACGTGCACGTCGAGCTGGGCCTCGCAGCCGCCGAGCGCGGTGAGCATGCCCAGGGTGACCAGCTGGCGGTCGCGCGGCGCGAGGCCCGGCCGGTCGTATATGTCGCCGAACGCCCAGGCCACGACCTGATGGCCCAGCTCAGGGCTGACGTCGGCCAGCGAATCGACGACCCGCTGCCCGGCGTCCCCGTCGATCTTCCGCAGAATCTCCAGTCCGTGGGCGAAACGCTCGTCACGGGTGGTGCCGGCGGTGGCGCTGCGGGTGGTGTTCTCGTTCATGTCGTCTCTTCCGTTCCCGGCTGTTCGTCCGTCTCGTCGAGCAGCCGTTCATAATGATCGATCTTGTCGTCCAGCGCGCCCGCGCTGCGGCGCAGCGCGCGCATCCGGCGGGCCAGTTCGGCGCGGTGCTCCCGGAGCATCGCCAGCCGGTCGGGGACCGTCGCGTCGCCGCGGGCCCGCAGCCGGGCGAAGCGCTGCATGTCGGCGATGGACATGCCCGTCTCGCGCAGCCGCAGCAGGAACTCCAGCCAGGCCAGGTCCGCCGTCTGGTACCGCCGCTGGTTGCCGGTGGTCCGGCCGACACGCTCGATCAGGCCGGCCTTCTCGTAGTAGCGCAGGGTGTCGTGCGTGAGGCCCGTGCGCTCGGCGACCTGGGCGATGGTCAGGGTGGTCTCCCCGCCTTGCCGGAGGGGCTGTCCGCTGGTCATGGGAACACCCTAGAACCTGGAGCGTGCTCCAGGTCAAGCGCGGGTCGCGGGCCGCTCGCCGGGCCGCCCCCGAGGGTCGGGCCCGGGGCGTCCCGAGGGCGCCCGCGGAAGGCAATTAATCCTCGGCTCATTTACGGGACGGCTCTTGTTTCCCTGACGGAAACAGGGTGCCGGAGAATAATGCCTGCGAATTCGAATTCGCGGTGCCGAATTCTTTGGGAGCCTGCCGAGAATGGACCGCTCTACCCTGTCGAGGGCCGTTTTCCCCGGTGCCCCGGAGTCCCGGCCCGGACGGGCCGCCGCGCTCGCCGCGCTGCTCACCGTCACCGCCTTCTGCGCCGCCGACGCCGTCGCCCGCAGCTACCCCTTCGGCCCGCGCACCCGCAGCGTCAACGACCTCGGCAACCAGTACGTGCCGTTCCACGCCCACCTGTGGGACCTGCTGCACGGCCGCGCCGACGGCGGCCTGCTGGTCAACTGGCAGTCCGGGTACGGCTCCAGCTTCCTGCCCGACCTCGGGACGTATCTGAGCAGCCCGTTCGCGCTGCTCGTGGCGGTCTTCCCGCGGGACGAGATCGACCTCGCCGTCTACGTGGTCACCGTGCTGAAGACGGCGTGCGCCGGTGCGGCCATGGCCTGGCTGCTGCCGCGGCTGCGCCCCGGCCGGTGGTGGGCGGCCGGGCTGCTGGGCGCCGCGTACGCCCTGTGCGGCTGGACCCTCGCGGACGCCGCCTACAACCCGATGTGGCTCGACGGCCTGGTCGCCCTGCCCCTGCTGTGCCTGGTCGGCGAGTGGACGCTGACCGGACGGCACCGCCTGGCGGGCGTCCTGGTCGTGGCGCTCGCCTGGATCGCCAACTTCTACACCGCGTACATGGCCACGCTCGGCGCCGGCCTGGTGCTGCTGCTGCGGCTGTGGCTGCTGGGCCTGGAGCGCCGCCGGGCGCTGGCCGTCGCGGGCCGGGCCGCGGCCACCGTCGCCCTCGGCGTGGGGCTGTCCGCGCCGCTGGTGACGGTGATCTACTACGGCACCAAGCACGCCTACCCGGGCCGCGTCACCCACTTCGCCCCGGTGGGCACCGAGGACCTGCTGGCGCGGCTGCTGCCGACGACGTACAGCTTCAGCAGCCCCGCCCTCTTCGTGGGCACCACGGCACTGCTGCTCGCCCTCGCGCTGCCCTTCCACCGGGCGGCCCCGGGGCGGGTGCGCGCCGGGTGGCCGGTGCTGGTGGCCCTGGTGACGCTGTCCTTGCAGTGGACGCCGACCCATCTGGCCTGGCACGCCTTCGCCACCCCGAACGGCAGCCCCTACCGCCAGACCTTCGTCCTGTGCGCGCTGCTGGTGATCACCGCCTGGTACGCGCTCTCCTACGGGGCGCCCGGCCCGCGCGCGCTGGGCGCGGCGGGCGCGCTGCTCGCCGTGATCGCCGCCGCCGCGAGCGGCAGCGGCGTGGTGCGCTCCGTCGCCTGGCCCGTGCTGGCCCTGGGCGCCACCGGCGCCCTCGGCGGCCTCGCCCTCCTCGCCCGCGCGGAGCGGGGCGGCCGGAGCGGGCGTACGGCGGCGGACGACCCCGCCGAGGCGGACGGCGACGCCGGCACCGGGACATCCGACGCCCCACCGGGCCGCGCCCCCCGCCCGGGCCGCCACCGCTCCCTCCTCGTCGGCTTCGCCGTGCTGCTGCTGACCGGCGCCCAGCTCGGTGAGGCCACCGCCACCTCCGCCGTGGCCACCCGGCTGCGCCTGGCGCACCTGGACGACTACGCGCCCTGGGGGAGCAGGCAGCGGACGCAGGCGGACGCGATCGCGCGGGCCGACGGCTGGCCCCGCTACCGCACCGACCCCGGCCGGGAGCAGACCGTCGGCAACGACCCGTTGCTGGTGGGCGGCGAGGGCGCCCAGTACTACAGCAGCCTGACCGCCGACGTGCTCAGCCGGATGCTCACCGCCCTCGGTGACGGCTGGACCTCGCGCGGCCGGAGCCTGCAGAGCCTGGACAACGACGTCACCGACGCCGTCTTCTCCGTGGGCGCCCGGGTGCACTCGCCGCCGGACCCGCACCAGAACTGGTACCCGCCGGACGGCGAGCGGGTGACCGTGTCCCGCGAGGAGGTGCCGCCGCTGGTCACGGTGCGGCCCGCCGCCGCGCCCACCGCGCACACCGGGGTCTCGGCCTTCGGCCCGTCCCCGTACCGCAACCAGGAACTGCTGCTGGGCGCCCGCGTCTACACCGTGCCCCGCCTCACCGTGCGCACCGCCGCGGGTGGCCGGCCCGACCCCAGCGACGACGACCGGCCGGGCCTGCGCATCGGCGCCCCGGCCCGCGGCACCGCCGCCGGGCGCGGGCCGACCATCACGGCCCGGTGCGCGGCGGGCGACGAGGTGTACCTGTGGGCGCCGCACTTCTCCGGCACCGCGCGGCTGGCCGGCGCCGCGGCCGCCGCCCCCGTCGGACGGTTCCGCTCCGACCACCCCGTCACCAAGATCGCCGCCATGCAGCGGCTCGGCACGGTCCCGGCCTCGGGACAGGTGCGCGTCGACCTGTCCCCGAACCGCACCGGCACCGTCCCGGACGGCGCGGTCGGCTGCCTGGACCCCGCCCGGCTGCGCACCGCCGTGCGGCGGCTCACGTCCACCGGCGCCACCGAGGTGCGCGTCTCGGACGGCACCGTCCGGGCGCAGCTCCCGCCCGGCAGCACGGGCACCGCCGTGCTCGCGGCCCCCCGGATCGCCGGCTGGCGGTGCGCCGCGGGCGACGGCCCGGCCGAGCCCGCCCGGCAGTTCTACGGGCTGATCGCCGTGCCCCTGGACGGCTCCGCGACCAGTGTGACCTGCACCTTCCGGCCGCCCGGCCTGCGCCTGGGCGCGGCCGTCGGCGGTGCCTCGCTCCTGATCCTGGCCCTGCTGGGCGCCCTCGCCGCCGTCCGCGCGCGGCGCGCCGGCGGACGCCCCCTGCCCCGCCCGACCACACGCCCGCGCGAGCGCACCACCAGCGCTCTCTGACCGCGCCCCCCGGGGGAGACCATGCTCATCTCGATCGTCGCGCCCTGCTACAACGAGGAAGACGTCGTCGAACGCTTCCACGACGCGGTCCAGAAGGTGGCGGACGAGCTGCTGCCGCTCGGCCACGACATGGAGTTCGTGTACGTCGACGACGGCAGCCGCGACCGGACCCTGACCCTGCTGCAGCGCCTGGCCGGCCGCGACCCGCGGGTGCGCTACGTCTCCTTCAGCCGCAACTTCGGCAAGGAGGCGGCCCTGCTCGCCGGCCTGCGCCACGCCTCCGGGGACTCCGTGATCGTCATGGACGCCGACCTCCAGCACCCGCCGGAGCTGATCCGGCGCATGGTCGAGCTGCGCGACCAGGGCTGGGACCAGGTCCTGGCCCGGCGCAGCAGGGACGGCGACCGCGTCACCCGCACCCTCACCGCCCGCCTGTACTACCGGCTGGTCAACCGGCTCGTGGACGTGGAACTCGTCGACGGCGTGGGCGACTTCCGGCTGCTGTCGCGGCGCGTGGTGGACGCGGTGCTCGCCCTGACCGAGTACAACCGCTTCTCCAAGGGCCTGTTCGCCTGGGTCGGCTTCCCCAGCACCACCTTCGAGTACCGCAACGCCGTACGCGAGCACGGCCGCAGCTCCTGGACGCTGAAGGCCCTGCTCAACTACGGGCTGGACGGGCTGCTGTCGTTCAACAACCGGCCGCTGCGCGCCGCCCTGCACCTGGGCATGGGCCTGCTGCTGTGCGCCGGGGTCTACACGGCCTGGATCGTGGGGGCCGCGCTCGTCAACGGCGTGCAGACCCCCGGATATGTCACGATCATCACGGCGGTCACCGCGCTCGCCGGTGTCCAGATGGTCATGCTCGGGGTCATCGGGGAGTACACCGGCCGGATCTACTACGAGGTCAAGGGCCGCCCGCACTTCCTGGTGAAGGAGAGCAACGTGGAACGGACGAAGGACCTCATTCCCTGATGCGCAACGCGATGGCCCGCCCGATGCCGCGGCAGATCCTGATCTTCGCCGTGGTCGGCGTCATCAACACGGCCACGTACTACGGCCTGTACCTGCTGTTCCTCATGCGCCTGCCCTACCTCCTCGCGCATGTGCTCGCCTTCGGGCTGAGCATGATCGGCTCGTTCTTCCTGAACGCCCGCTTCACCTACCGCACCCGGCCCACCTGGCGGAAGTTCCTGCTGTTCCCGCTCACCAACGCGGCCAACTTCCTGATCACCACGGCGGGCGTCTACGTGATCGTGGACGTGCTGCACGCCGGGAGCCGGTTCGCCCCGCTGCTCGCCTCGGCGGCGGCGATCCCGGTCACCTTCGTGGTCTCCCGCTGGATCATGCTGCCCAAGACCGACTGTGACCGAGACCTTTAGTTGGCACATCTCGGTCTGAGCTGTGCAGGTCAGAGCGAGGTGGAGAATTCTTGTTGGCACATTCTGAGCGGGATAGTTGGCACCTCAAGGGCATGCATGCTCACTGTGGGTGATTGCCGAAGGTGTTGATGTTGATGATCTGTCCAGCGCCTGAGTCGATGTCCCGGGCAAGTCGCTGCGCGTAGTTGGTGAGGAGTCGGCGCAGGTCCGCGTAGTGACGCAGTGGATCGGGGCGGGAGAACTGGAACCATGCGGTGTTCCGCCGCGCGGCCCACTCTTGCTGGATCTCGGTGGGCTGTGCGGCTTCGAGTGGGCGGGGAGCGAAGAGGTGCTCGCCTCGCGTGATGAGCGTCCAGATGAACACCGAGGCGTCCTGGCGCTTGCGGTCGTCGGTCCGGGTGCGGGTCTGGGTGCGGACGGACGGGAGTTCATTGAATAGCGCTTCCCAGGAATCGATGCTGAGCACCCATTCGTGAAGTGCTTGTCGCCTGCGCTGGTAGTCAATTGGTGGTTGACGTCGTGCTTGCAGTTCTGAGGCAAGAGCGCGAAGGGCGTTGTCGACCTCAAGGGGGTTGCATCGCGTCCATGCTGAGCGCCGGGTCTCCCGTCCAGTGAGTAGATGTGTCTGGACGGGAGCGATCCCGAGGAACTCTGCGGCGTCGTCGTAGGTTCCGCCCTTGGCCCACTGGACGAGTCGGACGGCCGCGGCCCTGCGCACGGACTTGACTTCCGAGCCCGCGCAGCGGGCCAGGTAGCGCTGATACCAGTCGGGTTCCAGGAACGCCGGGATGTGCTCGGGCTGGTAGCCGCTTCGGAGCGGTCCTCGTGTGCCTCTGCGGCCGCCACTGACCTGGGGGAACGTCCGAGTGACGGGCTCAGCGACCTGGCGGAGTCGCTCGGAGCAGTCGCTCTTGTGTCTGTCGTAGAGAACGGCCCATGGTGTTCGGCTTGAAGGGCTGCCGAAGGCAGCGCGTGTGAGATCCGAGATGAGGTCGGGCAGGTCGTCTCTCGAGAGCAGGTGGTCTGCGGCCATGAGCAGGGCTCCGCAGGCAATGGGGTCACGCGGTGGCGTGTCGTGGACTTGTTGGTTGTATCTCCTGCTCGGACTGTCTTGCATTTTCCGCGAGTTGGCGTCGATTCGCTCAGCGGTGTCGGCGTCGAGGAGGTCCCGGCTGTGAGGCCATGTCGCGTTGATCAGTGCGGTGGCCAGCCGGAGATCGGTGAAGTACTCGGACGTGTCCGTGGTTCGAGTGGGCGATTCCAGGCGGTCGCGCAGGAACTTCTGGAAGCGGATGATGTCCGCGGTCGGTTGTGGCTGGTCACGCGCAGAGGCGGTGAGGTGGTCGAGTCTGCCGGCGCAGGCGAAAGACTTCCTCCTCGGTGCGGCAGTGTTGACCGTCCACCGGCATTGCGCTGGATGCAGCGTATGGTCGTTGGCTCGTTGGAGCAGGGGGCCTTGTGTGTCGTGCGGCTGACCGCAGTGCGGGCATTCCGCTTCCAGGTAGGTCCGGTGCTCGGTGCAGGCGAAGATGATGGGCAGGTGCCAGAGCTTGAGCCAGGGCCCGCCGTGCAGTTGTTGGACCCTGGTGCCGTCGCCCGCCAGGCAGGATGGGCAGAAGCGGGGCGAGCCGACGTAGAGCCATGCATCTGGCCTCATCAAGCGCCCCAGGTCGGGGAGGGACCGGGCGATCGGCGGGTAGCGGTCTCGCCACTGCGCCAGCGTCAGAGCGGAGACTTCCCCGGCCGTCTGTCCCGTGAGCTGGGCGAATGCGTCGATCTGAGGACTGGGAAGGTCCAGCAGCAGACTGCCGGGGAAGTGATTTGGGTTGGCGCCGTCCTTGATCCAGCCTGCCGCGCGAATCAGGTGGAGAGGCGAGAGGCCGAGACGGTGCCCAAGCCGCAGCATGTAGCTGACCAGGGACTCTCCGGGCAGAGGTTCGAGGCTCCGGGGCAGTGGATGCATCGTGGCTTCACCCGTCAGGCGCCTGCGCGGGCGGCCGGGCCAGCGTCATCGAAGACGGTGTTCCGGGGGCGCTTCGCCGGTGTGGTTTTCTTGTCAGCGGTCGGCGGGCCGGCCGGGATCACGGGCTCGTCCGGTGCCTGTTCGGGCGCGTCCCGTCGGAGCACGATCTCGTCCAGCAGGCTCTCGTCGATCAGTTCTTTCTCGGACTCCATGGCCTCTTGAGCACCGTCTTCGAGCAGGCGTCCCAGCAGGCCGATGACACCGCCGGTTCGGCGCATCAGGTACTCCGGCATGGTGCCGTCAGTGAGCATGCCCGCCTTCGCGTTGGAAAGCCGCAAATGTTGCTCGATTCCCTCCAGGTGATCGACGAAGGCCTGGATCTGTTCCGGGGTGGTGTAGCGGAAGCGGTCGATCTCGATGAGTTCGAAGCGGTGCTCGGTCTGGGTGATCTCCAAGCCGTGGATGCGGGTCGACTCCAGCGGCGGCATTTCCCACTGCCGGGTCTTCTTGTTCCACGTGGCCTCGCGAAGCAGCCCAGTGCCGGGGATGTTGACGCCGGTCAGGATCAGGGTGACGTCCAGGCTCATGAAGGCCCGCATCAGGTCGAGGACGTCCTGATCGTCGGCTCTGTGCATCCGCAGCCGGCTGATGTCGTCCAGGATCAGCGCTTTGACGCCGTGGTCGTGGAGGGAGTCGGCGACCTGCCGTACCAGTTCCGGCAGCGTGGCCGACTTGCGGGTCTGGGCGCGGAAGAAGGCCAGGATCGATACGCAAAGGCTCTTCGGGGTCGCGGTCACCGGGGTCGAGACATAGACGACCGGCGCATGAAGGTCCCGAGTGCCCGGAATGGCCCCGGGGTTGAGGTGGCTGTGCAGTTCCAGCCACTGGTCTTCGAAGACGGCCCCGGCTGAGATGACAGACGCGGTTTTGCCGTAGTTGCCCCAGCCGCTGATCATGACGCCGGCGCGGGTAGGGTCGTTCTTCTTCCTCGTGTTGCCGCTCAACCGGCGCCGGATCAGCCTGCCGACCTTGTCGTGCATCGGGGTGTCCTGCAGGGGGAGGTTCGCGTTCGTCAGCTCTCGGTAGAGGTCGTAGTCGTACTGGCGGCTCTCGGGAAGCATGGACCACTGCTTCGGTGAGATCACGGAGGCAGGGACGAGCAGATCGCAGTGGGCGCGATAGTGCTGCCAGCCGGCGTAGGTGTCGAGGGATGGGCGGCTGCCGAGGATCAACTCGGCGATCCTGGCTCGTGAAGGCAGGCCCTCCACCGAATCGTCGTGCGAGAGAGCTTGGGTCACGTGTCGTCCTCTCGGACAGTTGTGTCGGCTTCCGAGTCGTCGGAAGGCGGAAGCCGGAACATGCGACGCCGGTTCAGGGCTGCGTGCAGCGTTGCTGGGGCGACGGGCCTGGTGCCGGCGAGTGCTTCTTCGCGTCGCCGACGCCGGTCGGCGTCGACCGCGTGGTCGATCGTGCGGGCGTGCTCGGCCCAGGCCGCGGGCATTTCGGCCGGGATCTGCTCGTCGGCGGGTGCCGGTGTGGCAGGGCGGTCGGCCGCGGCGGCCTCTGCTCGGGTGATCTCGCGGGCCTGGGCGACGCGTCGCTTCTTCCCGGCCTTCTTCTTGGCCTGGCTGGGCCACTGATCGACGGGGGTGACCGAGCCGAGGATCCCGAGCAGATGCTCCAGGAGCTCGCTTTCCGAGTGGATCCTGATGTTGTTCGCCTTCACGTGCGCCAGAAGGGCGCCTGCGGTCTTGTCCGAGAAGGCGGGAATCTCGCCGTCGGGAGGCAGTCCTCGCCAGCGCAGGATGTGCCAGGTCTCATGGTCGGCGTCGTCTTGGAGGAACACCTGCCGACGGTCCCTTCGGTCGCTGCGGACCACCCATTGGCGCGCGTGTTTGCCGCCTCGGGCGGAGGGCTGCTGGAACCGCGGCTCGTCAAGGACCGGGTCGTGATACCAAAGCCCGAGGATCTTCACGCCGCGACGCGGATGGATCTTCACGTGGTGCTTGCGCAGGACCTTGTAGTAGAGGCTCGGTTCGGGGAAGTCCAGGTCGAAGCCGCCCTGTTCCATCGCCGCGGCGAACAGCGTGTTGGGGCTGTGATCCTCGCCCGGCGCCCAACTCGGGGCGTATTCGCCGAGTTTGCGGTTCTGCCAGATCTGGACGATCCAGGTCGCGATGATGTGCTCGGCCTGTGCGAGTGTGAGGCTCGCATCGCGTTCCGGGTCGGCCCCGCGGTCCGCGACGTCACCGCCGGTGAAACCCAGCAGGTGTTCGAAGAGCATGGTCTGGACGGTGAGGAACTGGCGCTCGACCGCGAACTTGTCGGTCTGGCGCAGGACGCGGGCAGGAAGGATCCGGCAGCCGATCTCCCGCTCGGCCTCCACCAGGTCGTGGTTCTTGTAGGGGCCGCCGTGGTCGGTGGTGACCGTCTCCGGGGCGAAAAACGGCAGGGCGGCGACCCGGTGCCCGGTGAACTCGGCGATCACGTCGGCCGGAGCGCCGGCGTAGGGCCACTCCATGTCCTCGCCCCAGCCGTCCCGCATCGGAAGCGGCAGCATCACGTCCCTCAGCAGCATCGCGACATCGACCGAGGTGTCGGACTGCAGCGTCAGCCGGAAAGCCGGCAGCCCGTGCGTGTAGAGATCGAGCGCGAGGGTGAGCGTCGCGGTGACCGCATCACCGAAGACGGTCTCGCGCAGCTTCACCGGCATCGGGGTCGAGTCCAGCACCAGAACCTGGCCCGGCCGGTGGACCACCACCCGGCCGGAGACCCCGGCCTCCGCGGCGGCCTCGGCCGTTCGCCCGTAGCGCGGCCGGGCTCCGCCGGGTCCGAACCACTCCTCCCAGACTGTCGCGAACGTCCAGCGGGAAGGGATCTTCTCGGTCGGGAAGGCCGGGAACCGCTCGCGCATGTACTGGTGCATCAACCGGTGCCTGGCGGCCAGACTCAGGCCGGCGCGTTCGCGGCACTCGGCCTTGACCGCGAAGATCGCCTCTCGGACCTCCTCGGTGATGCTGCGGTGCCCGCTGCGTCGCCGTGTCCAGCGCCCGTCCGCGCAGGCCAGCAGGAGACTGTCGCCCGACAGTCCCGACAGACGCATCAGCGTCCGGTAGCTGAGGTGCTGCAGGCCGAGCCGGACCGCTTCCGGGCGGGGCATCGCCTCCATCTCCGCAGCCTTCGAGCGGCGGCGCTCGGTCAGCGTCGTGCGGTCCGGGTCGTAGGCAGGGCGGGGCTCACCCGGCAGGGCCCGAGCCGGGTAGCCCTCCCGGAACCCCGTCTCGGCTTCCAGCACGTGCGCAGCCCGCAGTCGGGCCCGCTCCAGCTGGTCCTGTGTCAGGTCGGCCAGGGTCCTCGGCTGCTGGGCGACTGGCGACGGGTGCCCCGGCTCTCGGGGCTTCGGCAGGAGCCGCAGGTCGGGATGGTTGATGAGCCAGCGGAACGAGCGGGTCTCCGCGCGGCCGTCGTCGTCCGTGAGGACGAGCCGGCCGTACTGACCGTGGACGGCTTCGATCGTCCACTCGATGCCGTTGAGCGCGACCCGCCTGCCCGGTGCGATCTGCAGGAAGCCCCTGGCTGCCATCACACCGCCCAGATCAGCGAGCTGTCCCGCAAAGGACTGCCCAGGTCAACGCCGAGCTCGCGGTGCCAGAGCAGCCGGACGATGTTCGCCCGGCCAACGGCAGGCACGCTGGTCGAGTCCGCCAGCTCGCAGAACGTCATCATCCGTCCCGGCCGCCCGCCGATAGCGGTGAGCAGTTGGTCCCGCATGCCGAGCAGGTCCCTCGCCGGCCGCCGGCGAGAGGACAGATGATCAAGGACGCTCCAGACATGCGGACGCCAGCCCGCGATCACCGAGTACCGCCAGCCGCAGGCGGCCGCCACTTCCCTGGCCGCCGCGAACTTCAGTGCGTCCTCTTTCTTGATCAGCTTCATCGGCCGGACGTCCAGCAGCCACATCCCGCCGTCGATCACAGCTAGGAAGTCCGGGATGTGCCAGGGCTGTCCGCCCACATGCTCGAAGTCCAGCCGGAACGGCTGCGACAGAACCTCCGATGCCCTCAAGAAGTCCAGCGCGACCAGCAGGCGCATCTCTTCCAGCGACTCGAAGCCGTGTTGCCTGCCTGTTGAGACCATCACCTCCAGGCCGGGGCGATGCCGCTGCTTCGCCCGCCATGTGAACCCCCGCATCGGACGTGACGACAGCACCGGCACGTGCGCCATGTCTCGGATCGGCCAACAGACTTCACCAGCACCCACCCGCCATGACGAACTCCACCGACGAGGCCAGTCGTCATCGAGCCGTAGCCGATCCCGCTCGGTGACATCCCCGTCATACTCAATGGCCAACTGGTCAAGGTGACTTGACTCCGATGGGATCACTGCCCTCGTTGCGCCGCCCATTTATCCACGGCAGCACCCTCTGCCCAGAGATGGCGACCCTTCTTCGAAATTGACCACAATTTGGCGTGGAGCGTCGAATGTTTGCGACCCAATGTGCTCACTTTCTTCGCTTGTCCGATCGCGAAATGACATAGAGCGGAGCCAGGGACTGCCCTGCAGCCATCGCAAAGGGCCTTGATCCAGGTGCCGTGTTGGTCGCCGTGGAAGCGGGCGCGTCCGGGCTCACCACAGGCTTCGCAGGTCTTCTCCGCTTCGAGTTCCGCGGCTTCGGCAAGGCGGCCGGCGGTGTCGGCCCAGGTGTCGTCGAACTCGCCGTTGTCGCCCCGGTCCGTGACGTTCTCCTCGCCAGTGCCTTTCTCGAAAACTCGGCCCCTCAGCCCCTTCGCCGGTCTCAGGCGGCAGGCCTGTGACCAGGTGGTTTCCCGGTCCGTTCCTGCCGCGTAAGCGGTGTAGCCCGGTGGTGCTGGAGACCATCGCCCACCGGGCTACGCCCGAAGGGTCAGCTTTCGTCGTCGTCCGAGATCGTCACCAGGGAGTGCGGTGCGGTCTTGAGTGCGCAGTCCCGGATGTGTTCGGGCAGGGCGCTGAAGGCCTGCGGGTCGTCGGGATAGTTGTTGTAGAGCACGGCGAGGAAGGCTTCCAGGGTGTCCTCGCGGTCCGGCTCTGCCCATTCGGTGCGCTCTGCGATGCGGCGCCCGACGTGATGGCTGATGCCGGAGTGCTGCCTGCCGTCGGCCGTCTCGTTCCTGCCGATCAGGCCGTCTAGGTGTTCCTTGGCCTTCGGGGTGACGAACGCCTCGACGTCTCTATAGGTGCGGGCCTGGACGTAGGTGCGGATCCGGTCGGGGGAGATGTGGTTGTACTGCAGGTGCGCCACGGTCGTGCCGATCATCAGATGGAAGTGCTCCAGAGCGTCGGTCAGCCGGTACAGCGCGATCCGTGCCCATTCCGCGTAAGTGTCGGCGTGATAGGCGTGCATCAGCACGTCGCAGAAATAGCGGTTGATCTCGCTGATGTGGTGGCGCACGAGCAGCGGGAGTTCCGCGGGCATCGGATCGTCCGCCTTGAGCTTGTCGGGCACGAACTCCTCGTGCTCGACGCGGCCGAGGTGCTCCAGACGTTCACGCCGGACGTCGGCGAGATGCGCAGCATACGGGCGGCCGTCCGCCTCGCGGCGGGCCTTCGCCGCCTGCTTGTCACGGTGGTTGGGGTTCATAACGCTCGTGTCCCTTCGTGGCGCGCACATCGTCCCGTGACCTGGTGCGCGTCAAGGTACGAGCCAGCACCGGTGATCTGCGTCGCTGCCCTGCCACTTTCGGCGTTTGATCGTGTGTCCCGCTCACGGGGCAGGACGCACTGGAGCCGGGGCCGACGCAGACGGCGGCCCACGCTGAGCAACGAGCCAGAGTTCCTGGTGTCACGCCCGTGCAGCAAGAGCCCTGCCGGCGACATGACGGCGCGTCCAATCGGGTACGGGCGGCGCGGTTCCGAATGTCGGACACCGATCCGCGCCGTAAGGCGGCGTAGCGTCCCGCTCGACGCAGCCGCGGAGACCGGCTGCCGGTCGAAGGGCCCACCCCGGACGGGCCCGCCACGGGCCAAAGGGTGCGATACCCAGTCTCCTCGCGACAGCGGCACACCTATGACGGCTTTCCCCTTGTGCTGACCGGGCAGCGAACAACACCAGGGAGAACTGCCATGCCCTACGTCCGCGACAAAACCCACCGCGCCGCCTGTCGCCATCTGCTCGGTCTGTCCCACAACGATCTGCATCCGGTACTCGACCGCAGCGGCCGGATCGTCCTGGGCACTGCGGATCAAGGGCAGCAGGCCTTCCAGGCGATGCTGCACACCTGCCTGTTCAGCCGCGATCGCGAGCACCCCCTTGACCGTATGGAGGGGCGGAGCTTTCCCGACCTTCTGCTCTACTTCGGCGGCCTCAGCTCCCGGCCGGATCGCCTCGTCCTTCGGCTGAGCTGCGCCGCCCGCATCGCCCGCTTCCTGCTGCCCACCCAGCGCACCAACGATGACGGCACGATCGAGCTCACCGGCCTGCCCGGGCTGCGGCTGGAGTCGGTCGGCAAGCGATGCCTCGTCCTACGCCACCTGCCGACCGGCTCGTGCCTTGAGCTCCTGGATACCAGCGGCCATTTGGGCCGATGGGACCTTGCGCTGCTGGACGAGCCCTTCGAGCGACAGCTCCTCAAGAACGCCCCACTGCTCACGCCCACCGAGACGAACCTCGCCCACTACTGGACCCCCGTCGCCTGCACCCCGCTACGCAGTGCCCTGCTGACGCGGGCGTATCTGTGGTGGAGCTGCTGGGGGCATGAAGGCACCACCACCCCGGCTCACCGGCCTGATGGCCGGTACTGCGTGCGCTGGGCGAATGGCCGCACCACCGACGAGATCGGCGTGCTTCTCACGGACTCACCCATCGCCATCACCGGCTCCACCTACACCCCTCCGGCTGCCCGAGGCGACCGGGGGGGTACTGCGCCTGGATGACGGCCTGGTCGAGCTCGACGGCCCGGGCGCACACCCAGACGGCGGGTAAGACCCGCCGGCGCCGCACTTCTCCCTCGCCTGCTCGCGGCCCAGCAGGAGTGGCGAGAATCAAGATGAGGCGGCATGGACGGTCGACTAAGAAAGGCCGTCGACCTGCTGCGTCCGGGCATGCTCGAGCACGGCCCTCGGGAGTTCGGTGCCGTACCCGCGGGTTTTGTTGAGGAGCTTCGTCAGGCCGGCGGGGGCGTGGTCCCAGTGGTCGGCCAGGCTCACTCGCGTACTGATGTCGTCCATGAGCTGGGAGATGACCCAGGCGGCTTCCGTGGGCCGGTCCCCTCCGCCGGGGCCCCACCACAGGTGGTCGCCTGGGGTACACGGCCCGGGATGGATCCGGCCGTCCGTGGTCTGTACCCATACGGTGTCTTCCAGGATCACGGACTTGAGCTGGGCGCCTTGGTCCTCTAGCTGCAGTGGGGCCAGAAAGACCCAGGTGCCCTCGCGGGAGGATCCCTTGCGGACGATGGGAATGCCGGTGGTGCGGTCGGTGTGGAAGGTCACGTCGTGGGCGTCACCGGCGAGGACGGCGTGTACGGCGGTGGGTGTGCACGCCGTGAGCTGCTGCCCCCATCGGCGGGCCGCGGGGCCTCGCAGGCGCACTTCGGTGCGCGGACCGTACGGCAGGAGATCGACGGCGTAGTTCATTCCGATCTCCATGGGTTCGTAGGCTTCGAAGAGCTGGCTGGAAGCGATGGTGCGCCAGCCTGCAGCGAGCAGATCACGGTCATCGGTGCGGGGCAGGGGGTAGCCCTCAGTACGGTGTCGGGCCGCAATGAGGAGCGGGTCGCCATGGGGGTGCCCACCGTGTTCGGCGAAGATGCGAATCTCGCTGTCGAGGCTGTCGATGTCGTGATTGCGCAGCGAGTTGGCCAGGTCCACAAGTGCCGTCTTGGCGGCGTCATCAGGCCATCGGACGGTGGCTGCCTGCCGCAGGGTGGTCTCCTTCTCGTCGGGCAGGACTTCGGCGAGGGTGACGGGTGCGCCCGGCGACCACTGGCTGATCACGTCGGAGCGTCGCAGCGCACGGGGCCACCAGGGCAGCGGCTGGCCGACGAGCCGGGTCGCAAGGCCCCACTGGGTCTCGTACTCCAGGAACGGCTGCGCGGTGTCGGCCGCGATCAAGGCCGGTCCCGAGAATCCGATATCACCGAACAGGGCGCATACGGTGATCACGCCCTGAGCTCCGAAGTCCTCGGCCAGTTCTTCGGCCATAGCGCAGGCTGCGCCATGGCGAGTGGTGTGGACGATGCGCACGATGCCGAGGTCGGTGTCCCAGTCCATGGCCGGGCCCTGCGAGGTGGGCTGGAATCCGAGCCACTTGCCGGGCGCGACGGACCGTGTGTCCAGGGCAGGATCAAGCAGCACGGCTCCTCGCTCACGAAACCGGCTTGAGCGGGCGGCCCAGATGTAGACCGAGCCGCCGTCCCACGTCACGGGCGGCTGCTTGCCGAGTGCCTGGTCGAACAGGTCGTGATGATCCCGGGACCCTTCAGGGAAGTCTTCGTCTTCCTCCAGCAGTCGGTCCAGCTCACCTTTGTCCAGGTGGAGGAGCTTCTCCACCTCGTGCCTGCGCAGGTACGCCATGTTCCGCCCGGCCAAGTCGCCCTCTCCTTAGTGCAGTTGCTCCTCGCTGGCGTGCGTGCGCCGACCGTGTCCGCCACCGGACCTCGATGGGCCGCATCCATGAAATGCTGCGACCGCCAGCTGCTAACGAGTTGGTGCGTGATAGCGGGTGAGGCGTGTTCGGCCTTGCCGTGGCCGGTTTTCAGACGTTGACAGTGCGGTCGGAGACGAGGCCGGCG
>NZ_JBEYVW010000028.1:0-79600 GCF_040644175.1 Streptomyces sp. NPDC047017 | reverse complement strand
AAAACGCTCGGCTGGAAAACACCAGCCGAGCGCCTGCGTGATCTACTGACGGCCACATAAGCCATCAGGTGTTGCGAGGACCCCAAGAATCCGCCGGCGTCGGCCGGGGCACCGGGAAACGGTAGGGGGCGTACGGGGAGGACTACTGCTCGTCGGCGCCCGGGGAGTCGTCCGCGTCGTCCTTGGAGGTGTCGGCGCTGCCGCCCTCCAGCAGCCGGGCCAGCTGGCCGCCCACGATCCGCTTGAACTTGCGCTTCTGCGGACGCGTACGGTCCAGCACCGCCACCTCCAGGCGCTCGGCGGGGATCTCCCGCTCGCTGCCGTTGGTGTCCCGGGACAGGGCCTGCACCGCCAGCTTCAGCGCCTCGGCCAGCGTCATGCCGTCCCGGTGGCGCTGGTCCAGGTAGCCGCTGATCTGCTCGGCGTTGCCGCCGACCGCCACCGAGCCGTGCTCGTCCACGATCGACCCGTCGTGCGGCAGCCGGTAGATCTGGTCGCCCTCCGGGGTCTCCCCCACCTCGGCGACCACCAGCTCCACCTCGTACGGCTTCTCCGCCGCGCTGGAGAAGATCGTGCCCAGCGTCTGGGCGTAGACGTTCGCCAGGCCGCGGGCGGTCACATCGTCCCGGTCGTAGGTGTAACCGCGCAGGTCGGCGTAGCGGACACCGCCGATCCGCAGGTTCTCGTACTCGTTGTACTTGCCGGCGGCGGCGAACCCGATCCGGTCGTAGATCTCGCTGAACTTGTGCAGCGCGCGGGACGGATTCTCACCGACGAACACGATTCCGTCGGCATACTGCAGCACGACCAGGCTGCGGCCGCGCGCGATGCCCTTGCGGGCGTACTCGGCCCGGTCGGCCATGGCCTGCTGGGGTGAGACATAGAACGGCGTCGACACCGGTTATCCGTCCCTTTCTGTAGAAGTCACTGGACCACCCTGGACAAGAACCCGGCCGCCGGCTACAGCAGCGCGGCCCGCGGGCCGTCGGGCTGCTCCAGCCGCCGCTGGAGCACCGAACGGGCGATCTCGGACGCCTCGTCCTCGGTGAGCCGGCGGAAGCCGTCCTCGGTGATCACGGTGACGATCGGATAGATCCGGCGGGCGACATCGGGACCACCGGTCGCCGAGTCGTCGTCTGCCGCGTCGTACAGCGCCTGCACCACCAGCGTGGTGGCCTCGGCCTCCGACAGGTCGTCGCGGAAGAGCTTCTTCATGGCGCCGCGGGCGAAGACCGAGCCGGAGCCGGTGGCCGCGTAGCCGTGCTCCTCGCTGCGGCCGCCGGTGACGTCGTAGGAGAAGATGCGGCCCTTCTCGCGGTCCAGGTCGTATCCCGCGAAGAGCGGGACCACGGCCAGGCCCTGCATGGCCATGCCCAGGTTGGAACGGATCATGGTCGACAGCCGGTTCGCCTTGCCCTCCAGCGACAGCTGCGTCCCCTCGACCTTCTCGAAGTGCTCCAGCTCCAGCTGGAACAGCTTCACCATCTCCACGGCCAGACCGGCGGTGCCGGCGATGCCGACGGCCGAGTACTCGTCGGCCGGGAAGACCTTCTCGATGTCCCGCTGCGCGATGACATTGCCCATCGTCGCCCGCCGGTCACCGGCCAGCACGACGCCCCCCGGGAAGGTCACGGACACGATCGTCGTGCCGTGCGGCGCCTCGATCACCCCCTGGGTGGGCGGCAGCCGCCGCTTCCCGGGCAGCATCTCGGGCTGGTGCTCGGCGAGGAAGTCCATGAAGGACGAGGACCCAGGCGTCAGGAAGGCAGCTGGTAGACGCCCGGTGCTACGAGTGTTGGCTTCCACGCGATTCCTTCCACATAAAGACTGCGGCCCCGCCGGGGACGGCCGAGCCGATCATCAAATCTGTGCACGGACCCTACCCGTACCGACGCCGGTCATCCGTCCCGGCGCCGGTCCGCTCACCGGGCCGGCGCCGGGACGCGCGCCAGGTGCTACTGACCGCCCTTCTGAACGAATGACCTCACGAAATCCTCCGCGTTGGACTCGAGCACATCATCGATTTCGTCGAGGACGTCGTCCACGTCGTCGCTCAGCTTCTCGTGGCGTTCCTTGAGGTCGTCGGTGGCCTGTGCGTCCTGTGCCTGCTCCTCGACCTCCTCGGTCGAGCGCGTGGCCTTCTGCTGCCCGCCGCCGGTGTCCTTCGTTGCCATAACCCTCACCCCGCTCAGTTCGCGCGACATGGTCGGCTCCACGGCCGATCGGTGATGATCAGACCCTACAAGCCGGGTCCGACATCGGCCCCGTGGTTTCCTCAACGCGGGGCCAACTCGATGATTCCCGGACGGAGCGGTTTCCACCCCGTCCGGCCTGCTCGGGCCGAGTACCCGCTCAGCCGCCGGACAGGACCCTGACCAGGTCCTCCGCGGTCCGGCAGCGGTCCAGCAGCTCCTTGACGTGATTACGCGTTCCGCGAAGCGGTTCCAGGGTTGGGACCCGCTGGAGCGAGTCCCGTCCCGGCAGGTCGAAGATGACCGAGTCCCAGGAGGCGGCCGCGACGTCGTCGGCGTACTGCTCCAGGCAGCGGCCCCGGAAGTAGGCGCGGGTGTCCTCCGGCGGCTTCCTGCGGGCCCGGTCGACCTCGGACTCGTCCAGCAGCCGCTTCATGCGCCCGCGGGCCGCCAGCCGGTTGTACAGGCCCTTGTCGGGGCGTACGTCGGCGTACTGGAGGTCCACCAGGTGCAGGCGCGCGGCGTCCCAGTCCAGGCCGTCCCGGCGCCGGTAGCCCTCCATCAGCTCCCGCTTGGCGACCCAGTCCAGCTCGCCGGCCAGGCTCATCGGGTCGTTCTCCAGGCGGTTGAGGGTGTCCTCCCAGCGGGCCAGGACGTCCTTGGTCTGGTCATCGGCGTCGGCCCCGAAGCGCTCCTCGACGTACTTGCGCGACAGCTCGAAGTACTCCATCTGGAGCTGCACCGCGGTGAGCGTGCGCCCGCTGCGCAGCGTGATGAGGCGCTTGAGCGACGGGTCGTGCGAGACCTGGTGCAGGGTGCGTACCGGCTGGTCGACGGCGAGGTCGACGGCGATGAAGCCGTCCTCGATCATGGACAGGACCAGGGCGGTGGTGCCCAGCTTGAGGTAGGTGGAGATCTCGGAGAGGTTGGCGTCGCCGATGATGACATGCAGCCGGCGGTACTTCTCCGCGTCGGCGTGCGGCTCGTCGCGGGTGTTGATGATGGGCCGCTTGAGCGTGGTCTCCAGGCCCACCTCGACCTCGAAGTAGTCCGCGCGCTGGCTGAGCTGGAAGCCGTGCTCGTGGCCGTCCTGGCCGATGCCGACGCGGCCGGCGCCGGTGACGACCTGGCGGGAGACGAAGAAGGGGGTCAGGTGGCGCACGATGTCGGAGAAGGCGGTCTCCCGCTTCATCAGGTAGTTCTCGTGCGTGCCGTAGGAGGCGCCCTTGTTGTCGGTGTTGTTCTTGTAGAGATGGATCGGCTGGGCGCCGGGCAGCTGGGCGGCCCGTTCGGCGGCCTCGGCCATGATCCGTTCGCCGGCCTTGTCCCACAGCACGGCGTCGCGCGGGTTGGTGACCTCGGGGGCGCTGTACTCGGGGTGGGCGTGGTCGACGTAGAGGCGCGCTCCGTTGGTGAGGATCACATTGGCCAGGCCGATGTCCTCGTCGGTGAGCTGGGTGGAGTCGGCGGCCTCGCGGGCGAGGTCGAAGCCGCGGGCGTCCCGCAGCGGGTTCTCCTCCTCGAAGTCCCAGCGGGCCCGGCGGGCCCGGTGCATCGCCGCCGCGTAGGCGTTGACGATCTGGGACGAGGTGAGCATGGCATTGGCGTTGGGATGGCCGGGGACGGAGATCCCGTATTCCGTCTCGATGCCCATTACTCGCCGTACGGTCATGCGGCCCTCCTTGCCCGGCGGCGCCCTCGGTCGAGGGCGGCGCTCAAGTACCGCTGGTGCTCGTCTGCCGGTGCGGTGCCCGTCCCCGCACTGCGCGACCCGGCGGTACGACAGAGCCTAGAACGCCTTTGCGCTGGTGGGGAGATCATTTGCGTCATTGCCTGCTCCATCGGTGGCCCCTGGAAAGCAGTCGGCTGCGGGTACCCAATGAGGGCACCCGCAGCCGCCCTGCTTTTACAGGTACTGACCGGTATTCGCCACCGTGTCGATGGAGCGTCCGGTGTCCGCGCCCTGCTTTCCGGTGATGAGGGTGCGGATGTAGACGATCCGCTCGCCCTTCTTTCCGGAGATCCGGGCCCAGTCGTCCGGGTTGGTGGTGTTCGGCAGGTCCTCGTTCTCCTTGAACTCGTCCACGCACGCCTGGAGCAGGTGGGAGACGCGCAGGCCCTTCTGGTTCTTCTCCAGGAAGTCCTTGATGGCCATTTTCTTGGCGCGGCCCACGATGTTCTCGATCATGGCGCCGGAATTGAAGTCCTTGAAGTAGAGGACTTCCTTGTCGCCATTGGCGTACGTGACCTCCAGGAAGCGGTTCTCCTCGGATTCCGCGTACATCTGCTCGACCGCGGTCTGGATCATGGCCCCGACCGTGGCCTGCTTGTCGCCGCCGTGCTCGGTGAGGTCGTCGCCGTGCAGCGGGAGGCGCTGGGTGAGGTACTTCGCGAAGATGTCCTTGGCCGCCTCGGCGTCCGGACGCTCGATCTTGATCTTCACGTCGAGCCGGCCGGGCCGCAGGATGGCCGGGTCGATCATGTCCTCGCGGTTGGAGGCGCCGATCACGACCACGTTCTGCAGGCCCTCGACGCCGTCGATCTCGGCGAGCAGCTGCGGGACGATGGTGTTCTCCACGTCCGAGCTGACGCCGGAGCCGCGGGTGCGGAAGAGGGACTCCATCTCGTCGAAGAAGACGATGACGGGGGTGCCCTCGCTGGCCTTCTCGCGGGCCCGCTGGAAGACCAGGCGGATCTGCCGCTCGGTCTCGCCGACGTACTTGTTGAGCAGCTCGGGGCCCTTGATGTTGAGGAAGAAGCTCTTGCCGGCGGCCTGGCCGGTGACCTCGGCGACCTTCTTGGCCAGCGAGTTGGCGACGGCCTTGGCGATGAGCGTCTTGCCGCATCCGGGCGGTCCGTAGAGCAGGACACCCTTGGGCGGGCGCAGTTCGTGCTCCTTGAACAGGTCCGGGTAGAGGTACGGCAGCTCGACGGCGTCCCGGATCATCTCGATCTGGTTGCCGAGGCCGCCGATCTGCTCGTATCCGATGTCGGGCACCTCTTCGAGGACGAGTTCCTCGACCTCGCTCTTGGGCACGACCTCGTAGACGTAGCCGGACCTGGGTTCGAGCAGGAGGGCGTCGCCGGCGCGGATGGTGACGTCGAGGAGCGGCTCGGCGAGCCGGACCACGCGTTCCTCGTCGGTGTGCCCGATCACCAGGGCGCGCTCGCCGTCCTCCAGGATCTCCTTGAGGGTGACGATGTCGCCGACGCGCTCGAACTCCATGGCGTCGACCACGTTGAGCGCTTCGTTGAGCATCACTTCCTGGCCGCGCCTGAGCTGGTCCAGCTCGACGCCGGGGCTGACGTTCACCCGCAGTTTGCGGCCGCCGGTGAAGATGTCGGCGGTGCCGTCCTCGTTGGCCTGCAGGAAGACGCCGAAGCCGGCGGGCGGCTGGGCGAGCCGGTCGACCTCCTCCTTGAGGGCCACGATCTGGTCGCGGGCCTCGCGGAGGGTGTTCGCGAGCCGTTCGTTCTGGGCGGACACGCCGGCCAGATTGGTCTGCAGCTCGACGATCCGCTCCTCGAGAATCCTCGTGTGCCGCGGAGAGTCGGCGAGCTTGCGTCGCAGGACGGCGATCTCCTGCTCAAGGTAGGCGATCTGCCCGGCCGGGTCGTCGGACCCTCGTCCCGGGCGGATGCCGCGGTTCATGTCGTCGTCGTGGGCTGCCACGGTCCTCACCTCCTCCAAGGGGAGCTGGACGCTTCCAGACCCTACCTGGGTGGGTGTCGATTGAAACCCCTAGATCAAAAGACGGTCGAGGTGTGTCCGATCTTCACCCTTGCGCTCTCCCTCACGCCAGGGGAATACCCACCGAACATGATTGGAAAGCCGTCAGAGGTAGGGTCGAGATGTTCAACACCCGTCAGAGCTGGCCGGATTCCCGCGCGGTTCGACGTGACACGGCAGGAGAGCATGAGCGTGCAGCAGCAGACCGCGGACGGCGGCGAGGCGCTGGAGGTCTGGATCGACCAGGATCTGTGCACCGGTGACGGCATCTGCGCGCAGTACGCGCCGGAGGTGTTCGAGCTGGACATCGACGGCCTGGCCTATGTGAAGGGCGCAGGCGACGAGCTGCTGCAGGACCAGGGGGCGACAACGCCCGTGCCGCTGCCGCTCCTCGCGGACGTGGTGGACTCGGCCAAGGAGTGTCCGGGCGAGTGCATCCATGTGCGGCGGGTTCAGGACAAGGTCGAGGTGTACGGGCCGGACGCGGAGTGACCCTCCGGGTGCCCGCTGTCACCCTTGTCTGATTTCTCACACCCCTGGCGGGCGTCCGCCCGGGTCCGGCCTCCGGCGGCGGGCGCGCTCAGATACTGCGGGCCTGGGCGGGCGTGGAACGGACGAACGCGCCGTTCTTCCACTGCCACTTCGCGCTGTCCTTGAGGTCGGGGCAGCAATTGGGTACGTCGGGCGAGGAGTAGCCGAGCAGGGTGGCGCTGACGTCGCCGCCGCGGACGGCGAAGTCGGTGACCGTGTACCGGTCCTTGGGGTCGACGAGGGTGGCCACCACGCGGGGGGCCTTGTCGCCCTGGGCCCGGGTGAGGACGTAGACGCCGTCGGGCGGGGTGCCCATGCCGGCGTCGCAGTGCACGACGGCCACGGTCTCCGGGCGGCCGTCGTGGTCGAGGTCCCCGGTGGCCTGCCGGGCCACGACCGCCTTGAGCGGGGCGCACCGGATGGGGAAGACCGCTCCCGCCGTGCCCGGCGGGACGGCGGCCGCGGGGGCGCTCCGTGCGTGGGTGCCGGCGGGCTGGGCGGCGGTGGCCGAGCCCGGCTGGAGGGCCGAGGCGAGGGCGACGACGCCGGCGACGGCGGCCGCCGTGGCGACCCAGTGGATGGGGCGGGTGTGCGTGTGGGCCAGGTCCGGGACGGCGGGGTGCTGCACTAGGAGTGTCTCCCGTGAGGGCTGTGCCGGTGGGGATGGCCAGCATCGTGCCACACGTCACAGTGCGGGGGAACGGCGGGGTGGGCACTCGGCCGGGTTCCGTCTCCGCTCGCGCCTTGGCGCGGTGCCCGGCCGGGGCCGGGGCGGGGCCTGTTCCTGGTTGCCCGGTGCCCGGTCAACGCGTGAGCGCCGTGGTGGAGTTCCCCGTGTCGCCGGGGAACTCCACCACGGCACCTGTGCGTTGTCCGGGTGCGGCGGGGCCGGTCAGCGGCCGGTGCCGCCGTCGGCGTTGGGGCCCTCGTAGTCCTCGCCGTAGGCGCCCTTGGCGGGGCGGCGGCGGCGCATGGGCGGCTCGACGCCGTCCGCGAGGCGGCGGGCGGTGAGCAGGAAGCCGGTGTGCCCGATCATGCGGTGGTCGGGGCGGACGGCGAGGCCCTCGATGTGCCAGTTGCGGATCATCGTCTCCCAGGCGGTCGGCTCGTTGAAGCAGCCGATCTCGCGGATGGACTCGACGGTCCGGGCGAGCTGGGTGGTGGTGGCGACGTAGCAGCACAGGATGCCGCCGGGGACGAGTGCCTTGGAGACGGCCTCCAGGCATTCCCAGGGGGCGAGCATGTCGAGGATGACGCGGTCGACGTCGGTGTCGGACAGGTTGTCCTGGAGGTCGCCGACGGTCAGCTGCCAGGCGGGGTGCGGGCCGCCGAAGTAGCGCTCGACGTTGGCCTGGGCGATCTCCGCGAAGTCGGCGCGGCGCTCGTAGCTGTGCAGCATGCCCTGGTCGCCGATGGCGCGCAGCAGGAAGCTGCTGAGCGAGCCGGAGCCGACGCCGGCCTCCACGACGCGGGCGCCGGGGAAGATGTCGGCGAAGGCCAGGATCTGCCCCGCGTCCTTGGGGTAGACGACGGCCGCCCCGCGGGGCATGGACAGGACGTAGTCGGGGAGCAGGGGACGCAGCGCGAGGTAGGCGACGTTGCCGGTGGTGCGGACAACGCTGCCCTCGGGTGCGCCGATCAGTTCGTCGTGCGGGAAGGAACCCTTGTGGGTGTGGAAGTTCTTCCCGGCTTCGAGCGTGAACGTGTAGTGGCGGCCCTTGGGGTCGGTCAGCTGTACCTGGTCCCCGACCTTGAAGGGCCCGCGACGGCGGGCGGCACCGGTCGGTTCGGACATGTGACCAGCCTACCGGCCCCCGGGCGGGCCGCCGACCACCGATCCGTGCGGGCGGCGGTCAGGAGGGGCGGGCCATGGCCTTCACGAAGGCCCGCTCGACGTCGGCGGCGGACAGCACTCCGTAGATCTCGCCGGTCTCCTCCACGACGAGGTATTCGGTGGCCGGGGTGGTGCGCAGGACGTCGAGGAGGTCCTCGCCGGCCAGTTCGGCGCAGACGCGCATGCCCTCGGTGAGGTCCTGGGCCAGTGAGCTGGCGCTGACCCAGGGGCGGCGGTGTTCGGGCACGCCGGCGATGGCGGACTCGCGGACCAGGGAGAGCGGCTCGCCGTGCGCGTCGACGACGACCAGGGCGCGGGCGCCGGCGTCGTTGGCGCGGCGCAGGGCCTCGGCCAGGGAGGTGGCGGTCTCGACCGGGACCGCGCGGCGGGTGAGGGCGCGGGCGCGCAGCTCGGGGAGGTGTTCGCGCAGCCGGGCCATGCGCAGGCTGTTGCCGGCGCCGGTCCAGATGATCGCGGCGACGATGGCGGCGAGCAGGGCGTCGGTGACGGTGCCCATGCCGACGTTGTCCTCGGCGGTGGCGCCCAGCGCGCCGGTCTGGCTGAGCAGCGGCAGGCCGATGAGGACGGAGACGGCGAGCAGCCGGCCGACCCAGGCGGCGGCGACGGTGCCGCTCATGGCCCGGCCGGTGATCTTCCAGACGACGGCGCGGAGCATGCGGCCGCCGTCCAGGGGCAGGCCGGGCAGCAGGTTGAACGCGGCGACGATGAGGTTGGAGATCATCAGGGCGGCCAGCAGGACGCCGAGGACCGTGCCGCGTTCGACGGGCTGGAGCGCGAGGTAGAAGACGCCGCCGAGGACCAGGGAGAGCAGGGGGCCGACGAAGGCCAGGACGAATTCGCGGCCGGGGGTCTCGGCCTCCTTCTCGATCTCGGAGACGCCGCCGAGGAACTGGAGCTGGATGCGGCGCACCGGGAGCTTGAAGCGGAGGGCGGCGACGGTGTGGGCCAGTTCGTGGACGAGTACGGAGCCGTAGAAGGCGACCGCGAAGAAGAGGGAGACCAGATAGCGGGCGGCGCCGAGCTGGGGCAGGACGCGGTCGAGCTGGCCGCCGAAGACCCAGGTGATCAGGGCGGCGACGAGGAACCAGCTGGGCGCGACGTACACGGGGACCCCGAAGGGCCGTCCCATGAGCAGTCCGCCGCGGAGTTCGCGGGGCCGCGGCGGCGGGGGCGGTGGTGCCTGGCCGGGGCCGGGGTGGGAGTGGGCGGCGGCCCGGTCGGGGTGGGTGTCGTGACCGGACGGGCCCGCGGGGTGCGTCGGGGTGGGGGTGACGCTGTGGTCGTGCGCCGGGGTGGTGTCGTTCTCGTCGCGCGCCGGGGTGGTGCCGCTGTCCCCGTGCGCCGGAGTGCCGCTGTCCCCGGGCGCGGGCGGTCCGGTGTCCGGGGCCCGGTCCTGGTCCTGCGCGGAGCCGGGGCCCGGGGCCGTGGGGTCCGTGCGGGGCTCGGCCGGCTCGTCGTTGCCGGACCGCGGCTGCCCGCTTCCGCCGCTCACGTCCACGGTGTCCCCTCGTTCGAAGCGCGTCCTCCGAACCTGCCGGCCAGGAGGTAGGTATCGGGTCGATGGTATGCGGCCGTGGCGCGCGGTTCAGCCCGGCACCCTGAGTTCTTCGCGCCGTCGCGCCCCGGAGCGCACGCCGCTGGGTGACTGTCAGTGGCGGGCCGTAAGGTCGTGGGCATGGAGACGACTACGGAGGGCGAGGCGGCGGCGGGCGGCGGCGCGGCCGGGCCGGACGGGGAGCGGGCCGGGGTGCCGGCGCAGGCGCGGGCTCCTGTCCCGGCGGCGGCTGGGACGGGGGCGACCGGGCCGGAGGCGGCCGAGCCGGAGGCGGCCGGGGCGGGAGCGGCCGAGCCGGAGGCGGCCGGGGCGGGAGCGGCCGAGCCGGAGGCGGCCGGGGCGGGAGCGGCCGAGCCGGAGGCGGCCGGGCCGGAGGCGGCCGAGCCGGAGGCGGCCGGGGCGGGAGCGGCCGGGCCGGAGGCGGCCGGGGCGGGAGCGGCCGGGCCGGAGGCGGCCGGGGCGGGAGCGGCCGGGCCGGAGGCGGCCGGAGCGCGGGCCGTCGCCCCGGAGGCAGCCGTGGCGGTGGACGGGCGGCCTCGCCCGGCCGCGCCGCCGTCCTCGCTGTCGCCCTCCCGGGCCGGGGACTTCATGCAGTGCCCGCTGCTGTACCGGTTCCGGGTGATCGACCGGCTGCCGGAGAAGCCGAGCGAGGCCGCCACGCGGGGCACGCTGGTGCACGCCGTGCTGGAGCGGCTCTTCGACGCCCCGGCCGCGCAGCGGACCGCGCCCCGTGCCAAGGCGCTGGTCCCGGGCCAGTGGGACCGGCTGCGCGCGTCGCGGCCGGAGCTGGTGGAGCTGTTCGCCGACGACGCGGACGGAGAGCGGCTGACCCGCTGGCTGTCGGAGGCGGAGCGGCTGGTGGAGCGCTGGTTCACGCTGGAGGACCCGACCCGCCTGGAGCCGGCCGAGCGGGAGCTGTTCGTCGAGGCGGAGCTGGCCTCGGGGCTGAGGCTGCGCGGGATCATCGACCGGGTGGACGTGGCGCCCACCGGCGAGGTGCGGATCGTCGACTACAAGACGGGCAAGGCGCCCCGGCCGCAGTACGCCGAGGGCGCGCTGTTCCAGATGAAGTTCTACGCGCTGGTGGTGTGGCGGCTCAAGCAGGTCGTCCCGCGCCGGTTGCAGCTGGTGTACCTGGGCAGCGGCGACGTGCTGACGTACGACCCGGTGCCGGCCGATCTGGAGCAGGTGGAGCGCAAGCTGCTGGCGCTGTGGGAGGCGATCCGGCTGGCCACCGAGACCGGTGACTGGCGGCCGCGGCCCACCAAGCTGTGCGGCTGGTGCGACCACCGGGCGCACTGTCCGGAGTTCGGCGGCACTCCCCCGCCCTACCCGTTGCCCCTGGACCGGGGCGCACTGCCCGCGCAGGGCAGAATGGGCCCGGACTAGGGAACCGGCGAAGGAGATTCACGTGGCCATCCGCGTCCTACTGGTCGACGACCAGCCCCTGCTGCGCACCGGGTTCCGCATGATCCTGGAGGCGGAGCAGGACATCGCGGTCGTGGGCGAGGCCGGGGACGGCCTGCAGGCCCTGGACCAGGTGCGGGCGCTCCAGCCCGACGTGGTGCTGATGGACATCCGCATGCCCCGGATGGACGGCGTGGAGGCGACCCGGCAGATCACCGGTCCCGAGCGCGACGGCCCGGCGAAGGTGCTGGTGCTGACCACCTTCGATCTCGACGAGTACGTGGTGGAGGCGCTGCGCGCGGGCGCCAGCGGTTTCCTGCTGAAGGACGCGCCGGCCGACGAGCTGGTGCAGGCGATCCGGGTGGTGGCCGCCGGTGAGGCGATGCTGGCGCCGAGCATCACGCGCCGGCTGCTGGACAAGTACGCCACGCATCTGCCGTCCGGTGACGAGCCGGTGCCGGACACACTGCACACCCTCACCGAGCGTGAGGTGGAGGTGCTCAAGCTGGTGGCGCGCGGTCTGTCGAACGCGGAGATCGCCGCGGACCTGTTCGTCAGCGAGACGACGGTCAAGACACATGTCGGGCATGTGCTGACCAAGCTGGGGCTGCGCGACCGGGTGCAGGCGGCGGTGTACGCGTACGAGAGCGGCCTGGTGCGGCCGGGCGCGCAGGAGCGGTAGCGGCCGGGCGCACGACGAGGGCGCCCCTCCCGGATGACCGGGAGGGGCGCCCTCGTCGTGCGGGTGGGCGGCGGTCAGCCGCTGACGCCGCGGCCCAGCTCCCACAGGGACAGGGTCGCGGAGGAGTTGATGACGTACGCGGCGCCTGTGACGTCGTCGCGGGCGGCGACGTACTGCTTGCCCTGCCACAGCGGCAGCAGCGGCACGTCCCGGGCGACGATGTCCTGGATGCTGGTCAGGCTGCCGGCGGCGGAGAGCCGGTCGGCCTCGCGACGGGACTGCGGGAGCAGCGTGTTGCGGATCTCGTTGTTGACGTACGGCGAGCTGAGGGTGTTGTCCTTGTCGAGGAAGGGCGCGATGTAGTTGTCGGCGTCCGGGAAGTCGGGGAACCAGCCCATCCCGTAGACGTCGTAGGCGCCCTTCTTCTCGGCCGGGCGGAAGGTCTGCCAGGGGGTGCCCTCGATGCTCACGTCGAACAGGCCGCTGGAGTTGAGCTGCTGCTGCAGGATCTCGAACTCCTGCTTGGTGGCCGGTCCGTAGTGGTCGGTCGTGTAGTGCAGCGTGAGCTTGACCGGGGTGGTGATGTCGGCCTTGGTGAGCAGTGCCCTGGCCTTGCCGATGTCCGGGTCGCCGTACTTGTTGAAGAAGGAGTTGGAGTGGCCCGTGATGGTGGCGGGGATGAGCGAGTAGAGCGCCTCGGCCTGGGTGCCGTAGACCTTGGCGACGAGGTCGCTGCGGTTGACCACCTGGGCCATCGCCTGGCGCACGGCCTTGTTCTTGACGCTCGGGGCCTCGGTGTTGAAGGCCAGGTAGCGGATCTCCAGACCGGGCATCTCGACGAGGTCGACCTTGCCGCCGGAGTCGTTGGAGAGCTTGCGGATCTGGGCGGGCGACATGGTACGGGTCATGACGTCGATGTCGCCCTTGTCCAGGGCCTTGCCCATGGCGTCCGCGTCCGCGAAGGGACGTATCTCCACCTTGTCGTTGTTGAGCTTGAACGTGCCCTGGTACTTGGGGTTCTTGGTGAAGACGGCGTCGACCAGCTCGTTGTTCCGTACGTCGGCCTTCATGGTGTACGGGCCGGAGCCGTCCAGGGCGAAGCCGTCGCGCAGCTTGCCCTTGGCGTAGTCCTTGGGGTTGACGATGCCCGCGACGGGGGTGGCCAGCTTGTACGGGAAGGTGGCGTCGGCGGTGTTGAGGTGGAAGATGACCTCGCGGTCGCCCTGGGTCTCGACGGTGTCGACGGTGGAGAGCAGGGACGCCACGCCGGTGTCGGCCTTGATGCCGCGGGCGCGGTCGATGGAGTACTTCACGTCGGCCGCGGTGATGGGGTCGCCGTTGGCGAACTGCAGGCCCTCGCGCAGGGTGCAGACGTAGCGTTCGTTCCCGCTGTCGGTGAACTCGCACTTGTCGGCGGCCTCGGGGATGGGCTGGCCGTCACCCTTGGGCTGGGTCATCAGGGTCTGCACGGTCTGGCGCAGGATGTTCCAGGTGCCGACGTCGTAGGCGTACGCCGGGTCGAAGGGCGCGGGGGCGTCCTTGGAGAGGGTGAACCGGTCCGTGGTGCCGACGACGATGGCGTCGCCGCTCTTGCTGCCGCTGTCGGAACCACCGCACGCTGCGAGTACTGGCGCGAGCAGCCCGGCCACGGCCGGCAGCACCAAAGTCTTGCGGTTCATGCTTGCGTTTCTCCAGGGGCTGTCATGTCCGTGGACCCGGTGTGCAGGGACGGCGCCGCCGGTCACGGGGTTGGGGGATGTTCTCGCGACGAGCCTAGTCCGCGCCCCCGGGGCGGTTCCCGGCCACCGGAACCGATCCGTCATCACACAGCGGAACCGGGTGCGGACGGTCCGAAAACGCCCCACTGGAAGGATTCGTGCAGCCTTTCACCAATCGGGACACAAAGGCGGCCGGGCCCCCTCCGCGAGGGGGCGGCAAGCACACTCCGCATCTCATGCCAATCCCCTGTGGTGTGACGAACGTCACGGTGTCAACTGGGTGGGCCGGTACCGGAATTCGGCCATCCGGCAGGGTGGGGATTCATTCGGCCATCCGTCGCCGGAATCAGCGGTTACGGCGTCAGGGGCCGGACCGGCGGCTGCTCCGGGCGGATCATCAGGCCGCGCAGGAACGGCAGGTCGACCTCTTCGAGCGAGGTGACCACGGTGCGGCCGGGTGAGGACGCGATGGGGGCGACCGAGGGCACCGCGACCACCCGGCAGCCGGCCGCCTCCGCCGCCGCGACCCCGGTCGCGGTGTCCTCGACCACCGCGCACCGGGCCGGGTCCGCGCCGAGCCGAGAGGCGGCCAGCAGGTAGGGGTCGGGGTACGGCTTGGTGCGCGCCACCTCGTCGCCGGCCACCGACAGGGCGAAGTGCTGGGGGCCGAGCGAGGCCAGGACCCGGTCGATGATGCGCCGGTGGGAGGCGGAGACCAGGGCGGTGGGCACGGCGTGCGCGGACAGCTCGGCCAGCAGCCGCGCGGCGCCCGGCATCAGCGGCAGGGCCCGGTCGATGCGGTCCTCGAAGCCCTGGTTGAGCAGGACGGTGATCTCGGCGAGGCTGATGGCGGCGCCGGTGGCCTCGATCAGGAAGCCCGCGCTGCGGGTCATGGGGCCGCCGACGACGACGTGTCTCCAGGACTCGTCGAGGGCGTGGCCGAGGGCGGCGAAGACCTCCACCTCGACGTCCCACCAGAAGCCCTCGGTGTCCACCAGGGTGCCGTCCATGTCGAGGAGCACGGCTTGCAGGCCGGAGCCTTCGGCCGTGCGGGTGCCGGGCGCGGGGACCGTACTGGTCATCCGGGCGTACCTCCTTGAGGGACGAGCAGGCCGGTTCCCGCGCGGGGAACCGGCCTGCAGTGGACCGACCAGTGTACGACGTGGACGGCGCGAACGCCTCGCGTGGGCCGTCCCGGCCGTCCGGGCACCGTCCGGGGCGCCCGGGGAGAGCCGGTGGGCGCCTCAGCGGGCCGCCTCAGCGGGCGTTGAAGTACTTCGCCTCCGGGTGGTGGATCACGATGGCGTCGGTGGACTGCTCCGGGTGGAGCTGGAACTCCTCGGAGAGATGGACGCCGATCCGCTCGGGCTCCAGCAGGGCGGCGATCTTCGCGCGGTCCTCCAGGTCGGGGCAGGCGCCGTAGCCGAGGGAGAAGCGGGCCCCGCGGTACTTCAGCGCGAACATGTCCTCCATGGCGTCCGGGTCCTCGCCGGCGAAGCCCAGTTCGGCGCGCACCCGGGCGTGCCAGTACTCGGCGAGTGCCTCGGCGAGCTGGACGGACAGGCCGTGCAGTTCGAGGTAGTCGCGGTAGGAGTCGGACGCGAACAGGCGCGCGGTCTCCTCGCCGATCCGGGAACCGACGGTGACGACCTGGAAGCCGACCACGTCCGTCTCGCCGGACTCCTCCGGGCGGAAGAAGTCCGCCAGGCACAGGTGCCGGCCGCGCCGCTGGCGCGGGAAGGTGAAGCGGGTGCGCTCGTTGCCCTGCTCGTCCAGGACGATCAGGTCGTCGTCCTTGGACACGCACGGGAAGTAGCCGTGCACGACGGCCGCTTCGAGGAGGTTCTCGGTCTGCAGGCGGTCGAGCAGGCCGCGCAGCCGGGGGCGGCCCTCGGTCTCGACCAGTTCCTCGTACGTCGGACCCTCGCCGGTGCGGGCCTGCTTGAGGCCCCACTGCCCCTTGAACAGGGCGCCCTCGTCCAGCCAGGAGGCGTACTCCTTGAGCTGGATGCCCTTGATCACCCGGGTGCCCCGGAACGGCGGGGTGGGGACGGGGTTGTCGGTGGCGACGTCGGAGCGGACGTGGCCCTCCTGCGGGCGCTCCTCGGCCTGGACGGCGGCGGCCGCCCGCACCCGGCGCTGGCGCAGTTCGGGCAGCTTCGCGCCGGGCACGCCGCGCTTGACCCCGATGAGGGCGTCCATCAGGCGCAGGCCCTCGAAGGCGTCGCGGGCGTAGCGGACCTCGCCCTCGTAGATCTCGTACAGGTCCTGTTCGACGTAGGCCCTGGTCAGAGCGGCGCCGCCGAGGATGACCGGGTAGCTGGCCGCCAGTCCGCGCTGGTTCAGCTCCTCCAGGTTCTCCTTCATGATCACGGTGGACTTGACCAGCAGGCCGGACATGCCGATCACGTCGGCCCGGTGCTCGTCGGCGGCCTCCAGGATCGCGGAGACGGGCTGCTTGATGCCCAGGTTGACGACGTTGTAGCCGTTGTTGGACAGGATGATGTCGACGAGGTTCTTGCCGATGTCGTGCACGTCGCCGCGCACCGTGGCGAGCACGATGGTGCCCTTGCCCTCGGCGTCCGACTTCTCCATGTGCGGCTCCAGGTGGGCCACCGCGGCCTTCATCACCTCGGCGGACTGGAGCACGAACGGGAGCTGCATCTGCCCGGAGCCGAACAGCTCGCCGACGACCTTCATGCCGTCCAGCAGGATCTCGTTGACGATCTCCAGGGCGGGCCGGGCCTGGAGGGCCTCGTCCAGGTCGGCCTCCAGGCCGTTGCGCTCGCCGTCGATGATCCGCCGCTTGAGGCGCTCCTCCAGCGGCAGCGCGGCCAGCTCCTCGGCCTTGCCCGCCTTGAGCGACTTGGCGGTGGCGCCCTCGAACAGCTGCATGAGCTTCTGCAGCGGGTCGTAGCCCTCGCGGCGCCGGTCGTGGATCAGGTCGAGGGCCGTGGTCACCTCCTCCTCGCTGAACCGGGCGATCGGCAGGATCTTCGAGGCGTGCACGATCGCCGAGTCCAGGCCCGCCTTGACGCACTCGTCCAGGAAGACGCTGTTCAGCAGGATGCGGGCGGCCGGGTTCAGGCCGAAGGAGATGTTCGACAGGCCCAGGGTGGTCTGCACCTCGGGGTGGCGGCGCTTCAGCTCCCGGATGCCCTCGATGGTGGCGACGCCGTCGCCGCGGGACTCCTCCTGGCCGGTGCAGATGGTGAAGGTGAGGCAGTCGACGAGGATGTCCTCCTCGTGGATGCCCCAGTTGCCCGTCAGGTCCGCGATCAGCCGCTGGGCGATCTCGACCTTCTTCTCGGCGGTGCGGGCCTGGCCCTTCTCGTCGATGGTCAGGGCGATCAGCGCCGCGCCGTGCTCCTGGGCGAGCCGGGTGACCTTCGCGAACCGCGAGTCGGGTCCGTCGCCGTCCTCGTAGTTCACCGAGTTGATCACCGCGCGGCCGCCCAGCTTCTCCAGGCCCGCCCGGATGACCTCCACCTCGGTGGAGTCCAGCACGATCGGCAGCGTGGAGGCCGTCGCGAACCGCCCGGCCAGCTCCGCCATGTCGGCCACACCGTCGCGGCCGACGTAGTCCACGCACAGGTCCAGCAGGTGCGCGCCCTCCCGGATCTGCTCGCGCGCCATCTCCACACAGTCGTCCCAGCGGCCCTCCAGCATGGCCTCGCGGAACTTCTTCGACCCGTTCGCGTTGGTCCGCTCGCCGATCGCCAGGTACGAGGTGTCCTGCCGGAACGGCACCGTCTGGTAGAGCGAGGCGGCGCCCGGCTCGGGGCGCGGGTCGCGCTCGGCCGGCACCAGGCCGCGCACCCGCTCCACCACCTGGCGCAGGTGCTCCGGCGTCGTGCCGCAGCAGCCGCCGATCAGGGACAGGCCGTAGTCGCGGACGAAGTTCTCCTGCGCGTCGGCCAGGCCCTCCGGGTCGAGCGGGAAGTGCGCGCCGTCCTTGGTGAGCACCGGCAGGCCCGCGTTGGGCATGCACAGCAGCGGGATGCGCGAGTGCCGGGTGAGGTAGCGCAGGTGCTCGCTCATCTCGGCCGGGCCGGTCGAGCAGTTCAGGCCGATCATGTCGATGCCCAGCGGCTCGAGCGCGGTGAGCGCCGCGCCGATCTCCGAGCCCAGCAGCATGGTGCCGGTCGTCTCGAACGCCATCGACACCAGCAGCGGCACCTGGACGCCGGCGGCCTCGATGGCGCGCCGGGCGCCGAGCACCGAGGCCTTGGTCTGCAGCAGGTCCTGGGTGGTCTCCACGATCAGCGCGTCGGCGCCGCCGGCCAGCAGGCCCTCCGCGTTGGCCTGGTAGCCGTCGCGGATCACGGCGTAGCCGACGTGGCCGAGGGTGGGCAGCTTGGTGCCGGGGCCGATCGAGCCGAGCACCCAGCGGGTGCGGCCGTCCCGGGCGGCGTACTCGTCGGCGACCTCGCGGGCGATCCGGGCGCCGGCCTCGGACAGCTCGTGCACCCGGTCGGCGATCTCGTACTCCGCCGCCGCGGTGTGGTTGGCGCCGAAGGTGTTGGTCTCCACGCAGTCGACGTCCGCGGCGAAGTACGCCTCGTGGACGGAGCGCACGATGTCGGGGCGGGTGACGTTCAGGACCTCGTTGCAGCCTTCGAGGTCCTGGAAGTCCTCCAGGGTGGGGTCCTGGGCCTGGAGCATGGTGCCCATGGCGCCGTCGGCGACCACCACGCGGGTGGCGAGCGCCTCGCGGAGGGCGGACACGCGGGTCCGGCTGTCGGCTGAAGGGGTCGGCGGCAACGCGGCCATGGAGGGGCTCCCTGTAGGTGCGACGGCTGTCGGCTTTGCGTCTTCCCCGATGATGCCGGGCGGGCCCGGGACCCTCCGGGAAGGGCGCACGCCGCAAGCGTAGCGGGGACCGCCACCCGATGGCCGGGGCGTCCACCACACGGACCAGGCGGCCGGGGAGGTCGCCGGGCGGCCGGAACCGGTGACCGGTGTCGGCCGATCATTGGCGGGGAGTCGCCGGCGACCGGTAGTGTTCGACATTGCCGAACGGTGGCGGTGATCTGACGCCGACGGCCGAAGGGGACGGAGGGCAGGACGGCGATGGCACGGAACATCCAGTCGCTCGAACGGGCGGCGGCGATGCTGCGGCTGCTCGCGGGCGGCGAGCGACGGCTCGGCCTGTCGGACATCGCCTCGTCGCTGGGCCTCGCCAAGGGCACCGCCCACGGCATCCTGCGCACCCTTCAGCAGGAGGGGTTCGTGGAACAGGACGACGCCTCCGGCCGCTACCAGCTCGGCGCGGAACTGCTGCGCCTGGGCACCACCTATCTCGACGTGCACGAACTGCGGGCGCGCGCCCTGGTGTGGGCCGACGACCTGGCCCGCTCCAGCGGCGAGAGCGTCCACCTGGGCGTGCTGCACCAGCAGGGCGTGCTGATCGTGCACCACGTCTTCCGCCCCGACGACAGCCGGCAGGTGCTGGAGATCGGCGCGATGCAGCCGCTGCACTCCACGGCCCTCGGCAAGGTCCTGTCGGCGTACGACCCGGTGGCGCACAGCGAGGCGGTGGAGGCCGAGCGCAAGGCGTTCACGGACCGGACGGTGTGCGCCCCGGACGACTTCGAGCACCTCCTCGACCTCACCCGCGCGCGCGGGTGGGCGGCCGACGTGGAGGAGACCTGGGAGGGCGTGTCGTCCATCGCCGCGCCCATCCACGACCGGCGGCGGATGCCGGTCGGCGCGGTCGGCATCACCGGCGCCGTGGAGCGGGTGTGCCGGGACGGGGAGCTGCGCCCCGAGCTGATCGCGGCGGTGCGGGACTGCGCCCGGGCGGTCTCCCGGGACCTGGGCGCCGGGCGGTTCTGAGCGCCGTACGGGCCGCGGCGCCCCCCGCGCCCCGTCTTTTCTTTGGAGTGCTCCCGTTCTTTTCTTTGGAGTGCTCCCGTCTTCTTTGGAGTGCTCCCGGCGTTCCCGGTGGTCCCGCCCTCTTCCCCAGGGGCCTTCCGGCCGGTACTCCATCGGTGTACCGGCCCTTGCGCGCGCCCGCGTACGGCCCGGTGGACCGGGGCGTTCAGTAACGATCGTGCTTTCGGCAACAGAAGTCTTGACGCCTGTGTGACGACGAGGTGAGACTCGCGTCCATCGGTCGGCATTGTCGAACACTTTGCGGAAAATCGCGTTAGAGTGTGACAACGCCAAGGGCCGGCATCGCTCTCACCCCGAGGGCACCAGACCCCCGGAGGGACCCGGGGTTCGGCTTCCCCTGGACGAAGGACAAAGGAGTCGCGGGTGTCCAGCTCCGACATCTTCATCGGCGAGACCATCGGTACCGCCATACTCATCCTGCTCGGCGGCGGTGTCTGCGCCGCCGTCACCCTGAAGGCGTCCAAGGCCCGCAACGCGGGCTGGCTCGCCATCGCCTTCGGATGGGGCTTCGCGGTCATGACCGCCGCCTACATCTCGGGCCCGCTCTCCGGCGCCCACCTCAACCCGGCCCTGACGATCGCCCTCGCCATCAAGGACGGCTCGTGGTCGAACGTGCCGACCTACCTGGCCGGCCAGCTGCTCGGCGCGATGATCGGGGCGGTGCTGGTCTGGGTCACCTACTACGGCCAGTTCCAGGCGCACCTGACCGACAAGGAGATCGTCGGCGGCCCCGGCGCGCAGGCCACCGGCACCAAGGCGGTCGAGGCGCAGGAGAAGGGCGCCGGCCCGGTGCTCGGTGTCTTCTCCACCGGCCCGGAGATCCGCAACGTGGCGCAGAACCTCATCACCGAGGTCGTCGGCACGTTCGTGCTGATCCTGGCGATCCTCACCCAGGGCCTGAACGACAAGGGCAACGGTCTCGGTGTCATCGGCGCCCTGATCACCGGCTTCGTGGTCGTCTCCATCGGCCTCTCGCTGGGCGGCCCCACGGGCTACGCGATCAACCCGGTCCGTGACCTCGGTCCCCGTATCGTGCACGCCCTCCTCCCGCTGCCGAACAAGGGCGGCTCGGACTGGAGCTACGCGTGGATCCCGGTGGTCGGCCCGCTGATCGGCGCGGCCATCGCCGCGGGCGTCTACAACGTCGCCTTCGCCTGACGACCGGTGTGCCCGCCGCCGCGCGGCGGCGGGCACCGAGCCGCACCGCGCGTCCCCGACGCGCCGCCCCACAGACTTCGGACCCCAGGAGCAGACAGTGACCGACGCCCACACCGCCGGACCCTTCATCGCCGCCATCGACCAGGGCACGACCTCGTCCCGCTGCATCGTCTTCGACCGGGACGGCCGGATCGTCTCGGTCGACCAGAAGGAGCACGAGCAGATCTTCCCCAAGCCGGGCTGGGTCGAGCACGACGCCGCCGAGATCTGGACCAACGTCCAGGAGGTCGTCGCCGGCGCCGTGGAGAAGGCCGGCATCACCCGCGACGACATCAAGGCCATCGGCATCACCAACCAGCGCGAGACCACCGTGCTGTGGGACAAGAACACCGGTGAGCCCGTCCACAACGCCATCGTCTGGCAGGACACCCGCACCGGCGCGCTCTGCCGGGAGCTGGGCCGCAACGTCGGCCAGGACCGCTTCCGCCGCGAGACCGGCCTGCCGCTGGCGTCCTACTTCGCCGGCCCCAAGGCCCGCTGGCTGCTCGACAACGTCGAGGGCCTGCGCGAGCGCGCCGAGGCCGGCGACATCCTCTTCGGCACCATGGACACCTGGGTCATCTGGAACCTGACCGGCGGGGTGGACGGCGGCAAGCACGTCACCGACGTCACCAACGCCTCCCGCACCCTGCTGATGAACCTGCACACCATGGAGTGGGACGAGCGGATCGCCGAGTCGATCGGCGTGCCGATGCAGCTCCTGCCCGAGATCCGCTCCTCCGCCGAGGTCTACGGCGAGATCGCGGGCGGCCGCCTCGGCGACCTGCTCGGCGGCATCCCGGTCGCCTCCGCGCTCGGTGACCAGCAGGCGGCCCTGTTCGGCCAGACCTGTTTCGCCGAGGGCGAGACCAAGTCGACGTACGGCACCGGCACCTTCATGGTGATGAACACCGGCGACAAGATCATCAACTCCTACAGCGGGCTGCTGACCACGGTCGGCTACCAGATCGGCGACCAGAAGCCGGTCTACGCCCTGGAGGGCTCGATCGCCGTCACCGGCTCCCTGGTGCAGTGGATGCGCGACCAGATGGGCCTGATCTCCACCGCCGCCGAGATCGAGACGCTCGCGCTCTCGGTCGAGGACAACGGCGGCGCCTACTTCGTACCGGCCTTCTCCGGCCTGTTCGCCCCGTACTGGCGCTCCGACGCCCGCGGGGTGATCGCCGGCCTGACCCGGTACGTCACCAAGGCGCACCTCGCGCGCGCCGTCCTGGAGGCCACCGCCTGGCAGACGCGGGAGATCGCGGACGCCATGACCAAGGACTCCGGCGTCGAGCTGACGGCGCTGAAGGTCGACGGCGGCATGACCTCCAACAACCTGCTGATGCAGACGCTCTCGGACTTCCTGGACGCCCCCGTGGTGCGCCCGATGGTCGCCGAGACCACCTGCCTCGGCGCCGCCTACGCCGCCGGTCTCGCCGTCGGCTTCTGGGCCTCCACCGACGACCTGCGGCAGAACTGGCGCCGGGCCGCCGAATGGACCCCCCGCATGGACGCGGACACCCGCGACCGTGAGTACAAGAGCTGGCTCAAGGCCGTCGAGCGGACCATGGGCTGGATCGAGGACGAGGAGTAAGAACCGCAATGACCAGTCAGTCCACCCTGCAGTCCGTGCCTGCCCTGGGCACGCACCCGGCCTCCGGCTCCAACCCGAGCCGCGCCGAGACCCGGGAGCAGCTCTCCAAGGCGACGTACGACCTCCTCGTGATCGGCGGCGGCATCCTGGGCATCTCCACCGCCTGGCACGCCGCGCAGTCCGGGCTCAGGGTGGCCCTGGTCGACGCCGGCGACTTCGCCGGCGCCACCTCCTCCGCCTCCTCCAAGCTGCTCCACGGCGGTCTGCGCTACCTGCAGACCGGCGCGGTGAAGCTGGTGGCGGAGAACCACTTCGAGCGCCGTGCGGTCTCCCGCCAGGTGGCCCCCCACCTGGCGAACCCGCTCACCTTCTACCTCCCCGTGTACAAGGGCGGCCCGCACGGCGCGGCGAAGCTCGGGGCGGGCGTGTTCGCCTACTCCGCGCTGTCCGCGTTCGGCGACGGCGTGGGCCACCTGCTCAGCCCGGCGAAGGCCGCGCAGGACGTGCCCGAGCTGCGCACCGAGAACCTCAAGGCCGTGGCCGTCTACGGCGACGACCAGATGAACGACGCGCGCATGGCGCTGATGACGGTCCGCGCGGCCGTCGAGGCGGGCGCGGTCGTCCTCAACCACGCCGAGGTCACCGGGCTGCGCTTCACCAAGGGCCGGGTCACCGGCGCCGAGCTGAAGGACCGGCTGTCCGGCGACGAGTTCGGCGTGGCCGCCCGGCTGGTGCTGAACGCCACCGGCCCGTGGGTGGACCACCTGCGCAGGATGGAGGACCCGAACGCGGCGCCGTCCATCCGGCTGTCCAAGGGCGCGCACCTGGTCCTCAAGCGCACCGCCCCGTGGAAGGCCGCGCTGGCCACCCCGATCGACAAGTACCGCATCACCTTCGCCCTCCCCTGGGAGGACATGCTGCTGCTCGGCACCACCGACGAGGAGTACGAGGGCGACCCGGCCGATGTCGCGGTCAACGACAAGGACGTCGCGCAGATACTCGACGAGGCCGCGTTCTCCATCCGCGACCAGCAGCTCGACCGGGACCTGATCACGTACGCCTTCGCCGGGCTGCGGGTGCTGCCGGGCGGTCCCGGCGACACCGCCAAGGCCAAGCGCGAGACGGTGGTGACCGAGGGCAGGGGCGGCATGCTGTCCGTGGCGGGCGGCAAGTGGACGACGTTCCGGCACATCGGCCGCACCGTGATGAAGAAGCTGGAGGCGCTGCCGGGGCACCCGCTGGGCGACGACTTCGAGCCGATCTCCACGCTGCCGAAGAAGCTGCCGCTGCCGGGCATCGCCAACCCGCGCGCGGTCGCCCACCGGCTGCTGGTGGACCGTCCGGCGCCCGGCCCCCGGATGGCCGCCGACACCGCCCGGCACCTGGCCACGCACTACGGTTCGCTCGCCTTCGACATCGCCCGCCTCACCAACGAGCGCCCGGAACTGGGTGAGCGGGTCCACCCGGACGCCCCGGAGATCTGGGCGCAGGTCGTGTGGGCCCGGGACAACGAGTGGGCCGAGACGGCGGACGACGTGCTGCGCCGCCGTACGACGCTGACGATCCGCGGCCTGGCCACGGACGAGGTCCGGGCGAAGGTCCAGGACGTGCTCGACGGGAAGTGATCGCCGCACGGCGGCGATACGTCGGTGATACGGCGGCGATACGTCGGTGATACGGCGGTGACACGTCGGTGATACGGCGGTGGTCCCGGGACGCCGGTGAGGTCCGGTCCCCCTGCGCGGGGGCCGGTTCTCGGCGCGTGGGGCATGATCGTCTCCGGTGCGCCGCGGCCCGGCGGCCGGCTGCCCGAGGAGAGCGAACTGGCCGCCGCCGACCTGGAGTTCCACCGGGGCGTCGCGTGAACGGTCGAAGGCGGGGGCGGTCCGCCGGGCCGGGCGGTACCGGCCGACGATCATGGGTGTCCGGGCGGCCCGGACGGGGCAGGCATGCGTTCACTCCCCCGTGCAAGGGGGTCGCGGGCGCCCCCGCCGCACGCCGTAAGGTTGGTGGGTCAGGCGAGGGCACGTCGGAAGGAGGCACTGGGTGATCGAGCTGGAGGGGGTTCCCGAGCTGATCGACCCAGTCATGGTGGCCGCGTTCGAGGGCTGGAACGATGCCGGTGACGCCGCCTCCGCGGCGGTCGCGCACCTGGAGAGCGAATGGAAGGGCGAGGTGTTCGCGGCGCTGGACGCCGAGGACTACTACGACTTCCAGGTGAACCGCCCCACGGTGTTCATGGACGGCGGAGTGCGCAAGATCACCTGGCCGACGACCAGGCTCTCGGTGGTCCGGGTCGGCGGCGAGAAACCGCGCGACCTCGTGCTGGTGCGCGGGATCGAACCGTCCATGCGGTGGCGCTCGTTCTGCAACGAACTGCTCGGCTTCGCGCACGAGCTGGGCGTGGAGATGGTGGTCGTCCTCGGCGCGCTGCTGGGTGACACCCCGCACACCCGTCCGGTCCCGATCAGCGGGACCACCTCGGACGCGGACCTGGCCCGCCGGTTGGATCTGGAGGAGACCAAGTACGAGGGTCCGACGGGCATCGTGGGCGTACTCCAGGAGGCCTGTACGCACGCCGGGGTGCCGGCGGTCTCCCTGTGGGCCGCGGTCCCGCACTACGTCTCGCAGCCGCCCAACCCGAAGGCCACGCTGGCCCTGCTGAACCGGCTGGAGGACCTGCTCGACCTGCGCATCCCGCTCGGCGAGCTGCCGGAGGACGCGCGCGCCTGGCAGGTGGGCGTGGACCAGCTGGCCGCCGAGGACACCGAGGTCGCCGAGTACGTCCAGACACTGGAGGAGGCCCGGGACACCGCCGAGCTGCCGGAGGCGTCGGGCGAGGCGATCGCCCGCGAGTTCGAGCGCTACCTGCGGCGCCGGGACGGCGGCGGCCCCACCGCGGGCGGACACGCCACGGACGGCGGCGACAGCGGCTCGTACCTGCGCGACGGCCGGGACGGCCCGGGCGGTACCGGCCCCGGCGGGCGGACGAGGCCGCCGAAACCGCCCCGGCCGGAGGCGGAGCCGGACGACGGCGACGCGGGGGACGATTCCTCGGAGGAGTGAAGGGACAGGGGCGGTGCGCAGCGCGCACCGCCCCTGTCGCCGTACCGGCCGGACGCCCGGCCGGCCGGGTCAGAGCGCCACGCCCAGCAGGGCGTCCACCGTGCGGGAGACCAGGCCGGGGGCGCCGGTGTCGGTGCCGCCCCGCTGCTGCTGGAGGGCCGCCCAGCGGTCGACCGCGGCGAGGGCGGCCGGGGCGTCGAGGTCCTCGGCGAGGGCGGCGCGGACCTCCTCCACCAGGGCGTCGGCGGAGGGACCGTCGGGCCGGGAGACCGCGGCGCGCCAGCGGTCCAGGCGGGCGACGGCGTCCTGGAGCACCTGGTCGGTCCACTCCCAGTCGGCGCGGTAGTGGTGGGCGAGGAGCGTGAGCCGGATGGCCGCGGGGTCCACGCCGTCGCGCCGCAGCCGCGAGACGAAGACGAGGTTGCCCTTGGACTTGGACATCTTCTCGCCGTCCAGGGCGACCATGCCGGCGTGCACGTACGCCTTGGCCATCGGGAACTCGCCGGTGAGCACCTGGGCGTGCGAGGCGCCCATCTCGTGGTGCGGGAAGGCTAGGTCGGAGCCGCCGCCCTGGACGTCGAAGCCCATGCCGAGGTGGTCGAGGGCGATGGCCACGCACTCGATGTGCCAGCCGGGCCGGCCGGGTCCGAGGGAGGCGCCGTCCCAGCTGGGCTCGCCGTCGCGGGCCGCCATCCACAGCATCGGGTCGAGGGGGTTCTTCTTGCCGGGCCGCTCGGGGTCGCCGCCGCGCTCGGCGGACAGCAGCCGCATCGCGGCCGCGTCGAGGCGGGAGACCTGGCCGAAATGCGGGTCGGACTCGACGGAGAAGTAGACGTCGCCCTCCAGGTCGTAGGCCGCGCCGAGATCGCGCAGCCGTTCGACCAGGGGGACGATGCCGGGTATCGCCTCCACGGCGCCTATGTAGTGGCGCGGGGGCAGCATTCGCAGGGCGGTCATGTCCTCGCGGAACAGGACCGTCTCCCGCTCGGCCAGCTTCACCCAGTCGAGGCCGTCGCGCTGCGCCCGCTCCAGCAGCGGATCGTCGACGTCGGTCACGTTCTGGACGTAATGGACCTGCCGCTTGGTGTCGAGCCACACGCGCTGGACGAGGTCGAACGCGTTGTAGGTCGCCGCGTGACCCATGTGGGTCGCGTCGTACGGCGTGATGCCGCAGACGTAGAGACGGGCGACGGGACCGGGGGCGAGGGTGACCAGGCCGCCGGTCGCGGTGTCGTGGATCCTCAGGTCGCGGCCCTGACCAGGCAGGGCGGGGACCTCGGAAGCGGGCCAGGCATGCATGTCATGAGCGTAACCGGACCGCGGTCCCGTCTACGAACCGGATCGGTGCGGATGGCCGGTCAGGCGTTCTTGCGGGACGGGGGCGGGTGTGCTCGCGCGGAGGTTCCGGGCGATCCGGGCAGGCGCGGCGGTCTCGTCCGGATCATGCCGGGTTCGGATCATGCCGGGCCCGCGGGGTCCGGCATGATCCGAACCCCCGGCGGAAGACCCTAGACAGGCGGCCACGGGATGGCGGGCCATTCGCCGGTCGGCTCCGGGTGGACGCCGGAGGCGAGCAGGGCGTCGACGCGGGCGCGGGTGGCGTCGGCCTCCGCCGGGGTGATCAGGCCCGCCAGCCGGGCCGCGAGGGCGCCGCCCTCGGCCAGGGCGTCCTTGAGGCCCTTGAGGACGCACAGGGCCTCCTGGGGCAGCGGCTCGCCCGCCCAGCCCCACAGGAGGGTGCGCAGCTTGTTCTCGGCGTGGAAGGCGACGCCGTGGTCGATGCCGTACAGCCGCCCGTCCGGGGCGGGCAGCAGATGGCCGCCCTTGCGGTCGGCGTTGTTGATCACGGCGTCCAGCACGGCCAGGCGCCGCAGCCGCTCGTCGTCGGCGTGCACGAGCAGCGCGGTGCGGTCCTCGCCGACCTCGGCGAACCCGATCGCCTTCCAGCCGGGGCCGGGCTCCTCGGCGTCGAGCAGCGCCAGCAGCTCCGCCTCCGGGGCCGCCTCGATCCACAGCTGGACCATGCCCTCGCCGTAGGGGCCCTCGCGCAGCACGGTGGGCGGCACCAGGCCCCAGCCGGTCGCCTCGGAGACCTCGTAGGCGGCCACCTCGCGCCCGGCGAGGGTGCCGTCCGGGAAGTCCCACAGCGGGCGCTCCCCCGCGACCGGCTTGTAGACGCAGGACGCCTCCGCGCCGTCGTGGGCGACCGTGCAGAACAGCGCCGCGTTGGACGCCTCGCGGATGCGGCCGCGCACGGTCAGCTCACCGCGGGCGAGCAGCCCGGCCGCGGCGGCGCCGGGCGTCACGCCCCGCGGCGGTATCCGTTCTGGCGCGGGCATACGTGTCCTTCCGGGTCGAGCGGGAGGCTGCACAGCGGGCACGGCGGCCGCCCGGCGTTGACGACGTCGAGGGCGCGCTTGGCGAAGGCCCTCGCCTGCGCGCCGGTGAGCCGGACCCGCAGCATCGGCGGGCCGTTCTCCTCGTCCTGGAGCAGCCGCTCCTCGGCCTCGGCGAGGTCCTCCTCGGACTCCGCGTCGAGTTCGACGAGGGCCTGCGCCTCGACGATCATGCGCTGTTCCTCGCCGTCCCAGGCCAGCGCCATGGTGCCGACCCGGAACTCCTCCTCGACGGGGGAGTCCAGCGGACGGCTGTCGGTGACCTCGGTGGGGGCGACCGCGGGCACCGCCGCGTTGCCGCCGCTGCGGCGCACCACCTCGTCGAGCAGTTCGTCCATGCGTTCGGCGAGCGCGGCGACCTGGGTCTTCTCCAGGGCCACGCTGGTCACCCGGGGGCCGGCGGTGGCCTGGAGGAAGAACGTACGGCGCCCGGGCAGTCCGACCGTGCCGGCCACGAAGCGGTCCGGGGGGTCGTAGAGGAACACCTGACGGGACACGTCCTGTCTCCATGGGGATCGGGGGGAGGTCGGGGGATCGGGGCGGGGGGACCGGGATCACGACGGGAGTCGGGAAGCCGGCGGCGACCGCTTCACCCTACTGCGGCCGACGATCACGGTGCGCCCGCGCCGCCCCCCACGGCGGCGTCGCCGTCCGCCTGCTCCTCGCGCGGGGCCAGCGACGCGAAGTCGCCGGTGTCGCCGAGCCGGACGAGGAAGGGCCGCAGCCGGGTGTAGCGGATCGCGGTGACGGAGCACGGTTCGACGGAGACCCGCTGGAAGAGGTCGAGGTGCAGGCCGAGGGCGTCGGCGACGAGGGACTTGATGATGTCGCCGTGCGAGCACATCAGGTAGACGGCGTCGGCGCCGTGGTCGCGCTCCACGCGCGCGTTCCACTCGCGCACCGCCTCGGCGGCGCGGGTCTGCATGGCGCGCATGGACTCGCCGCCGGGGAAGGCCGCCGCCGAGGGGTGCGACTGCACCACTTCCATCAGCGGTTCGTCCTTGAGTTCGGCGAGCTTGCGGCCGGACCAGTCGCCGTAGTGGCACTCCCCGATCCGCTCGTCCGTGTGTACGGGCAGACCGGGCCGGGCGTCCAGGAGAGGCTGTACGGTCTCCTGGCAGCGTTGCAGCGGGCTGGTGACGACCTCGGCGAGCGGCAGGCCGTCGAGCCTGCCGGGCAGCGCGGCGGCCTGCGCGGCGCCGCGTTCGTCGAGGGCGACGCCGGGCGTCCAGCCGGCGAGCAGTCCCGCGGTGTTGGCGGTGGAACGTCCGTGCCTGACGAGGATCAGCGTGGGCATGCGGCCAGCGTAGGCGTACCCGCGGCTCCGGCGTCGGCCGGGCGAAAGGAGAACACACTCTGTGATCGTCGACTGTGGTATCTACCGCGACGGCCACCGCACCGAGGGCCCGGAGGACTTCTCCGACGCCCTGGCCGAGGCGCGGGCGGCCGGCGGTTTCGTGTGGGTGGGGCTGCACGAACCGTCCCCGGACGAGTTCGAGCTGGTCAGCCAGGAGTTCGCGCTGCACGCGCTGGCGGTGGAGGACGCGCTGAAGGCGCACCAGCGGCCCAAGCTGGAGGTCTACGACGACTCGCTGTTCATGGTCCTGAAGCCGGTGGTGTACGAGCCGCACAGCGATGCCGTCTCGACCGGTGAGATCATGATCTTCCTGGGTGACTCGTTCGTGGTCACTGTCCGTCACGGTGAGGGTGACGGGCTCGCCGCCGTGCGGCACCGGCTAGAGCAGGAGCCGGAGATGCTCGGCAAGGGCCCGACCGCGGTGCTGTACGCGATCGCCGACTCGGTCGTCGACCACTATCTGGACGTGGCGACCGAACTGCAGACGGACCTGGAGGAGCTGGAGGCGGAGGTCTTCTCCCCCGACCGGGGCGGCTCGCGGCACACCGCCTCCCGGATCTACAACTTCAAGCGCCAGATCACCGAGTTCCGGCGGGCGACGGGCCCGCTGGCGGTGCCGATGTCCCGCCTGGGCGGCACCGGGGTGGGCGCGTTCACCGCGACCGTGCCCTTCGTGGACGACAAGGCGCGCCCCTTCTTCCGGGACGTCAGCGACCACCTCACCCGCGTCAACGAGTCCGTGGAGGGCCTGGACCGGCTGGTCTCGGACATCCTGTCGGCGCATCTGGCGCAGACCAGCGTCCAGCAGAACGACGACATGCGGAAGATCTCCGCGTGGGCGGCCATGGCAGCGATCCCGACGATGATCGCCGGGATCTACGGCATGAACTTCGAGCACATGCCCGAGCTGCACTGGGTCTGGTCGTACCCGGTGGTGATCGCGGTGATGGCCGTGCTGGAGGTGCTGCTGTACCGGTTGTTCAAGCAGCGGGGGTGGCTGTAGGCGCCGGGGGAGCTGGCGGTCGGGCGTGGCGGACCGGTGTACGCGTGGAGCGGGGGCGCCCGGGCGTACGCGTGTGGCGCGCAGGGCGTAACCGGGCGCGCTCCGGTGCGTTGTCCTGGGTGACGGCCGTGGCGGGGAGGACCCCGAGCCCCCACCACGGCCGCGGAAATCCCCCCTCGCCCCGGCGGGCGCGGTCGTCGCCCGGCGGGGGCGGCGGTCAGGCCAGTCCGGCGCGCTCCAGGGCCTCGGTGCCGGCGCGGAGCGCGGCGAGGCGCTCGTCCAGGGTGAAGCCGGCGGGGGCCAGGGTGAGCGTGGTGACGCCGGCCGCCGCGTACGCCTTCATCCGGTCCGCGATCCGGTCGACGGAGCCGAGCAGCGTGGTCTGGTCGATCAGCTGCTGCGGTACGGCCGCGGCGGCGCCCTGCTTGTCGCCGGACAGGTACGTGTCCTGGATCTCGGCGGCTTCCTTCTCGTAGCCCATGCGGCGGGCGAGCTGGTTGTAGAAGTTCTGCTTGCGACTGCCCATGCCGCCGACGTACAGGGCGGTGTAGGGGCGGAAGGTGTCGGCGAGGGCGGCCACGTCCTTGTCGTCGCCGAGGGCGAGCGGCACGGTCGGGCAGATGTCGAAGCCGTCCAGGGTCAGGCCGGCCTTCTCGCGGCCGGCGCGCAGGTGCCCGATCGCGGTCTCCTCCAGGTGGTCGGCGGAGGGGAAGATGAGCAGCGCGCCGTCAGCGATCTCGCCGGTCTGCTCCAGGTTCTTCGGGCCGATGGCGGCGATGTAGAGCGGGATGTGCTCGCGCTGCGGGTGCACGGTCAGCTTGATCGGCTTGCCGGGGCCACCGGGCAGCGGCAGCGTCCAGTGCGTGCCCTCGTACGACAGCCGCTCGCGGGTCATCGCCTTGCGCACGATCTCGACGTACTCGCGGGTGCGGGCCAGCGGCTTGTCGAACTTGACGCCGTACCAGCCCTCGGAGACCTGCGGCCCCGAGACGCCGAGGCCGAGGCGGAACCGGCCGCCGGACAGCGAGTCGAGGGTGGCGGCCGTCATCGCCGTCATCGCCGGCTGGCGGGCCGGGATCTGGAAGATGGCCGAGCCGACGTCGATGCGCTCGGTCTGGGCGGCGACCCAGGTGAGCACGGTGGCCGCGTCCGAGCCGTACGCCTCCGCCGCCCAGCAGACGGCGTAGCCGAGACGGTCCGCCTCCTGCGCGACGGCCAGATTGTCCCCGTCCATCCCGGCACCCCAGTAACCGAGGTTGATCCCGAGCCGCATGCCGCATCCCCTTACCGATCAGTAACGTGCTCTGTGCGGGAGACCCTAGCGCGCGGCCGGGGAATACGGCAGGTCGCGGCCGGTGTGACGGCCGCCTCGCGGAGGGCGCGCGGAGGGGCGCGCGGACGGGGCTGTGGACGGTCCGCGGGCAGGTCGGCGGGTTGTCCACAGGGTCACCACGGGGCGTCACCGGCCAGTAATCTCGGCGTTCATGGAGCAGAGGCATCTCGGCCGTACGGGCCTGCGCGTGTCCCGCATCGGCCTCGGCACCCTCACCTGGGGCCGGGACACCGACGAGCACGACGCCGCGGACATGCTGAAGGCGTTCTGGGACGCGGGCGGCACCCTCGTCGACACGGCCGACGTGTACGGGGACGGGGAGGCCGAATACCTGCTGGGACGGCTGACGGACGGTCTTGTGCCCCGCCGTGACCTGGTCATCTCCACGAAGGCGGGCGGCGTGGCCGACCCCGACCGCCGGGTCGACGCCTCCCGCGGTCATCTGCTGGCGGCCCTGGACGCCTCGCTCGCCCGGCTCGGCACGGACTACATCGACGTCTGGCACGTGCACGCCTACGACCCGCACACCCCGCTGGAGGAGACCCTGCACACCCTCGACCTGGCCGTGAGCAGCGGCCGGGTGCGGTATGCGGGGGTGGCCGACTACTGCGGCTGGCAGCTGGCCAGAGCCGGGACCTGGCAGCTCGCGGCGCCGGGCGCGCGGACCCCGCTGGCGAGCACCCAGCTGGAGTACTCGCTGCTGCAACGGGGCGTCGAGCGCGAGGTGCTGCCCGCCGCGCTGGACCTGGGCATCGGTCTGCTGCCGTCCTCGCCGCTGGGCCGGGGCGTGCTGACCGGCAAGTACCGCAACGGGACGCCGCCGGACTCGCGGGGCGGCTCGGAGCACCTGGCGGCGTTCGTCGAGCCGTATCTCGACGACACCGCGCGCCGCATCGTGGACGCGGTGGCGACGGCCGCGGACGGGCTGGCCGTGACCCCGCTCCAGGTCGCCCTCGCCTGGGTCCGGGACCGGCCCGGCGTGGCCGCCCCGATCGTCGGCGCGCGCACCGCGCGGCAGCTCACGGCGGCGTTGTCAGTGGAGGCGCTTAGTCTTCCTGACGAGATCTGCCGGGCGCTCGACGATGTGTCGGCGCCCGTGCACCGCTATCCCGATCACGACTGGAGCACGCTGTGAGCACGGAGCCGGAGACCACGGAGAAAGCCGGGCCGGGTACGCCGGACAGCACGGCGGGGGGGCCGGCGCAGGCCGGTCCGGCGGAGGAGGGAGCCGCCACGCCCCCGGGCCACGCGGCCGACACCGTCCCGGCGGACGCCGTCGGGGACGACTCGGCGGACGAGGGCGCGGCGGGCGGCGAGGGCGGTGACGCCGCGGCCGGGGAGGCCGGTCCCGAGGGGGACGCGGGCAGCGCCGATCCCGATGCCGGCGGCGATGTCGGCGCCGGTGCGGCGGGTGGGAACGGCCCGGACGGCGACGAGGCGGCGGGTGGCACCGCGGGCGAGGGCGCGGCGGAGGGGGCCGCCGGGTTGTCCGAGGCCGCGGCCGAGCTTGCCGCGCAGCGGGTCGAGCGGGAGCGGATCGAGCGGCGGAAGACGGAGAAGGGAACGCCGATCGCGAGCGGGACCAAGCTCAGCGGCAAGGCGGCCGACCTGCTGGCGGCGGTGCGGGCCGTGGAGAGCGGCGAGAAGCCCGCGGCCACCGTCTTCGCCGAGCCGGAGCCCGAGCCCGTACGGCGCAGGCCCGCCCCGGAGCCCGCGCGGCGCCCGGGGCCCGTGACGGCCGAGGCGGCCGCCGTGCCCGCCGCGCCCGCCACCGAGTCCGTCGAGGCCGTACGCCGGGTGCTGGGCGAGGGCGGCGCGCCCGACGCGCTCGCCCTCCCGGTCGCGGCGGCCCTCGGTGAGGGCGCGCCGGAGCGGCTGCGCGCCGATCCCTGGCAGTTGGTCCATGTTCCCGGGGTCCGGCCCGAGCAGGCCGACGGCTTCGCGCGGGCCCTGCTCGGCGCGGACTGCGGGCCCGCCGACGAGCGGCGCGGACGGGCCTTCGCCGGCTGGCTGCTGGAGCAGGCGGCACTGGCCGGGCATACGGCCCTGGAGGCGCCGGCGCTGACCGCCGCCCTGGCCCAGCGCGGGGTGCCCGACCCGGACGCGGTCCTGCAGAGCACGCTCGCGGAGGGCGAGGCCCTGGTGTTCCAGGACGCCCTGGAGGAGCCGGGCGCCCCGGCCGCCGCCGAGGGGGACGCCGAGGACGGGGAGGAGGAGCGCCCGGTACGGATCCTCGTGGGCCTGGAGCGGTACGCGCTCGCCGAGGAGAGCCTCGCGGACGGGCTGGCCCGGCTGGTCAACTCCGTGCCGAAGCAGGACGGCCCGGCCGAGGGCTGGGAGCGGGCGGCCGCCGCCGCCCCGGGGTCCGCCGCCGAGCTGATCCGCGCGGTCGCGGGCCATGCCCTGGTGCTGCACAGCGGCGGGGAGGCCTCCCGTGCCGAACCGGCGCGGCTGCTGCGCGTGGCGCACGGTCTCGGGCTGCGCGCCTGGGCCGCCGTGCACAGCCCGCTCGGCCGGGAGGGCCTGACCGAACTCCTGCGGCGGCGCCCCGAAGAAGGGGGCGGCCCCGCCGAGAGCCCCGGTCCTGACGGTTCTGACAGCCCTGACGGCGCTCCTGACAGCCCGGACGGTCCCTTCGTCGTCACGACGGCCGGGCTGCTGTCCGGTGCCGAGGGGCCGGGCCGGGACGCGGACGGGATGTTCGCCCTGGATCTCCTCGTGGTGCTCGACGCCCCCCAGTTGGACGTGGAGAGCGCGGCCCTGCTGGTGGAGTCGCTGCCGGACGGTGCCCGGCTCGTGCTGGCCGGGGACCCGGCGGTGCTGTGGTCCGTGGGTCCCGGACGCGTCTTCGCGGATCTGCTGGCGGCGCGGGCGTGCCCGCACGTGGCCTCCCGGGTGCCGGACCCCGGGCCGCTGGGCGAGCTGGTCTCGGGCATCGGCGTGGGCGAGCTGAATCAGGTGGCGGCGCCCGGCAAGGAGGTCGTGATCGTCCCGGTGCGGGACGCCGGCGAGGCCGTGCACCGGACGGTGCAGCTCGTCGCGGACTCGGTGCCCCGGGCGATCGGTGTCCCGGCCGAGCAGACCGTGGTGATCACTCCCGGGCACGGCGGTGCGGCGGGTACCCGCGCGCTCAACGCGGCGCTCAAGGAACGGCTCAATCCGGGCCCCGGCCGCTTCGGCGGCTTCGACCCGGGCGACCGGATCGTGTACTCCCCCGCCCCGGGCCGTGCGCTGCCCGGTCAGGTGGTGAAGGCCGACGCGGAGGGGCTGCACCTGTCGTGCTCGGGCGCCCCCGTGGTCGTAGCGAAGGAGCAGGTCGAGGGCCGGGTGCGGCACGGGTGGGCGCTGACCGCGCATCAGGCCGCGGGCGCCCGCTGGCCCGCGGCGGTCGTGGTGCTGCCCGGCGACGCGGCCGGGGCGCTCAGCCGGGCCTGGATCTACACCGCGTTCGGCCGGGCGATCCGTCATCTGTCCGTGGTGCACGGTGTGGAGCAGGCGCTGCCCCGGGCCGTGGCGGAGGTGCCGCCGAAGCCCCGCACGACCCGCCTGCCGGCCCTGCTGGGCCCCCAGACGCAGGCGCAGACTCAGGCGCCGGCCCAGGCGCGAGCGCGGGCGGAGGACTGACGGCGGGTCCGGGCGGCGGGCCCGGACCTGGGGCGCGGGCGGCGGGCCCGGACACGTGGCCCCGGCGGGCGGCAGGCGGCGGGTCCGGACGTGGCCGCGGCGGGCGGGCGGGCGGCGGCTCCGCCGCCCGGGCCTCTCACCGTCCGCCGCGCCTGCGCTAGCGGTCCCTGCGGTCCAGCGGCTCCAGGTCCTCCTCGTCGAGGCCGGTGCCCAGCTCCTCCTCGTCGAACTCGGCGCCGAGTTCGTCCGCGTCCTCGGTGTCCTCGGTGTCGTCGCCGTCCGCGTCCTCCGCGTCGCCGTCCTCGCCGTCCTCGCCGTCCTCCTCGTCTTCGTCGTCGAAGACCGCGCTGACGTCGAAGCGGCAGACCACTGCCTGCGGATCGACCTGCTCGAACGGCGACTCCAGCCAGTCGCCCGGGTCGGCGGGCTCGTCCGAGGCCGTGACCCAGAGCGTGGAGTCGCCCTCCTCCAGGCCGAACTCCTTGTGCCGGGAGGCGATCTCGTCCGGTTCGAACTCACCGAACAGGACACCGAGCGCTCCGTGCACCGTGCCGGAGACGCCGTCGCCGATACCCGCGCCGGTCTCGGCGTCCGCGGCCTCCACGCGCTGGGCCTGGGCCAGCAGCCGCCGCTGGTCGGCCACGGCGTAGTCGCGGCGGATCAGCACGCTGATCGCGTTCGGCTCCTCGGGGCCCGTGTACGGCGGCAGCGCGTCGTCACCGGGGATCTCGAAGGGCGTGACCTCGTCGTAGCGGTCGTAGAGCAGTTCGTCGTACGCCTCCGCCGCCGCGGCCAGCTGGTTGAACGCCTCGTAGACGGCCGGGTCGTCGTCCCCCGACCTGCGTTCGACCGCCGCCAGGTGACGGTCGAGCGCGGTCTTGACCGCCTCGGCGGCGGCGCGTACCTCGGCAGCGGTGGGCTGCGCAGCATCAGACATAGTGCAGACGCTATCCGTACCGGGCCCCAGCCCGCACAATAGATGCGATGCCGGAATACGAATTTGTCGACGTGTTCGTCCCGCGCGGGGTCTCCCGCAACGAGACGGCACGCCTGCTGACGGACCACGCCGAGTACGGACACTGGGAGTTGTACCGCCTGAGCCTGATGCGCGACGGCAGCCGCAGGGTGCGGCTGCGCCGGCGGATCATCCGCCAGGTACGCGCCACCTGGTGAGCTGAGGCGGCCGGACCACCCGGCCGGATCACCGGCCGAACCCCCAGTGGGCCCCGCGCATGCGGGGCCCACTGTGACATGCTCACGCCTTCATGTTCATACGGCCCACCATGCGGCCCGAGCGACGCACGCGCCTCACTGCCGCACGTGCCGCACGGGCCTCACGTGCCGCACGGGCCTCCCACGCCTCACGCCGAGGCGCGTGCCCTCCGGAACAGCATCGCGCCCGCCAGCAGCGCGCCCGCGCCGACCGGCAGGGCGAGCCCCATCGGCAGGTCGCTGCCGGTGTGGGCGAGCTGCGCCCCGCTGCCCGGCTTGGTGACGGTCTGCGTGCCGGGGTGGTTGACGTGCACCGGCCCGCCGGGCGTCTTGCCGCCGGTGGAGGGCGGCGTGGTGGGGTGGCCGGGCGTGCCGGGGTTACCGGGCTGTCCCGGCGTCCCCGGATTGCCGGGGTTACCGGGCTGCCCCGGTGTACCCGGGTTGCCGGGGTGGCCCGGCTGTCCCGGATTGCCGGGCTGGCCCGGGTGACCGGGGTGGCCGGGCTGGCCCGGGTGGCCCGGCTGTCCCGGGTGGCCCGGCTGGCCCGGGTGGCCGGGCGGGTTGCCGTGGCCGCCGCCCGGCGGGTTGTGGCCCCCGCCCGAACCGCCCTGGTTGGCGCAGTGGTTGCCCAGCGCCGGATTGCCCACGCCGACCACGTCGACGCTGTTGCCGCAGACGTTCACCGGCACGTCGACCGGGACCTGGACCTGGTTGCCCGAGCCCACGCCGGGCGAGCCGCCGGTGTGCCCACCGGCGTGCGCGCCCCCCGGTCCGCGGTGGCCGCCGTGTCCGGAGCCGCCGCTGCCGCCGCCGTGGTTGGCGCAGGTGTTGCCGGCCGCCGGGTTGAGCACCCCGACGACGTTGACGGTGTTGCCGCAGACGTTCACGGGCACGTGCACCGGCACCTGCACCGTGTTGCCGGACAGCACGCCCGGCGAGCCCGCGGCGACACCGCCCGCGCCCGCGTCGGCGTACGCGGCGCCGCTCGCGGCGGCGATCACGCCGGTGGCCGCGGCCACGGTCATCAGGCCCTTGCGGGTGACCTGTCGCATGTTGCTGAATCCCTGCCTTCGTCCTTCTGGAACCTTCCGGAACGCGCACCCCTGCCGGCGGGAACCCGCCGGTCCGGGCGCGCGGAAAAGCCGGTCGGCCCCGGAGCGCATGGCGCGCGCTCCGGGGCCGACGGGTTCAGACCCCCACGGAGGCGATGGCCTCAGACCCGCACGGGGCGGGGGCCCGACGTCACTTGTTGACGCAGGTGTTGCCGAAGGCGGGGTTCAGCAGCCCGATCACCGAGATCGTGTTGCCGCAGATGTTCACCGGGACGTGCACGGGCACCTGGATGACGTTGCCGGAGACGACGCCCGGGGACTGCACGGCGGCACCCTGGGCGCCGGAGTCGGCGGCGGCCAGGCCCGCGCCCGCGAGGACGAGTCCACCGGTGGCGACCGCGGCAGCGACGACCTTCTTGATCATTATTCCTCCTAGTTGGCAAAAGCGATCCCGTGTTGCTGATCGCATTACCTGTAACGAGGAGGGAGTGATGGAGCTACGAGCTTATGGTCGCATTCACCCTTCCCGGTAACGCCCGTACACGCGGCCGATTACCGAGGTCAACCGGGCGATGACCGGCGCCGGGACGCGGCGGCGACCGCTGTCACGACGCGTCGATGAACCGGTCCAGCACCCGCACGCCGAACTTGAGGCCGTCCACCGGCACCCGCTCGTCCACGCCGTGGAACATGCCCGCGAAGTCCAGCTCCGGCGGCAGCTTCAGCGGGACGAAGCCGAAGCCCCGGATGCCCAGGTCGTCGAAGGACTTGGCGTCGGTGCCGCCGGAGAGCATGTACGGGACGGCCTTGGCGGCCGGGTCCTCGGCCAGCAGCGCGGACTGCATCGCCGCCACCAGTTCCCCGTCGAAGGTGGTCTCCACGGCCTTGTCGGAGTGCACGTCCTCGCGCTTGACCCGGGGGCCGAGGATCCGGTCGAGGTCGGCCAGGAACTCCTCCTCGTGGCCCGGCAGGAAGCGCCCGTCGACGTGGGCGGTGGCCTCGCCCGGGATGACGTTCACCTTGTAGCCGGCGCCCAGCTGCGTGGGGTTGGCGGTGTTGCTCAGGGTCGCGCCGATGAGCTTGGCGATACCGCCGAGCCTGGCGAGGGTGCCCTGCATGTTCTCCGGGTCCAGCTCGGTGCCGAGCGCGTCGCCGAGTTCGTCGAGGAAGGCCCGGGTGGTCTTGGTCACCCGCACCGGGAACTCGTGCCGGCCGAGCCGGGCGACGGCGGCCGACAGCTCGGTGATCGCGTTGTCCCGGTGGATCATCGAACCGTGGCCCGCCGTGCCGGCCACGGTCAGCTTCATCCAGTGCATGCCCTTCTCGGCCGTCTGGATCAGATAGAGCCGGCGCTGCTCGCTGACCGTGAAGGAGAAGCCGCCGACCTCGCTGATCGCCTCCGTGACGCCCTCGAACAGGTCGGGGTGCCGGTCCACCAGGAACCGCGCCCCGTAAGTACCGCCGGCCTCCTCGTCGGCGAGGAAGGCGAGCACGATGTCCCGGGGCGGCCTGCGGCCGCTGCGCAGCCGGTCGCGCACGACCGCCAGGGTCATCGCGTCCATGTCCTTCATGTCGACCGCGCCGCGGCCCCACACGCACCCGTCCGCGACCTCGCCCGAGAAGGGGTGGTGGGTCCAGTCGTCGGCGTTGGCCGGTACGACGTCGGTGTGGCCGTGGATGAGCAGCGCGGGCCGCGACGGGTCCTCGCCCTCGATGCGGGCCACGGTGGAGGCGCGGCCGGGGTGCGACTCGAAGATCTTCGGGTCGAGACCCACCTCGGCGAGCTTCTCCGCGACGTACTCGGCGGCCTTGCGCTCGCCCGGCCCCGAGTGGTCGCCGTAGTTGCTGGTGTCGATCTGGATCAGCTCACGGCAGAGGTCGACGACCTCGTCCTCGCCGGTGACGCGCCCGGCCGTCTCCGTCTCGCTCACGCTGCTTCCTCCCGCTGGGTGCTGGTGGCCCACCTCGTGTGCCGGTGGTCCGTTCATCCTCCCTCCCCGCCCGGCCCCGCCCCAAGACGGGCCGCGGCCCGTCACACTCCGTTCACGCCGGGGCGCTGCGCGGACGGGGGGTGATCGGACACCCTCGAAAGCCTGGTAATGTTTACGTCGTCGCCGCGAGGGGAAACCCGCACGGCACACACCCTGTCCGGGTGGCGGAATGGCAGACGCGCTAGCTTGAGGTGCTAGTGCCCTTTATCGGGCGTGGGGGTTCAAGTCCCCCCTCGGACACCAGCTGAGACCCCAGTTGATCTGGGGTCTTTCGCGTTTCAGGGCGCCGGGGTCTCTCACGGCGGCGGAGGCGGGGCGGCGTTCGCGGGCATGTGGGTCGTGAACCAGTCGCGGGCCAGTTCCGTCACCGTCTCCAGGGTGCCGGGTTCCTCGAACAGGTGGGTTGCGCCGGGGACGACGGTGAGCCGGTTCTCGCAGGTCAGTTGGGACTGGGCCTGGCGGTTGAGGTCGAGTACGGCGTGGTCGGCGCCGCCGACGACCAGCAGGGTGGGGGCGGTCACCGCGGCCAGCGCGGGGCCCGCGAGGTCGGGGCGGCCGCCGCGTGAGACGACGGCGGCGAGGTGTGTGCCGGGTTCGGCCGCGGTGCGCAGGGCGGCGGCCGCCCCGGTGCTGGCGCCGAAGCAGCCGACGGCGAGGCCGTGTGCCTCGGGCCGCTCGCGCAGCCGGGCGACGGCGGCGGTCAGGCGGGTGGCGAGCAGGGCGGTGTCGAAGACGTTGGCCCGGTCGTCCGCCTCCTCCTCGGTGAGCAGGTCGAACAGCAGGGTGCCGAGTCCGGCGCGGTGCAGTCCGGCGGCGACGAACCGGTTGCGCGGGCTGTGCCGGCCGCTTCCGCTGCCGTGTGCGAAGACCACGATGCCTGGTGCCCCGGCGGGCACGGTCAGGCGTCCGGCGAGGCGTACGGCACCGGCGGCCACCGTCACCTCCTCGTCCACGCCGACCGGCTCGCGGTCCTCCGCGGCAGCCGGTGCGCGCCGCAGGAAGGCGGTCACGTCCTCGTCGTCGAGCTGGGCGAAGTCGTCGTAGAACTGGCCGACCGCGAAGAAGCCGGGCGGGGTGGCGAGGCTGACCAGTTCGTCGGCCTCGCCGGCGAGCCGGCGGGTCCAGTCCGGGGGCGCGACGGGCACGGCCAGCACGGTGCGGGCCGCTCCCCTGGCCCGGACCGCGCGGCACGCGGCCCGGGCGGTGGAGCCGGTGGCCACGCCATCGTCGACCAGGACGACGGTGCGTCCGGCGACGGCGACGGGCGGGCGGCCGCCCCGGTAGCGCGTGGCCCTGCGGTCCAGCTCCCGGCGTTCGCGCTCCTCCACGCGGGCCAGTTCGCGGGGGCGTACGCCCGTCTCGCGGACCACCGTGTCGTCGATCACGCGCACGCCGTCCTCGCCGACGGCCCCCATGGCCAGCTCGGGCTGGGCGGGCACCCCCAGTTTCCGTACCAGGCACAGGTCCAGGGGCGCGCCGAGGGCCGCCGCGACCTGCGCCGCTACCGGGACGCCGCCGCGGGGCAGGGCGAGGACGACGACGTCCGGGCCGGCCAGGTGCGTGAGGCGGGTGCCGAGCCGCCGGCCCGCTTCGAGACGGTCGGTGAAGAGCACCGCGGCGCCTTCTCTCACTCCGGTCCCCCTCGGTCGCTCCGGGGTCCCACTCGGTCTCACTCCTGCGGCGGCCAGAGCGGGACGGGCGGGTCCGCCTCGGGCGCGCCCACCGCCCTGATGTCGCCCTGCGCGGCGCGCACCAGCTCGCGGCCGAGGGCGATCAGCGCCCGGCCGGCGGCGAGTTCGTCGCCGATGTCGGGCACCGTCGGGTCGTGCGGGCTGCGGCGGGCCTCCGCGCAGGTCTCCAGCACGTTGTCACCGGTGTCCAGGACGATCCGGGCGGTGGTGTCCGGGTCGTGCTCGGACAGGTACAGGTTGAGCCGCCACTCCTTGACGGCCCAGGGCCGGCTCTCGACGGGTCGCGTCATCTGCGTCTCCCCTCGGCTGCGGTGGGACGCCCTGTGTCCACCCCTTCCACTGTGCCTCGTCGGCGCGCGTGCCGCGCGGGGCCGGGACGCGGGCAGAATGGGGGCCATGACCACGCGTTCCTGCCCGTGCGGGCTGCCCGAGCCGTACGAGTCGTGCTGCGGCCGCTACCACCGCGGCCCGGCCGCCGCGCCCAGCGCCGAGGCGCTGATGCGCTCGCGCTACAGCGCCTTCGTCCGGCAGGACGCGGGGTACCTGCTGCGCACCTGGCACCCGCGGACCCGGCCGGAGCGGCTGGACCTGGACGCGGGGACACGCTGGACGGGCCTGGAGATCCTGGGCACCACGGACGGCTCCGCCTTCCACCGCACCGGGACCGTGACGTTCCGGGCGTCCTACCGGGGCGGATCGCTGCACGAGCGCAGCCGGTTCGAGCGGGTGGACGGGGCGTGGGTGTACGTGGACGGGGACTTCCTGGCGTAGACGACCATGGCCCCACGGCCCCACGGCCCCATGGCCCCATGGCCCCATGGCCCCATGGCGCTACGGCGCTACGGCGCTACGGCGCTACGGCGCTACGGCGCTACGGCGCTACGGCGCTACGGCGCTACGGCGCTACGGCGCTACGGCGCTACGGCGCCAGGATGTCCAGTTCCTGGAGCGCGCCGACGGTGATCTCCCGGGTCAGCCGCTCGGCGCGTTCGGCGTCGCGCTCGCGGACGGCCTCGGCGACCTGGACATGGAGGGTGACGGCGGCCGGGTCGGGGTCCTCGAACATGACCTCGTGATGGGTGCGGCCGGTCAGCACCTCGGCGACCACGTCTCCGAGGCGGGCGAACATCTCGTTGCCCGAGGCGGTCAGGATCACGCGGTGGAAGGCCATGTCGTGGAAGAGGTACCCCTCCAGGCGGTGGCCGCGTGAGTGGGCCACCATGCCGAGGGCGCACTCGGTGAGTTCGGCGCACTGCTCGGCGGTGGCGTACCGGGCGGCCAGTCCCGCGGCGGCCGGTTCGACCGCGGAGCGCAGCACGGTCAGAGAGCGCAGCTGGCGCGGGCGGTCGGCGCCGGCCAGGCGCCAGCGGATGACCTGCGGGTCGTAGACGTTCCACTCGTTCTGCGGGAGCACGGTGACGCCGACCCGGCGGCGGGAGGCGACCAGGTGCATGGATTCCAGGACCCGGACCGCCTCGCGCATCACGGATCGCGACACGTCGAAACGCTGTGCCAGTTCGTCGGTGCGCAGCACGCTGCCCGGAGGGTACTCGCCGGCCGTGATGGCGGGGCCGAGGGAGTCCAGTACGCGGCCGTGCAGCCCCCTGCCCGGTGTGCTCATGCACTCAGCGTACGGGGTGGATCACGGAACTAAAAAGTCAGACTTATACATCACAGGCTCTTGAATTCGTCGTACCTAATGGGTTTCAGTGTGGCGTACGCCGGATGTCGGCGTCCGATGTCGAGGAAGACAGCGAGGCAGTCATGCGCACCCCCCACGTCGTCGTGGTGATGGGCGTCGCCGGCACGGGCAAGACCACGATCGGTCCCCTGCTCGCGGCCCGGCTCGGCGTCCCGTACGCCGAGGGCGACGACTTCCATCCGCAGGCCAACATCGACAAGATGTCGGCCGGGTCCCCGCTCGACGACGCCGACCGCCTGCCCTGGCTGGACGCCATCGGTGCCTGGGCGCACGGGCGGGCCGGACTCGGCGGGGTGGTGAGCAGCTCGGCGCTGAAGCGGTCGTACCGCGACCGGCTCAGGGCGGCGGCCCCCGGCGTGGTCTTCGTGCACCTGACGGGTGACCGGAAGCTCATCGAGGACCGGATGGCGCACCGCCAGGGGCACTTCATGCCGACCGCGCTGCTGGACTCGCAGTTCGCCACGCTCCAGCCGCTCCAGGCGGACGAGCGGGGCGTCGCCGTGGACGTCTCCGGCTCCCCGGAGGAGATCGCCGCGCGTGCCGCGGCCGCGCTGGACACCCTCGCGGTCGCCTGACCGCCCCGCCCCGCGTAGGGCTCCCCCGCGGTCGCCTGACCGCTCGCCCCGCGTACGGCTCCCCCACGGTCGCCTGACCGCCCGCCTCGCGTACGGCTCCCCCACACCACCACCGTCCCTCTTCACCCTCAAGGGAATCCCCCGTGACCAGACTCAGCGTCGAGATGCTGGCAGCGGACGCGCCCCCGCCGATCACTTCGGCCGGCCACGCCCAGCTGGGCATCGCCGTCCTGGCGGGCATCGCCGTCATCGTCCTGCTCATCACCCGGTTCAAGCTGCACGCCTTCCTGTCGCTGACCATCGGGTCACTGGTGCTCGGCACGGTCGCCGGGGCACCCCTGGACAAGGCGATCGCCGGCTTCACCGCCGGGCTGGGCTCGACGGTGGCCGGTGTGGGCGTGCTGATCGCGCTGGGCGCGGTCCTCGGCAAGCTGCTCGCCGACTCCGGCGGCGCGGACGAGGTCGTGGACACGATCCTGGCGAAGGCCAAGGGCCGGGCGATGCCGTGGGCGATGGTGCTGATCGCCTCCGTGATCGGGCTGCCGCTGTTCTTCGAGGTCGGCATCGTGCTGCTGATCCCGGTGGTGCTGATGGTCGCCAAGCGCGGCAACTACTCCCTGATGCGCATCGGCATCCCGGCGCTGGCCGGTCTGTCCGTGATGCACGGCCTGATCCCGCCGCACCCCGGCCCGCTGGTCGCGATCGACGCGCTCAAGGCCAACCTGGGCGTGACGCTGGCGCTGGGCCTCGTGGTCGCGATCCCCTCCGTGATCATCGCCGGTCCGCTGTTCTCGAAGGTCGCGGCCCGCTGGGTGGACGTGCCCGCCCCGGACCGCATGCTGCCGCAGCGCGCCTCCGAGCAGCTGGAGCGCCGCCCGAGCTTCGCCGCCGCGCTGTCCACGGTGCTGCTGCCGGTGGTGCTGATGCTGGCCAAGGCGCTGGTGGACATCGTCGTGGACGACCCGGCGGACCGGACCCAGCGCGTCTTCGACGTGATCGGCTCCCCGCTGATCGCCCTGCTGGCCGCCGTGATCGTCGGCATCTTCACGCTGGGCCGGCCCGCCGGGTTCAGCAAGGAGCGGATCAACGCCACCGTCGAGAAGGGCCTCATGCCCATCGCGGGCGTCATGCTCATCGTCGGCGCGGGCGGCGGCTTCAAGCAGACGCTGATCGACTGCGGGGTGGGCCAGATGATCCTGGACATCTCCAAGAGCTGGTCGGTCCCCGCGGTGCTGCTGGCCTGGCTGATCGCGGTGGTGATCCGGCTCGCGACCGGTTCGGCGACCGTGGCGACCGTCTCGGCGGCCGGCCTGGTCGCCCCGCTGGCGGCCGACATGTCGACCACCCACACCGCGCTGCTGGTCCTCGCGGTCGGCGCCGGCTCGCTCTTCTTCAGCCATGTCAACGACGCCGGTTTCTGGCTGGTGAAGGAGTACTTCGGGCTGAGCGTCGGGCAGACGGTCAAGACCTGGTCGCTCATGGAGACGATCCTGTCCGTGGTGGCCGGCGGCCTGGTCCTCGTGCTGTCCCTCATCCTGTAGGGGGCCGGAATCCTGTAGGGGGCGAGGCGGGGGGCAACTCACCTTTTCCTTATGGTGCTTGCCCTGGCGTGTACGGCCCGTCCTGGCTGCCTCGCGCGGCCGGGAAGCTGGGTCCGGCTCACCCGTGCGGCGTACGCCGGTGCGCGCTGCTCACGAGCCGGGCGGGCCGCCCGTACGGCCGGGCCGTCACCCTGCCGCGCCGGGGGCCGGGGCCGCGTCGGCCGCCCGATTCCCGGGTACTCGCACCGGCAGACGGCGCTCCGGGCCGCTAGAGTCGGCCCTTACGCACCCCGTGGCCCGACCGGATGATCGAGGTACGCAGCGTGTCGGTTCTGGTTCTGACTCTCGCCGTGAGTGCCGCCTGTTGCCTGGGCTTCGGTTTCGTCCTCCAGCAGAACGCGGCCCAGCGGGCACCGCTGAGCGACTTCCTCTCGCCCCGGCTGCTGCTCGACCTGATGAAGGTGCCGCGCTGGCTCGGCGGGCTCGCCCTGATGATCGCCGGCATGGTACTGGGCGCCGTCGCGCTCGGCCGGGGCGAGATCTCCCTGGTGGAACCGCTGCTGGCGACGAACCTGCTGTTCGCCCTGGCCCTGTCCCGCAGACAGACCCGGCAGCCGCTGGGCCGGCAGGGCTGGCTGGGGCTGGCGCTGCTGGCGGGCGGCGTCACCGCGTTCATCCTGGCGGGCCAGCCGCGCGCGGGCAGCGCGGTCACCGACCCGCTGCGGCACTGGCTGATCATCGGGACCATGGTCGGCGTGGCCCTGGTGCTGACCACCTACGCCAAGCGGTCCCGGCTGAGCTGGGGCCCGGTGCTGCTGGCGGTGGCCGCCGGGCTGCTGTACGGCGTGCAGGACGCGCTGACCCGGGTGAGCGGGGAGCGGTTCTCGGCGGGCGGCTGGGGCGGGCTGTTCACCAGCTGGCAGCCGTACAGCCTGGTGGTCATCGGGGTGACCGGGCTGATCCTGGTGCAGAGCGCGTTCGAGACGGCGCCGCTGCGCATGTCGCTGCCCGCGCTCACCGCGGCCGAGCCGCTGGCCGGGATCGCCTGCGGGGTGGGCTTCCTCGGCGACCGGCTGCGTACCGACGTCTCCGCGCTGACCTGGGAGGCGACGGGGCTGGCGGCGATCGTGGCGGGCATCGTCCTGCTCGGCCTGCACCCGGCGATGCCCTGCGGCGCGGCCGCCCCGGAGCCGCAGCGCAACCTCCAGGCCCGCTGACGCCCGCCCCGCGCGCCGGCGCGGCTGCTTTGATGGGGGCATGAGCGCTGCTGAGGAGATCCTCGACATCGTCGACGCCGAGGACCGCGTGGTGGGGCGGTCCCCGCGCGGTGAGGCCTACGCCCGGGGGCTGCGCCACCGCTGCGTCTTCATCGAGGCCCGTGACACCGCCGGACGCCTGTTCGTGCACCGGCGCACCGCGACGAAGCTGGTCTTCCCGTCCCGGTACGACATGTTCGTCGGCGGGGTCGTCGGGGCCGGCGAGAGCTACGACGACGCGGCCCTGCGCGAGGCCGAGGAGGAGCTGGGGGTGTCGGGGCTGCCCCGTCCCGAGTTCCTGTTCAAGTTCCTGTACGACGACGGGGCGGACCGCACCTGGTGGTCGGCGGTGTACCAGGTGCGCTGCGCGCTGCCGGTGCGGCCGCAGGTCGAGGAGGTCGCCTGGCACGACTTCCTCGCGCCCGAGGAGGTGGAACGGCGGCTGGGCGACTGGCCGTGGGTGCCGGACGGGCTGGCGGCGTACGAGCGGTTGAAGGCGTACCGGTCGACGGGGTGAGGCGGACCTCCGGTCCGGCGCCGGGCCTGCCCGGATAGGGTCCCTGGCGTGATCGACTTCGTGCGGAACGTCCGGCTGTGGTTCGCCCCCGAGGAGGTCAGGGCGGAGGGCAGCACCCCGGACTACCGTTTCTCCCTGGCCAACGAGCGGACCTTCCTGGCCTGGCTGCGCACCGCGCTGGCGCTGATCGGCGGCGGTTTCGCGGTGGACCAGTTCCTGCCGGGGCTGCCCTGGGCCTGGCGGGTCGGTCTGGCGCTCGCGCTGCTCGCCTCGGGCGTGCTGTCCGCGCTGCGCGCCGTCAACCACTGGGTGCGCTGTGAACGGGCGATGCGGCGCGGCGAGGACCTGCCGGTGTCGCGGTTCCCGGCCCTGCTGAGCCTGGTCGTCGCGGTCGTCGCGGTGGCGATGGTCGTGGTGGTGTTCGCGGGGCGGGCGGGATGAGCGCGACGGGGGCCTCGGACGGGATGAGCGCGGCGGGAGCGTCGGGCGGGGCGCGGGCGGCGGGCGGCCCTGTCCGGGACCCCGGGCTGCAGCCGGAGCGGACCCGGCTCGCCTGGCGGCGTACGACCCTGTCCGCCACGGTGGCCGCGGTGCTCGCGGTGAGGACGGCCCTGTACGGCGGCGCCACGGCCGCCGGGATCGCCGGGGGCGCGCTGTGCTGCGCGCTCTGGCTGGGCTTCCTGCTGGTCGCCCAGGCCCGCATCCGCGGCCTGGGCCGGTCGGCCGCCCCGCCCGCACTGAGTCCCCGGGCCGCCGCGGCGGCGGTGCTGTGCACGACGGCGCTGGCGGTGTGCGCGGCGGTGCTGGTCTTCTAGTACGGCGGTGGTGTTGGTCTTCTAGTACGGCGGTGGTGCTGGTCTTCTAGTACGGCGACGGTGCTGGTCTTCCAATACGGCGACAGTGCCGGTGTTCCAGTACGGCGACGGTGCCGGTGTTCCCGTACGGCGACACTGCTCGGGGTGCCAGGCCCCGGCCTTCTCCACCGGGCCCCGGCGCCCGCTACTCCCCCGGTTCCGCGTCCACCGTCACCACGATCTTCCCCTGGGTCCGCCCCTCCTGGCTCAGGCGTTGCGCGTCCGCCGCCCGTTCCAGCGGGAAGGTCCGCGCGACGTGCACGGACACCGCGCCCTGCTCGGCCAGCGCGGACAGCCGTGCCAGGTCCTCGGCGTCGGGGCGGACGAAGCAGTACCGGCCGCCGTACTCGGTGACGCGGGGGTCCGCGATGGAGGCGAGGCGGCCCTCCGGGGCGAGCAGGTGGGCCGAGAGCGCGGTCGTCTCGCCGCCGATCGTGTCGAACACGGCCGCCACGCCCTCGGGCGCGAGGCCGCGCACCCGTTCGGCCAGCCCCTCGCCGTAGGTGACGGGTTCGCCGCCCAGGGAGCGTACGTGGTCGTGGTGGTGTTCGCTCGCCGTGCCGATCACCCGGGCGCCCAGGTGCGCGGCGAGCTGGACGGCGAACGAGCCGACCCGGCCCGCGGCGGCGTGCACGAGGACGGTCTCGCCCCGCCTGACCTCCAGCGCCTTGACCAGCACCTGATAGGCGGTGAGTCCGGCCAGTGGCAGTCCGGCGGCCTGCGCGAAGGAGAGGTTGCGCGGCTTGCGGGCCAGGGTGCGCAGCGGGGCGGCGACGTACTCGGCGAAGGTGCCGCGGGAGAGGAAGTCCTCACGGACGTAGCCGATGACCTCGTCCCCGGGCGCGTACTCGGTGACGGCGGCGCCGGGCCGTTCCACCACCCCGGCGACGTCCCAGCCGGTGACCACCGGGAAGACGGGGTCGAGCAGGCCGTCGAGGTGACCCTCGCGGCACTTCCAGTCGACCGGGTTCACGGCCGCCGCGCGCACCCGCACCAGCACCGAGTCGGGGCCGACCTTGGGGTCGCGGACCTCGCCGTACTCCAGCACCTCGGGGCCGCCGTACCGGCGGTAGCTGATGCCCTTCATGCCACCGACCCTCGGGGGTACCGGGACGCCACGCAAGCAGAATGGGCGGATATGAGCCATTCGCGTGGCACGCTGTCCGTCGTCATCCGCCGACCCCGAAGGGGAGCACCATGACCACCGCGCACCACGAACACGCCGCGCACCCCCACACGCACGGCCCCGACTGCGGCCACGCGCGCGTGCCGCACGGCGACCACGTCGACTACGCGCACGACGGCCATCTGCACCGCGAGCACGCCGGGCACTGGGACGAGTGCGAGCCCGCCGGGCACACCGCGCACGAGGGCCACGACCACCAGCACGGCGAGAACTGCGGTCACGCGCGGGTACAGCACGGCGACCACGTCGACTACCTGCACGACGGGCACCGGCACGCCGGGCACTGGGACGACCACTGAGACCCCGGACCGCACGGCCCGGTGCCCGCTGGGGGAAGCGGCCGCCGTCGTGGCCCCGATCACGTTCCCGCTCCGCCTCTGGACGACATACCGACTAGTCAGCATGATGGTCGGGACCTGATGTCGTCTCGTTCCCAGGAGCGTTGGATGAGCCCCGACCACCCGCCCGGCCTCGACCTCGACCGGCTGCGCGGCCTGCTCGACCGCGAGCGGCCCGGGCTGACGCAGGGTCCCCTGTCCGGCCGGCTGATCGAGGGCGGGCGGTCCAATCTCACCTACGCCGTCACCGACGGAGCCGCCCGCTGGGTGGTGCGGCGGCCGCCGCTCGGCCATGTGCTGGCCACCGCGCACGACATGAAGCGCGAGCACCGGGTGATCAGCGCGCTGCACCCCACCCCCGTGCCGGTGCCGCGCCCGGTGCTGCTGTGCGAGGACGAGGAGGTGCTGGGGGCGCCCTTCTACGTCATGGAGTTCGTCGAGGGCACCCCGTACCGCACCGCCGCGCAGCTCGCCCCGCTGGGCCCGGAGCGCACCCGCGAGGTGGTGTTGTCGCTGGTGGACACCCTCGTCGGGCTGCACGCGGTGGACCCCGCCGCCGTGGGCCTGGCGGACTTCGGGCGGCCCGAGGGCTTCCTGGACCGGCAGCTGCGGCGCTGGGGCAAGCAACTGGACGCCTCGCGCAACCGCGACCTGCCCGGCGTCGACGAACTGCACGCCGCCCTGGGCCGCGCGCTGCCCGGCTCCCCGGCCCCCGCCGTGGTGCACGGCGACTACCGCCTGGACAACGTGCTGATCGGCCCGGACGACGGGATCAGGGCGGTCCTCGACTGGGAGATGTCCACGCTCGGCGACCCGCTGACCGACCTGGGCCTGCTGGTGATGTACTGCACGCCGCTGGACCTGCCCGACTCCCCGGTGTCCACCACCGCCACCGCGCCCGGGCACCCGGCGCCCGCCGAGCTGATCGAGCGGTACGCCGCGCGCTCGGGCCGCGAGGTGTCGGCCGTCGCCTGGTACACGGCGTTCGCCTGGTTCAAGCTCGCCGTGATCCTGGAGGGCATCCACTACCGGTACACGCTCGGCCAGACGGTCGGCGCCGGCTTCGACCGCATCGGCGATCTCGTCCCCGTCTTCATCGAGCACGGCCTGACCACGCTCCGCACCGGCATCCAGGAAGGCTGACCCAGCATGGACTTCGCGTTCGACGCGCGCACCGAGGAACTGCGCGCCAGGCTCCTCGCCTTCATGGACGAGCACGTGTACCCGGCCGAGCAGGTGGCGCACGAGCAGCGGGCGCGCCTCTCCTCGCCGTGGGAGAACCCGCCGGTGGTGGAGGAGCTGAAGGCCGAGGCGCGCCGGCAGGGCCTGTGGAACCTGTTCCTGCCCGACGCCGAGCACGGCGCGGGACTGACCAACCTCCAGTACGCCCCGCTCGCCGAGATCACCGGCCGCTCCCCGCAGCTGGCGCCCACCGCCACCAACTGCGCGGCCCCGGACACCGGCAACATGGAGGTGCTGGCGCAGTTCGGCGACGAACAGCAGCAGAAGCAGTGGCTGCGGCCGCTGCTCGCCGGTGAGATCCGCTCGGCGTTCGCGATGACCGAGCCGGAGGTGGCCTCCTCGGACGCCACCAACATCACCACGCGCATCGAGCGGGACGGCGACGACTATGTGATCACCGGCCGCAAGTGGTACATCTCCGGGGCCATGCACCCCGACTGCCGGATCTTCATCGTGATGGGCAAGACCGACCCGGACGGGACGGACATCCGCCGCCAGCAGTCCATGGTGCTGGTGCCGCGCGACACGCCGGGCGTCACGGTGCGGCGCGCGATGCGGGTCTTCGGGTACGAGGACCACTACCACGGCGGCCACGCGGAGGTGGAGTTCGACCACGCGCGCGTGCCGGTGTCCCATCTCGTCGGCGAGGAGGGCGGCGGCTTCGCGATCGCCCAGGCCCGGCTGGGTCCGGGCCGCATCCACCACTGCATGCGGCTGATCGGCATGGCGGAGCGGGCGATCGAGCTGATGTGCCGGCGGGCGGTGTCCCGGACCGCGTTCGGCAAGGCGCTGGCCCAGCAGGGCGTGGTGCAGAACTGGATCGCGGACGCCCGGGTCCAGGTCGAGCAGTTGCGGCTGCTGGTGCTCAAGACGGCCTGGCTGATGGACACCGTCGGCAACCGGGGCGCCCACACCGAGATCCAGGCCATCAAGATCGCCACCCCGCGCGCGGTGGTCGGCATCCTGGACCGGGCGATCCAGTTGCACGGCGCGGGCGGGGTCAGCCAGGACTTCCCGCTGGCCGAGCTGTACGCGGGCGCCCGCACCCTGATGCTGGCCGACGGCCCGGACGAGGTGCACCAGCGTTCGCTGGCGCGGCGGGAGTTGAAGAAGTACCTGTAGAACGGCGTACGGGTAAGGGGCCCTCGCCTGGGCGACCGCCCCTTACCGATGCCCTCGCCTGCCCTCGCCGGCTACGGCCGCAGCGCCCGCAGCAGCAGGTCGGCCAGGTGGTCGGCCACCTCCTGCGGGGTGAGCGGGCCGTCGGGGCGGTACCAGGTGGACAGGTGGTGGACGGAACCGAAGTGGTAGTCGACCACCAGATCGGCCGGGGTGGCCGTGGAGAACACGCCCTGCTGCTGGCCCTCCTCGATCAGCGCGCGGAAGCGTTCGTGGTAGCGGCGGCGCTCGGCGCGCACCTGCTTGTTCTTCTCCGGGCTGAGGTGGTGCATGGAGCGGAAGAAGATCGACGCGTCGTCGAGGTTGTCGATCGTGGTGACGACGACGTCGGCGGCGGCGCCCCGCAGCCGCTTCTCGATGGGCTCGTCCGCGTTCGCGAAGGCGTCCAGCCGCTCCTGCTGGACGCGCAGCACCCGGGCGTACACCTCGTGCAGGAGGTCGTCCTTGGAGCCGAAGTAGTGGTACAGCGCGCCCTTGGTGACGCCGGCCGCCTCGACGATCTCCTGCACCGAGGTGCGGTCGTAGCCCTGCTCGGCGAAGAGCCGGGTGGCGGCCGCCAGGAGTCGCTGCGGCACCGGGGTCCCGGCCGGGTCCGTCGTCCTGGGCACTGCCGCCACCTGCCTTTCCTTGGTCCTACGGTCCTACTGGCTTTCCCGTGGGGAACGCAGTTCCCGCCGGAGGATCTTCCCACTCGCCGTCTTCGGCAGCTCCGGCAGGATCTCCACCTGGCGCGGATACTTGTAGGCGGCCAGTCTCTCCTTGCAGTACGCGGCCAGCGCGTCCGGGTCGGCCGCCGCGCCCGGACGCAGGCTGATGTACGCCTTGACCGTCTCGCCCCGGTAGCCGTCGGGCACCCCGACGACGGCCGCCTCGCGTACCGCCGGATGGGTGTAGAGCACGTCCTCGACCTCGCGCGGCCACACCTTGAAGCCGGACGCGTTGATCATGTCCTTCTTGCGGTCGACGACGTACAGCCAGCCCCGCTCGTCCATGAACCCGATGTCGCCGGTGCGCAGCTCGCCGCCGGGGAAGGTCTCGGCGGTGGCGTCGGGCCGCCGCCAGTAGCCGGGCACGACCTGCGGCCCGCTGACGACGATCTCGCCCTGCTCCCCGAAGGGCACCTCGCTCCCCTCGTCGTCGAGGACCCGCACCACCGTGTCGGGCCCGGGCACGCCCACCGCGAGCGTCCCGGAGACCGGGTCGACGGGCGCCTCGCGGCCGGGCGGCACGGAGGCACAGGGGGCGGTGCACTCGGTGAGCCCGTACCCGTTGCGCAGGTACGGTCCGAAGCCGGCCCGGAACTTCTCCACCAGCGCGGGCGGCAGCGGCGCGCCGCCGGAGGAGATCACCCGGAAGGACGCGAAGTGGTCCCGGGTGACGCCGGGGTGGGCGGCCAGCGCCATGAAGGCGGTGGACGGGCCGACGGTGTAGTGCGGCCGGTGCTCGGCGAACGCCTCCAGCACGACACCGGGCTCGAAGCGGTACGCCAGCGCCAGCGTGCCCGCGCTGTTCAGGCAGGCGCCGAACTGGCAGACCATGCCGGTGATGTGGAACAGCGGTGCCAGCGCGAAGTAGGCGGGCGCCTCGGGCAGGCCCAGGCCGGTGCGCTGCCGTTCGGCGTTGTACATGATGTTGCCGTGGGTGTTGGTGGCGCCCTTGGGGGTGCCGCTGGTGCCCGAGGTGTAGCTGATCAGGGCGGTGTCGGCGGCGGCCGGGGCGCGGTCCTCGGGCGCCGGGTGACCGGCGCGGGCGACGGTGACCAGGTCGTCGGCGTCGGCGGCCGGCCCCAGCCGCTCGAAGGCGAGCACCCGCCGGTCGTCGCGGGTCTGGAAGTCCAGCTCGCAGGCGGTGAGCACGGTCCGCACCGGGGAAGCGGCGGCCGTGGCGCGCAGATACGCCTCCCAGGCCCGGTCCGAGCAGACCAGCGCGGCCACCTCGGCGTCGGCCAGGACGTGGGCGACCTCCGCCGACTTGTACATGGGGTTGACCGGGACGACGGTCGCGCCCGCCTTCCAGGCGCCGAGCACGGCCAGCACGAAGTGCGGGGAGTTCTGCAGCACGACGGCCACCCGGTCGCCGCGCTCCAGGCCGCGCGCGGCGAGGTGGCCGGCGACGGAGTCGCTCAGCTCGTCCACCTCGCGGTAGGTCAGGCGGGCGTCGAAGTAGGCGAGGAAGGTGCGCTCCGGCGCTTCGGCGACCGCCGCGCGCAGGGCGTGCACGAGCGAGGTGACCGGGTCCACCGGGGTGCGCTGGGCCTCGTCCAGCAGGGCCAGCCAGGGTTTCGCCGCGTAGCGGGAGGCGTCGGCGGCGCTCACCGGACCTCCTCCCACTTGCGCTGGAGGTGGTTCATGCCGGCCAGCCAGCGGTCGGGGTCGGCGGCGCGCGCCTGGTAGAACTCGGCGACCTCCGGGTGCGGCAGGATCAGGAAGCGGTCCTCTTCCATGCCCTTGAACAGGGCGTCGGCCACGTCCTCGGGGTCGATAGCGGTCGGCCGCAGCACCAGGTCGCCCGCGCTGCCGGTGGCGGCGAGCATGTCGGTGCGCACGCCCTGCGGGCAGATCGCGTGCACCTGGACGCCGCGGTGACGGTAGGTCAGCGACAGCCACTCGGCGAAGGCGTACGCCCCGTGCTTGGTGACGCTGTAGGGGGCGGCGCCGATCATGGTGAGCAGTCCGGCGGCGGAGACGGTGGAGACGAACCGGCCCCGGCCGCGCTCCAGCCAGCCGGGGAGCAGCGCCTCGGCGGCGCGCACGTGCGCCATGACGTTGACGTCCCAGGCCCGTGCCCACACCGGTTCGCCGGCCGCCTCCGTGCCCTCGCAGCCGACGCCCGCGTTGGCGCAGTACACGTCCACCGTGCCGCCCAGCGCGTCCCGGGCGCCGGCGACGACCGCGGCGGCGTCGCCGGGCAGCGCGATGCCGCCGATCTCCGCGGCGACGGCCCCGGCCCGCTGCGCGTCCAGGTCGTTGACGACGACCCGGGCGCCCTCGGCGGCGAACCGGCGGGCCAGCGCCGCGCCGATGCCTCCCCCGGCCCCGGTGACCACCACTGCGGCACCCTGAACGGCTTCCACCATCGGTCTCCTTCGACACGACTGCGACGCGACACGCATCGGCTCCGCACGCCACACTAACCGGTCGGTATGTGCGAATGAAAGGGTGCTTGCCGCAACCTTGGGGAGCACCTTCCCCGGCACCCTCCCCCCTCACGGAGGTCACCCATGCGCATGTCCAGAAGAGGTCTGCTCGCGGCGGCCGCGGCGGCGGCGACCGTGTCGTCCGCGCCCCCGGCGGCGGCCGCCGGGCACGGCGGACCGCTGCGGACCGGTTTCGAACGCCTGGCCGCGTCCGGGTACGCCCGGCTCGCCGGGCAGCGCGTCGGCGTCGTCACCAACCCGACCGGCGTCACCCGCGACGTACGGCACATCGTGGACGTCATGCACGCCGACCGGCGGGTGGACCTGACCGCCGTCTTCGGCCCCGAGCACGGCTTCCGCGGCACCGCGCAGGCGGGCGGCTCCGAGGGCCGCTCCACCGACCCGGCCACCGGGCTGCCGGTGTACGACACGTACCTCAAGAGCGGGCAGCCGCTCGCGGACGTGTTCACCGCCTCCGGCGTGGACACCGTCGTCTTCGACATCCAGGACGTGGGCGCCCGCTTCTACACGTACATCTGGACCCTGTACGACTGCATGGAGGCGGCCGCGCTGGCCGGGAAGCGGTTCGTGGTGCTGGACCGGCCGAACCCGGTGACCGGCCGGGCGGCCCTGGGCCCGGTGCTGCACAAGGAGTTCGCGAGCTTCGTGGGGCGGCAGCCGGTCTCCCAGGCGCACGGCATGACGGTCGCGGAGCTGGCGCGGCTGTTCAACGGGGAGTTCCTGGCCAAGCCGGTGCCGCTGGAGACCGTGCTGATGACCGGCTGGCGGCGGTCCTCGTTCTACGACGCCTGGGGGCTGCCCTGGGTGCCGCCGAGCCCCAACATGCCGACCCCGGACACCGCCCTGGCGTACTCCGGCACCTGCCTGTTCGAGGGCACCAACCTCTCGGAGGGCCGCGGCACCACCCGCCCCTTCGAACTGCTCGGCGCGGAGGGCGTCGACGGGCGCTGGGCCCAGGCCGCGAACGCGCTCGGACTGCCGGGGGTGCGGCTGCGAGAGGCGTACTTCGCGCCCGCCTTCTCCAAGTTCCAGGGCACCACGGTCGGCGGGGTGCAGCTGCACGTCCACGACCGGGCCGCCTTCGACCCGGTGCGCACCGGCGTCGGGCTGCTGGTGACCGCCCGCCGCGTGTGGAGCGGCTTCGCCTGGCGCCCGGACGACTGGATCGACAAGCTCACCGGCTCCGCCCGGGTCCGCACGATGATCGACGCCGGGGCGGGCACCGACGACGTGGTGGCCGCCTGGCACGCGGAACTGGCCGCGTTCCGTGAGGTACGGCAGGAGTACCTGCTCTACCGGTGAGACAGGCACCCCAGGGGGTGAACTCCCGCTTCCCCGGGGGCCGTGACGTATGGCCAATCCGCCCCGTTGGCAGGACGATGCTCCACACATCGCGCCGCTTGCGGGGACGAGGAGGCCGGTCATGGCTGATCCGGGGATGAGCGTGGCTCCGTACTGGGAGCTGACCTTCGACGCGGACGGGGACGTGGCCGGCCCCGAACGGGACCGGCTGCTCGCGGGCGTCGCGGCCGGCGGGGTGCGCGACCTGCTGGTGTTCGCGCACGGCTGGAACGACGACCGGTCCATGGCGACCCGGCTCTACAGCGCGTTCTACGCGCCCGTCCCGCGCCTGGCACCGGCCGCGCGGATCGGGTACGTGGGCGTGGTGTGGCCGTCGATGCGGTTCTGCGACGAGCCGATCCCCGACTTCCCGCGCTCCACCACCGCCGCCGCCCCGGCGCCGGGGCCCGGGCCGGCACTCGACAAGGACACCCGGCACGCGCTCCTGGAGACCTTCCCGGGCCGGGCCACGGTGGTGGACCGGCTCGCCCGGATGCTGGACGAGCGGCCGGGCGACGGGGCCGCGCTGGAGGAGTTCAGGCGGCTGGCGCGGCTGCTGGCCGAGGTGGTGCCGCCGGGACCGCAGGGCCCGTTCGCCGCGGACACGGTGGCCGAGGGGGTGCCGCAGAGCGAGCCCGGCATGTTCACGCGGCCCGCGGCGGACGTCTGCGCCGAGTTCGCCGACGCCGCCGCGCGGCTGGACACGCCGGCCGGGCGGGAGGCGTTCGCGCTGCCGAACCCGTGGGAGGGCGCCAAGGAGTTGCTGCGGCAGGCGGCGTACTGGGCGATGAAGCGGCGCGCGGGCACGGTCGGCGAGCGGGGCCTGGGACCGGCACTGGGCCGGATCGCGCAGGCGGCCCCGGAGCTGCGGGTGCATCTGGTGGGGCACAGCTTCGGCGCGCGGCTGGTGTCGTTCGCGCTGCGCGGGCTGCCCGCGGGGGTGCGGTCGGTGAAGTCCGTGACGCTGCTGGAAGGGGCCTTCTCGCACTACGCGTTCGCCGCCCGGCTGCCCGACGACCCGCGCGCGGGAGGGGTGTTGCAGGGCCAGGAGCGCCGGATCGACGGCCCGCTGGTGTGCTGCCACTCCTCCTTCGACTCGGCCCTGGGCACCTTCTATCCGCTGGCCTCGCGGATGGCGGACGACGACCGCTCGGTGCTGGGCGTGGACGTCGGCGCGCTGCTCGGCGCCCGGTGGGGTGCGCTGGGGCACGACGGGACCCAGGCGGTGCCCGGCACGCGCGCGTGCGCCCTCGCCGACGCGCTGGGCGCGCCGCTGCCGGTGTCCGGGTGCGTGAACGTCGACGTGGCGGCGGTCGTCCGGCGCGGTGGCCCGCCGGCCGGCGCGCACAGCGACATCCTGCACCCGGAGCTGGCCCGGCTGGTGCTGGCGGCGGGCCGCGTGCGCTGACCCGCCGCCAGGTGCGTCACCGGTGGGAGGTGTACTCCACCACCTGCTGGAAGGTGGGCCGGTTCTGCCAGCTGATCTTGCCGTGCTTGATGCCGCCCAGGGTGCGCTGGACGATCGAGTCGGCGCACCACTGGTCGCCCGCCGAGCACTGGTCGTCACCCGGGTAGACCTGGGCCGCGGTCAGGGCCGCCGCCTGCTTGAGGGTGGCGGTCAGGGTGTCGCGGCAGGCGCCGAGGTCGCCGCCGCCGCAGTACTTCCGCGCCAGCGGGCCCTTGACCTGCTCACCGAGGACCGAGCGGATGTCCTTGTCGACATAGCTCCACCAGCCGTACTGGAAGGCGCTGCCGGCGTGCGAGCCGGTCGGGCCGTGTCCGGCCGACGGGGACTCGTCGATCGGCAGGTTCGCGCCGAGCGCGTTGTACAGGTCGCTGCCCAGGCCCGGCTGGAACTCGGCCTTCACCAGCAGCGGCCACCAGGCGTCCAGGACGCGGATCGCGTCGGCGTCGGCGTACGTGTGGGAGCCGGCCGAGGTCTCGGTGCGCTTGGCGCCGTGTGCCAGCCAGGTCTGCAACTCGGCCACCGCCGCGGTGACCGCCGGGTCGGTGCTCTGCGCGCTGTTCACCACCTTCAGCAGCTTGGGCAGCACGTCCTCGGCGCGCAGGTCGGTCACGGACGCGTCCGCCATGGCCTGGGTGAGCGAGGCCCTGGTGACGCCGCCGGCCGCGACCAGTTTCCTCACCCGGTCCTCCAGCAGGTTCCCCCGGTGCACGGACCCCTCGCCCCAGGGCGCGGCCGTGTAGTCCTGGGCCTGCTTGTTGTTCCAGGAGATGTAGTAGTCCTGGTCGGCCGAGTTGGGGTGGGCGGAGGGCGGGGTGTAGTCGGCGGTGTTGGTGGCCGGGTCCCAGTTCCGCCACTCGTACGCCGGCTGCGCCCACACCGGGAACTCGGCGTCCACGCCTGCCGCGCGCACCGGGTTGTCACCGCTGTTGTAGTACGCGGTGTGCTGGGAGTCGGCGTAGAACCAGTTGAAGGTGAAGTTGATGTGCTGCGCGGCCTGCTGGAAGCCGTCCGGGCCCTTGACGAGGTCCGGGTCGTTCAGCATCTGGAAGCCGATGATCGAGTCGGCCTCGTGCAGGTAGGACGAGCGCAGGGTGGCGTAGGCGACCTTCTTGCCGCCGACGGTGGCGCGGTACTGCACCGGGCCGTACTTGGTGCGCCACACCCGCATGGTGTACGAGCCGGCCGCGGTCCCGTCGGCCAGGGTCGGCTTCCAGGAGTCGGTCTGCTCGACCTTGTCCATGGCGGTGCAGGTGCCGTGGTACAGGTAGTGGTAGTCGTCCTGGCACAGTTCGACGGCGTAGGTGTCGATGATGTCCTGGCCGGAGGTCGTGGCGCTCCACGAGTAGTCCTGGCCGCGGCCGAGTTCGACGTACATGCTCAGTCCCGCGAAGGAGGCGCCGCGGGCGCTGATGCCCGGGCCCTGGATCTCCTGGAGCAGCAGGAGCTGCGGCGCGAAGTAGCCGGTCTGCGGGCCGAAGACGGCGACCGGGTGGCCGCTCGCGGTGTGCTTGCCGCTGACCACGAGGGCGTTGGACATGCCGCGCCGGGCCGAGGACAGGGTGCTCTGCCCGGCCGCGGTGGTGGCGCTCCTGGCGGCGGAGCCGTTCGCGCTGCCGGTGCGGTCGTAGACGAGGGGTTCCTGGGTCACCGAGCCGGCGTCGGGCAGGGCCTCGCCCTGCGGGCTGTCCGGTCTGGTGGCGTACGGGAAGCTCTGGCCGTCGTGCAGGGTGAGCACGGCCTCGGGGTCGTTGCGTTCACGGAAGGACTCCCAGACCTTGGTGCCCTCGGTGACGCCGTACTTGGCCTGGGCGGCCATCAGGGAGACGGCGTTGTTCACTTCGCCGCCGCCGCCCGAGCCGAACAGCGAGCCGATCACGGAGGCCAGCGCGACCAGATCGGTGACCTTGAAGTGGTCGATGGTGCCGGCGTTGGTGATGGCGTCCTTGTGGCCGGTCAGGTCGTACTCGCCGGGGAAGTAGCGGCCGGAGTCGGAGGCGTCGATGTAGGCGTTGATGCCGGCGAGATAGGCGTTGACGTCGGCGAGGGCCTGCTGGCCGCGGGCCCCGCTCTTGGCGATCGCGCTGTCGATCTGCGCCTGGAGGTCGGCCTCCGTGTAGGGGGCGTTGCGGTAGAACTGCTGTTCCAGGCCCTGGTTGGCGGGGGCGCCGCCGGCGAAGGAGGTCAGCTGTCCGCGGCCCACGTGCCGGAAGACGTCCATGAGCCACAGCCGGTCCTCGGCGGCGGCGTACCCGGCGCCGAACTCGGTGCCGTAGCGGGTGGTGCCGGTGATGTGCGGCACACCGGTCTTCTTGTCGCGGACGATGGTGACGTCACCGCGCCCGGCGGGCTTCTCGCTGGAGGCGACCTGGCCCGCGGGGACGCCGAAGGAGGCGTCGTTGAAGAAGTCGTCGATCTTGTCGTTGGTCAGCGCCGGGTAGCCCTTGGCGAGGTTCGCGTACGGGCCGAGCTGGTCCTCGGCATGGCCGGGCTGGGTGCCGAAGCCCTGGTTGAGCAGGATCTGGGCGAGGGTGGCGTTGCCGTTCTCGCCGGGCGGCAGGATGTCCGAGCACTGCCCGCCGCAGTAGTCGTTCGCGGCGGCCCGGGGTGCGGTGCCGGCTGCCACCGCTTGGGAAAAGGGTGACAAAAGACCGGCAATGAGGACGCATACGGATGCGGTCTTCAGGAACCCGGTGAATCTGCGGGGAGTTCTCACTTCGTCGAGCGCGTGGGGTGGGGTGCGCCGTGGCATGGGTGCTCCTCCCGACTGGGGGTGGGGCGGCACGTTACCGCCGGTATCCCCGACTTGGAAGATGAGCAGGCGTCACTTTTTTTGGAGGTCGTCACGTGACGGACATGACGGTCAACCAGGGCGAAGCCGTGGCGGTCGGCAAAAATCGGATGGAGCCGATTCGGCGGCCGGCACGTCCGACGGGTGACGTCCGTACGACGACAGCACACGAGGACAACGCGCGACGGAGGGTACGAGGACCGTACGACGACGCCGAAGTGACCGAAGTACAGGTACAGGTGTGACGGAGGTGCAGGGCGATGGCCGGTTTCCGGAGTCTGGCGAGACAGGTGAGGGACCCGCGGTGCGATCTGGCACTGCGGCGTTACTCACTGCGCAAGTGCCTTGAGCGGTTCGCTCCTTACGGGCACCGGGCGACCTGGGACCATCTGTGCTCCCGGGCCGGGTTCGGTCCCGAGGACAGGTCTCCCGACCCGGTGCGGCTCGTGGCCGCGCTGGAGGAGCTGGAGGAGGCGCGCTCGGTGTGGCTCGACTACGAGGTCGAGTTCGCCCGGCGGCGCAGGAAGGAGAAGCACGACGGGCTGCGGCGGCCGGGCAGTGTGGACGACTGGCACCGGATGACCTGGGGCGGGTTCGGGGTCGCCTGGTGCGACGACCCGCGGGTGCATCCGTCCGGGCCGCTGGCCGAGGTGCTGCGCCGGCTGATCGCCGCGCTGGAGCGCGCGCCCGGCTCGGTGTGCCCGGTGTGCGGCGGCGAGCGGCTGGTGTGGCGGTACGGCCTGGACCACGAGCCGTCCGCGGGACCGGTCTGCGCGGAGTGCGGCATCCTGGTGCCGCGGCCCGTCCTCACCCCGGAGGCGCTGGCGTACGCCCGGCGCGGACGGCGGCTGCTGATGTCGGCCTGAGCGCCCCTCTCCCCCGGCCCCTTCCGGGCTCTTCCGGATTCAGCCGGATCCACCTGATTCCCACTGGAATCAGGTGGATTCTCCCGGTGAGGGGACTGACCCCGGGGGAACGGGGCACTGTCCCGGACATGCAGGTATGCCTCAATGGATCACGGACCGCCTCGGACGGCACGGCGGTACCGCTCACCCCGCAGGAAGTGGCCGAGGCCGCGGCGGCGGCCGTCGCGGCCGGGGCCACGGAGGTGCACGTCCACCCGCGTACGCCGTGCGGGCAGGAGAGTCTGTCGCCGCAGGTGGTGGCCGCCACGGTCGAGGCGGTCCGGGCGCGGGTGAAGGTGCCGGTCGGGGTGACCACGGCGGAGTGGGCCGAGCCCGATCCGGCGCTCCGCACGGCGCGCGTACGCGAGTGGACGGCGCTGCCGGACTTCGCCTCCGTCAACTGGCACGAGCCGGGCGCGGAGGACCTGGCCGCCGCCCTGCTCGACCTGGGCGTCGGTGTGGAGGCGGGCCTGTGGTCGGGCACGGACGGCCCGGCCCGGTTCGCCGCCTCGCCGCTGGGCCCGCGGGTGCTGCGGGTCCTGGCGGAGGTGACGGACCCGGACGCGGACACGGCCGAGGCGTCCGCCCACGCCCTGCTGACCGCTCTCGGTGGCGCGCACGGCCGCCCGGTGCTGCTGCACGGCACCGACGGCAGCACCTGGCCGGTCCTGCGCCTGGCGGGCCGCCTGGGCCTGGCCACGCGGGTCGGCCTGGAGGACACCCTGACCCTGCCGAACGGCGAACGGGCCGCGTCCAACGCCCAGTTGATCGGCGAGGGGCTGCGGGGGCATGGGCACGGTCAGGGGCAGGAACGGGGGCCGGCGGAGTGACGCCGGGGCGGTAGCCACGCTCAGTCGGAGGTGCGGGCGCCGGCCCCGCGTTCCACCATCAGGCGGGAGCCGGTGAGGCGGTCGCCGAAGACGTCGTCCGGGTTGGACAGGACGCAGTTGTCCAGCGACAGGCAGCCGCAGCCGATGCAGTCGGTGAGGTGGTCGCGCAGGCGGTTGAGCTGCTTGATGCGCTCGTCGAGTTCGGAGCGCCACGCCTCGGACAGGCGCGCCCAGTCCTCGCGGGTCGGGGTGCGCTCCTCGGGGAGTTCGGCGAGCGCCGCGCGGATCGTGGCCAGCGGGATGCCGACCCGCTGCGCGGCCCGGACGAAGGCGACCCGGCGCAGCGTGTCACGGCTGTAGCGGCGCTGGTTGCCGCTGGTGCGGCGGCTGCTGATCAGGCCCTTGGCCTCGTAGAAGTGCAGCGCGGAGACGGCGGCGCCGCTGCGCGCGGAGACCTGGCCGACAGTCAGCTCGTGGATCTTCTCGGGAATCTGGGGCACTCCGCCAAGCCTACCCACCGGGTGCCGTGCGCGGTCCGTTGACAGGGACCCCCGCCCCGACCATCCTAAGCAGTTGCTTAGACTGCATTCCGGGTACGTACGATGCGAGAGGCCACGCACATGGCAGAGCCGAGGATCTTCACCTGCGTCGACGAGCTGAGGGCGGCGGTGGGCGAGCAACTGGGGCACACCGACTGGCTGGAGGTCGACCAGAAGCGGATCGACCTGTTCGCCGAGGCGACCGGCGACCACCAGTGGATCCACGTGGACCCGGAGAAGGCCGCCGCCGGCCCCTTCGGCACCACCATCGCCCACGGCTATCTGACCCTGTCGCTGCTCCCGCTGTTCGGGCCGCAGCTGATCGCGGTCGAGGGCGTGAGGATGGGCGTCAACTACGGCACCAACAAGGTCCGTTTCCCCTCCCCCGTCCCGGTCGGCTCACGGCTGCGCGCCACCGCCGCGATCACCGGCGTGGACGACGTGCCCGGCGGGGTGCAGGTGACCGTCGCCTTCACCGTGGAGCGCGAGGGCGGCGACAAGCCGGTGTGCGTGGCGGAGTCGGTGTCGCGGTACTACCTCTGACCTCCCGGCGGCACCCCGCTACCGGGCGGCGCCGGTGCGGCCGGCTCCCACCATGCGCAGGACGAGGTCGGCGTAGAGCGCGCCGACCTCCTCGGGGGTGCGCGGACCGTCGACGTTGAACCAGCGGGCGACGTCGATGCACAGCGAGAGCACGGCCAGCGTGGTGCCCTGCACGTCCGGTACGTCGAACTCGCCCGAGGCCACGCCCTCCTCGATGACCGCGCGCACCTCCGCGTCGACCCGGCGGCGCAGTCCGAGGATCTCCGCGCGGGCGTCCGGGCCGAGCGAGTCCAGCTCGTACTGCACCACGCGCGCGGTGGTGCGCCCCCCGGCGTGCCAGCGGACGAAGGAGCTGACGGCGTCGGCGAGCCGGTCGGTCGCGCTGCCCTCGCGCCGGGCGGCCGTGCGCAGGATCTCCAGCGCCTTCTCGTGGCCGATCCGGCTGATGCGGTGGAGCAGCTCTTCCTTGGTCTTGTAGTGGATGTAGAGCGCGGCCGGGCTCATGCCGGCGCGGCCCGCGATGTCGCGGGTCGTGGTCGCGTGATAGCCCCGCTCGGCGAAGGCGTCCACGGCGGCCACCAGCAGCCGCCGGGCCGCGTCAGGGGTCACCTCGGCCCACGGCTGCGCCTCGCCGCCGGCCGTCTCCTCCGCCGTACTCATCGCTCACAAGCCCCTCTCGCTGTCAGGGGCTCCACCATACCGCCGAAGCTGAGCGAGCGCTTAGCATCCCCGGTCGGCGGCGTGCTGCCGGGGGCAGGGGGCGTACTCAGAAGGCCGAGACCCCCGTCAGCGCGCGGCCTATGACCAGCTTCTGGATCTGGCTGGTGCCCTCGTAGAGGGTCATCACCCGGGCGTCGCGCAGCAGCTTGCCCGCCGGGTACTCGTCGATGTAGCCGTAGCCGCCGAAGACCTGGAGCGCGTTGTTGGCGGCGCGCACGGCGGCCTCCGAGGCGAACAGCTTGGCCTTGGAGGACTCCACCGCGAAGGGCTGCCCGCGGTCGATCAGGTCGGCGACCCGCCAGGTCAGCAGGCGGGCGGCGTCCACGTCGACGGCGATGTCGCTGAGCAGCTCCTGGACGAGCTGGTGGTGGGCGATGGTCCTGCCGAACTGCTCGCGCTCGCCGGCGTACCGGACCGCCGCGTCCAGCGCGGCCTGGGCGATGCCCACGCAGCCGGCCGCGACCGACATGCGGCCCTTGGCCAGCGCGGACATGGCCACGGAGAAGCCCTTGCCCTCCGGGGCCAGCAGCGCGGAGGCGGGCACGCGCACGTCCTCCAGGACCAGTTCGGCGGTGGCCTGACCGCGCAGGCCCAGCTTGCCGTGGAGGGTGCGGCGGGTCAGGCCGGGGGTGTCGGCGGGCACCAGGAAGGCGGAGACGCCCTGGTGGCCGGGGGCGTCGGTGGAGCGGGCGAAGAGCAGGACGACGTCGGCCCAGGTGCCGTTGGTGATGAACATCTTGGTGCCGTTGATGACGAAGTCGTCGCCGTCGCGCACCGCCCGGGTGGTGAGGCTGCCCGCGTCGGAGCCGGTGCCGGGCTCGGTGAGGCCGAAGCAGCCGACGTACTCGCCCGAGGTCAGGCCCGGCAGCCAGCGCCGCTTCTGCTCCTCGTCGCCCCAGGCGGCGACGGTCTTGGCGACCAGGCCGAGCGAGACGGAGACGATGCCGCGCACGGAGGAGTCGCCGCGGCCCAGTTCCTCGGTGACCAGGCAGTAGGCGAGGTGGTCGCCGCCCGAGCCGCCGTACTCCTCGTCGACGGTGAGCCCGAGGAAGCCGATCTCGCCGAGCTTCTTGACGATCGCCCGGTCCACCTCCTCGGCGCGGTCCCAGGCGACCACGTGCGGGGCGATCTCGCGCTCCACGAACTCCCGTGCGAGCCGCCGCACCGCGCTCTGCTCCTGACTCAGCTCCAGGTTCACCACGAGATCACCCCACGGACGACGACACACACGATCGGATCTTGAAAGCCGTACATTTAAATTAGCACTGCTAGTTTAAGGCGGCAGCCCTACTATGTGCGCCATGGCCCGACCGCGCAAGCCCCTCCTCAGCACCGACCGCATCGTCGCGACGGCACGGGAGCTGGTGGACACGGAGGGGCTGGCGGCTGTCTCCACCCGTCGGCTCGCCGCCGAACTGGGGGTGAGCGGGCCCTCGCTCTACAACCACTTCCGCACCAAGGACGAGATCCTGGAGGCGGTCGCGGACTCGGTGAGCCGACAAGTCGACCTGTCGATGTTCGAGGACGGCCGCGACTGGCGCGCCGCGCTGCACGACTGGGCCCTCTCCTACCGGGCCGCCCTGCGCGACCACCCGAACATCGTCCCCGTGCTCGCCCGCGGTCCCGGCCGCCGCCCGGCCGCGCTGCGGCTGGCCGACGCCGTCTACGGCGCGATGGTCGACGCGGGCTGGCCACCGGCCCAGGCCACTTCCATCGGCGCGCTGATGCGCTACTTCGTGACGGGCTCCGCGCTCGGCTCCTTCGCCGGCGGTTTCGTGGACGACGCCGGCGCCTACGATCCCGCCGACTATCCGCACCTCGGCCAGGCCCATCTGCTCGCCGACCAGCAGGAGAAGATCGACGAGCGCGCCTTCGAGACGGGGCTGACGGCCCTGCTCGACGGTCTGGCACAGCAGTACGCGCAGGTGGGGCGGGGCGCGTAGCGCTGCTCCGGCCGACGCACTTCGGCGGTTACGCCTCGGCCGGCACGTTTCGGCGGGTGCCGAAGTGTCGGGGGCGCATCCTGGTCGCATGACCTCCAGGGACCGTACCGAGGACCCGCGGGCGCCCGGCCTGGCCGCCCTCGCCGCGCTGATCGCCGACCGGACCCGGGCCGCGTGCCTGCTGGCGCTGCTGGACGGGCGGGCGTGGACGGCGGGCGAGCTGGCCCGGCACGCGGGCGTGGCCGCCTCCACGCTCAGCGAACACCTGGGCAAGCTGGTCGCGGGCGGGCTGCTCGCCGAGGAGCGACAGGGCCGGCACCGGTACGTACGCCTGGCCGGCGCGCGGGTGGCCCAGCTGGTGGAGGACCTGGCCGCCCAGGTCGCCCCGGGGACGCCGCGGCCGCCGCGCACGCTGCGCGAGTCGAGCGCCGGGTCCGCGATGGCCCGGGGACGCACCTGCTACGACCATCTCGCCGGGCGGCTCGGCATCGCGGTGACCGACGCGCTGACCGTACGCGGGCTGCTGTGCGCCCACGAGGAGGCGGAGAGCGGGTTCACGCTCACCGACGCGGGGCTGGCCTGGTTCGGCGCGGCCGGGATCGGCCTGGACCGCACGGGACGGCGGCCGCTGGCCCGCGCCTGTCTCGACTGGACGGAACGGCGGCCGCACCTGGCGGGCGTCGCGGGCGCGGCCCTGTGCCGGCACGCGCTGGCGGCGGGCTGGTGCGTGCGCATCGGCTCGGAACGCGCCGTGAAGGTCACGGCGACCGGCGAACGCGCCCTGTCGGAGCTGCTGGGGATCGCGCCGGGGGCGCTGCGCCGCGGGAGGCCAGGGGACCGCTGAGGCTCAGAACACCACCAGCGCGCGGCCGCCCTTGCCCGCCGTCATGTTCTCGAAGGCGGCGGGGATGCCGTCCAGGGCGATCCGCTCGGTGACCAGCGCGTCCAGGTCCAGGCGCCCGGCGCGCACGTGCCCGGCGAGCACGGGCAGGTCCTCGGCCGGGTCGGAGTTGCCGTAGACGCAGCCGGACAGGGTGCGGCCCCAGTGGAAGATCTCCAGGGCGTTGAAGGTGACCTGCTGGTCCTTGCCGCCGATACCGACGACCGTGGTCCGGCCGCCGCGGCGGGTGGAGTCCCAGGCGGCCCGGATGGAGACCGCGCGGCCCGCGCACTCCACGGCGGCGTCGACGCCCTGCCTGCCGGTGAGGGCGCGGATCTCGCGCGGGGTGTTCTCGGAGGCGACGACGAAGTCCGTGGCGCCCGCGCGGCGGGCCAGCTGCTCCTTCACCGGGCTGACGTCGACGGCGACGATCCGGGACGCGCCCGCGATCCGGGCGGCCTGGAGGGCGGCCAGGCCCACCCCGCCGGCGCCGAACACCGCCACCGTCTCGCCGGCCCGGACCCGCGCCGAGTGGTGCACGGCGCCGTAGCCGGTGAGGACCGCGCAGCCGAGCAGGGCCGCGTCGGTGAGCGGGACGCCGTCCGGCAGCGGCAGCACGCAGGCGGCCGCGACGACCGTCTCCTCCGCGAACGCGGCGACGTTCAGACCGGGGTGCAGTTCGGTGCCGCCGGTGGTGCGGGCGTACACGGCGGCGGCGCCGCTCAGCGCGTCCGCGCACAGCCAGACCTCGCCGAGCGAGCAGGCGTGGCAGGCGCCGCAGGACGGCGCCCAGTTGAGGACCACGGCGTCGCCCGGCGCGATGTGGGTGACGCCGTCACCGACGGCGAGGACGGTGCCCGCGCCCTCGTGGCCGAGGACGGCGGGGACCGGGACCCGCATGGTGCCGTCGGTCAGCGACAGGTCGGAGTGGCAGACCCCGGCGGCGGCGAGCCGGACGCGGACCTGCCCGGGGCCTGGTGCGGGCAGCTCTATCTCGGTGATCTCCAGCGGAGAGCCGACGGCGGGCAGGACGGCGGCGCGTACGGCCATGAGGTGTGACTCCCTCGGGGGTTGTCAGAACTGGAGGGACTTGGTCTGGAGGTACTCCGCGAGTCCGTGCGCGCCGAGTTCGCGGCCGACGCCGGACTGCTTGTAACCGCCGAAGGGGGCCACCGGGTTGAACCGGCCGCCGTTGATGTCGACCTGGCCGGTGTCCATCCGGCGGGCGAAGGCGACCGCCTCGTCCTCGTCGCCCGCCCAGACCGCGCCGGCCAGGCCGTAGACCGTGCCGTTGGCGATGCGCAGGGCGTCGTCCTCGTCGTCGTAGCGCAGGATCGACAGGACCGGGCCGAAGATCTCCTCCTGGGCGATGGTCATGTCCTCGGTGACGTCGGCGAAGACGGTCGGGCTGACGTGGTAGCCGCGCTCGTGCGGGGCGTCGGGGCCGCCGGCGACCAGGCGCGCGCCCTCGGTGACGCCCTGCTCGATGTAGCCGCGCACCCGGGCCCGCTGCTTGGCGTTGACGAGGGGGCCGATCCGGTCGGCGTACTTGGCGGCGGCCTCGGCGGCGAGCCGGACCGCCTCCTCGTACCGGTCGCGGTGGACCAGCATGCGGGTCCAGGCGCTGCACGTCTGGCCGGAGTTGGACATGACGTTGGCGACGCCGACGTGCACCGCCTTGGCCAGGTCGGCGCTGGGCAGGATGACGTTGGCGGACTTGCCGCCCAGCTCCAGGGCGACCCGCTTGACGGCGGCGCCCGCCGTCGCGCCGATCCGCCGGCCGACGGCCGTGGAGCCGGTGAAGGAGACCAGATCGACGCCCGGGTGTTCGGCGAGGGCCTGCCCGGCGACCGGGCCGAGGCCGGTGACGAGGTTGAACACGCCCGGCGGGAGCCCGGCCGCGTCGACGGCCTCGGCGAAGAGCTGGGCGGTCAGCGGGGTGTCCTCGGCGGGCTTGAGCACCAGGGTGCAGCCGGCCGCCAGCGCGGGGGCGGCCTTGGCGACGATCTGGTGCAGCGGGTAGTTCCAGGGCGTGATCGCGCCGACCACGCCGACCGGCTCGTGCAGGACGGTGGAGTTGCCGGCCTTCTCCTGGAAGGCGTACGTCGCCGCGAGGTCGGCGTAGGAGGCGGCGACCGCGATCGGCAGGCCGGCCTGGACCGCCTGCGAGAACGGGAGGGGGGAGCCCAGTTCGGCGGTGACGGTCTCGGCGATCTCGTCCTTGCGGGCGGTCAGCGCGTCCCGCAGGGCGGCCAGGCGGGCGGCCCGCTCGGCGGGCGGCGTCGCGGCCCAGCCGGGAAGGGCGGCGCGGGCGGCGCGCACCGCCGCGTCCACGTCCTCGGCGGTGCCGGCGGGGACGGTGGCGATGACCTGTTCGTCGGCGGGGTTCACCACCTCGATGACGTCCCGGCCCGCGGCGGGCCGCCAGGCGCCGTCGATGTACATGCCGTCGTGTGCCTTCATGGTGCTCCTCCGGGCGGGCGTCGTCCGCGTCCGTGTGCGGTCCGCGGGCGGTGCCCGGACCCGGACGCGCCGTGACGCGTCACAACCTACCGACAGCCCCATAAACTAGCGTCGATAGTTTTGCGGCGCCAGAGACCGGCGGCGGGCGGCGCCCGCCCTTTCGCGGGTCCCGCTCGCCGCCGTGAGGGTCCTGCTCGCCGCCGTCAGTACCTCACTTCGGCGGCGTCAGTGACTCACTTCGTCGCCGTCAGGTGGGCGAAGACCACGACATTGCTGGAGTAGCCGGCCCGGCGGGTGTAGAGGCCGCCGCAGGTGATGACGTGCAGCTCGGGCCGGCGGGAGGAGCCGTACACCTCCTTGTCGGGGAAGCGGTCCTTGTCGAAGACCCGCACCTTGTCGACGGTGTAGACGGCGGTACGGCCGTCCGCGCGCCGCACCTCGATGCGGTGGCCCGGTGTCACCTGGCCGAGCGCGGCGAAGACGGCGGCGCCCGTCTTCGTGTCGCGGTGCCCGACCGCGACGGCGGTGCCGGACTCCCCCGGTGTGGGGCCGTCCTTGTACCAGCCGACCAGCTTGGGCTTGTCGACCGGCGGGGTCTCCAGTTGCCGGCCGGCGTCGAGGCCGACCGGGATGACGGGCGCGTCGACGCCGAGGGAGGGGATGCGCAGGGAGGCCGCCGGGGAGCGGGGCAGCGGCGCGGGCGGGGGCGCGCCCCGGGACCCGCTCTCCCCGCCCGGGGCGCCGCCGTCCGCGTCGGCCGGGGACGCGGAGGACCGCGCGTGCGGACCGGCGGCCCGGGCCGGTGCGCCGTGCTCGTGATGGCCCCCGCACCGCACCGCCGTCACCAGGACGGCCGTGAGCACGGCCGTCCTGACGAGCCGGTAGGCGCGGGTCCGGTGCCAGGGCCTGCGTCGGCGCCTACGCGGCGCCATGGGGACGCCGGCGGATCAGCCGGAAGTAGGCGACGCCGCCCACCACGACCAGCCCCACGGCCCCGGCCCCGGCCACCGGGGAGAAGGCGGCCGCCGTGTCGACGAGGCCGCCGCCGCCCGCGTGCACACCGCCCCTGGGGCCCGGGTCGCCCTTGCCGGGGCCTCCCTGGCCGTGCTGGTCGCCGCCGTCGTGGCCCTGGTCCTCGATCTGGCCGGGGCCCTGGGCGCCCTCCTTGTGCTCGTCGTCATGGCAGTTGACGCGGAAGATCTTCTCCTTGGGAGTGCCCGCGACCGTCCAAATGATCTTGTACTGGCCGTCGGCGAGGCCCAGCGGATCGGTGTGCCCCGCACCGGCGGCGAGGGCGATGGTGCCGGTGACGGTGGCGGCGGTGGGCAGCGGGGGCTGCGCCTGGATGGTGTAGCCGATGGTCGGCAGGACGTCGAAGTTGACGGCGTCCAGGTAGAACCGGCAGACCACGGGGTCGTCCTTCGAGACGCCGAAGGGCACGCCCACCCGGTGGATCTTGATGTCGCCGGCCTCCCCCTGGGCCTGGGCGACCGGGGCCGCGAACCACGCGGCACCCGCCGCGGTCAGGGCGGTCAGGGCCACGGCGGCGCCGACGCGGGAGCCGGGGATGCGTGGGGGTGTCAGGGTGGGCATGCGCGCTCCTCCGAGTCAGACGATTTTCATACAAATCGCTCTTTCACCTGACTCTCTTTCACAGCTCCACCCGTGACGGCGGCAGCGCGGCGCGACGCGCCGGGCGATGTCCCCCGTACGGCGCAGCCGGGGGCAGGTCGGGGTCCGGCCGGGACAGGTTCGGAGTGCGGTCGAGGGCAGGCGCGGGATCCCGGCCCGGGGTCCGGCCGGTCAGTCCAGGACCCGCACCAGATACGCCCGCAGCAGTTCGCGGGTCTCCGCGATGATCCTCTCGTCGCCCTCGGGGGCCACCCGGAAGGCGAGCTGGACGAGGGTGTCGGCGGTCTCCACGGCGATCAGGAAGACACGGCGCAGGTCGTCGTCGGGCTCGTGGCGCAGGTGGCCGGAGAGCAGGCGGGTGAGGCGGTCGACGAGGCGGTGGTTGGGCTCCGGCCCGCTGGTGCCGAGCGGGATCTGGTTGCCGAAGTCGACGAGGGAGAAGCCGGGGGCGGTCCGCTTCATCGCCAGGTACTCGTCGAGCACGGCGTCCATGGCGGCGCGCCAGCCGCCGTCCGCGGTCTCCGCCAGGCGTCGCTGGACCCGCTCGCTGTAACGCTCCAGGTTGCGTTGGGCCAGGGCGTCGGCCATCGCCCGCTTGTTGCCGAAGAAACGGTAGACCGAGCCGATGGGCACACCGGCGCGCTGCGCGACGGCGCGGGTGCTCAGGGCGTCGTAACCGACCTCGTCGAGGAGGTCGGCGCAGGCGTCCAGGATCCTGGTCAGCCGTTCGGCACTGCGCCGCTGCACGGGGGCGCGGCGGAGCGGGGTCGCGTGGGGCACGGCTTCATGATGCCGTTTCCCGGCGCCCTGGTGAAGCGCCGGCCGGAGCACGGACGGGCCGCCGCCCGCGGGACGCGACCCCGGCCATGACTCGGGCAGCCCGCCTCACGGCAGTCGCGGGGGGAGCCCCGAACCTCGCCGGAGCCGCCGGGGCCGCTGACACCTCCGGGCTCCCCACCCCTTCCGCGCCCCCCATGGCCGTACGACTTCCCGTCATCCTCCCCGAGCCCCCCACACCCCGGCTCCGCGCCTCCGCCGGGCCTCCCGTGACCGCCGGACCTCCCGTGACCGCGGAACTCCCCGCAGCCGTACGGCTCCCCGCCACCCCGGAGCCCCGCGCAGGCGGACTCCCCGTGGCAGCCGGGCTCCTGGTGGCGGCCGGACTCCCCGTACCCGAGGAACCCCCCGCCACTCCGGCCGAACCGCCGCCGGGAACCGCGGACGAACCGCCGCCCGCGGCACCTCCCGCGCCCCCGGACGAACCGCCGCCCGAGGAACCCGCCGCCACCCCAGGCGACCCACCGCCCGAAGGCACCCCCGTCTCCGGCCCCGAAGCCGTGATGTCCGCCGTGCTCTGGACCGGCTTGCCGGAGACCGCCCAGACCGTGCCGTCGTCGGCGTAGAGGCGGGCGGTGACGTGGTGGGTGCCGCGGGGGACGAGGCGGGCGGAGAGGTGGTAGTCGGGGCCGCGCAGGCTGTCCACGAGGCGGCCGTCCACCAGCAGGCGGGCCAGGCCGCGGCCGGCCGCGGCCCGCGCCGCCGTGCCGGCCGGCGAGAACCGGAAGCGGTGCAGCGTCAGCCGCACGTCCCAGCTGCCGCCCGCGTCCGGCCGCACCTCGACACCGACCTCCGGTGCCTCCTTCTCGTCCACCTCACGGTAGGCCCGCCCCTCCTCGTCGGTGTGACCGATGAGCCGGCCCACCGGAGTGGCCGATTTCCCCTCCGCACTCCCCCGCCCACCGCTCGCACCGCAGCCCGCCGCCCCGGCGAGCAGCAGGGCGCAGACCGCGAGCGCGGCGAGGGGCCGGCGCGTCCACGACGTCATGCCCCGGAGACTAGAACAGCGGTCCGACGGCCGAATCCCTCTCAGGTCTGGTTCTCGCCATCCCCCGGAAGGAGGGCGTCCGCGCCCTCTTGCGCCGGGGCGGACCCAATCCTACGGTGAAGCATAGGAATCAGGTGGCAAGGGAGCGATCATGAGCGGGGACGCACGCAAGACCGCCGAGGCACTGGAATACCTCTCCGGTTTCGGCAACGAGCACAGCTCGCAGGCGGTGCCGGGCGCGCTGCCCGAGGGCCGCAACGCGCCGCAGCGCGCACCGCTCGGGCTGTACGCCGAGCAGCTCAGCGGTACGGCGTTCACCGAGCCCAGGGCGTACAACCGCCGCTCGTGGCTGTACCGCATCCGCCCCTCGGCCGCGCACCCGGCGTTCACCCGCACCGGCAACGGCACGCTGCGCACCGCGCCCTTCACCCAGGCGGTGCCCGACCCCAACCGGCTGCGCTGGAACCCGCTGCCGCAGCCCGGCCCCGCCACGGACTTCCTGGCCGGCCTGTGGACCCTCGGCGGCAACGGCGACGTCACCCAGCGCACCGGCATGGCCGTGCACCTGTATCACGCCAACGCCTCGATGGAGCGCGTCTTCAGCGACGCGGACGGCGAGCTGCTGATCGTGCCGGAGCACGGCGGGCTGCTGCTGCGCACCGAGTTCGGCCTGCTGCACGCCGAGCCCGGCCAGGTGGCGCTGATCCCGCGCGGGGTGCGCTTGCGGGTGGAACTCCTGGACGCGACGGCGCGGGGGTACGTCTGCGAGAACTACGGCGCCCCCTTCCGCCTCCCCGACCTCGGCCCGATCGGTGCCAACGGCCTCGCCAACGCCCGCGACTTCCAGGCGCCCGTCGCCGCCTACGAGGACGTGGAGGGCCCGGTGGAGGTGGTGAACAAGTTCTGCGGCAACCTCTGGACGGCCACCTACGACCACTCCCCGCTCGACGTGGTCGCCTGGCACGGCAACCACGTCCCGTACGTCTACGACCTGCGCCGCTTCAACGTCATCGGGTCCGTCTCGTACGACCACCCGGACCCGTCGATCTTCACGGTGCTGACCTCGCCGAGCGACACCCCGGGCCTGGCCGGTGTCGACTTCGTCGTCTTCGCGCCGCGCTGGCTGGTGGGCGAGGACACCTTCCGGCCGCCGTACTTCCACCGGAACGTGATGAGCGAGTACATGGGCCTGATCGAGGGCGCCTACGACGCCAAGGCGGAGGGTTTCGTGCCGGGCGGCGGCTCGCTGCACAACATGATGTCGGCGCACGGCCCGGACCGGGAGACCTTCGAGAGGGCGAGCGCCGCCGAGCTGCGGCCGCAGAAGGTGGACGACGGCCTCGCGTTCATGTTCGAGACCCGCTGGCCGGTGACGCTCACCCCGCACGCGACCCGCGCCGAGCACCTCCAGCAGCGCTACGACGACGTGTGGCAGGGCCTCGAAAGGCACTTCCGGCCGTTGCGCTGAGCGATCACGCCCGGTACGGATAGCTCCGTGATGTCCTTCGCCCCGGATTCGATCGTCCTGAACCGCAAGCTGCCGCTCTGGTATCAGGTGTCGCAGTCGCTGCGCGCCTCCATCCTCGGCCGCTCGCCCCGGGACCCGTTGCGCCTGCCCACCGAGGAACAGCTCGCCGGGCACTACGGCGTGAGCGTGCTGACCATGCGGCAGGCGCTCAAGGAGCTGGAGGACGAGGGGCTGATCAGCCGCCACCGGCGGCGCGGCACGTTCATCGAGCCGGCCGCCCGGCGGGGCACCCCGGTGCGGCTGCTGGGCTCGGTGGACGCGATCGTGGCCCAGCAGTCCGGCATGGCGACCGAGCTGCTGGACCACGGCACGGCCGCCGTCCCCGCCGAACTCGCCGAGTTCTTCCCGGACCTGGACGAGGTGGCGACGTACCACCGGCTGCGCGGCGACGAGAAGACCGGCGAGCCGACCAACCACGCCCGCAACTACGTCCGGCCCGAGCTGGCCGCGCGGATATCCACGGACGATCTGGTGCGCTGGCCGATGACGAAGGTGCTGCGGGACGTGGTGGGCGCGGACATCAGCCGGATCACGGACACCGTGCAGGCCCGGCTGGCCGACCCGGAGACCGCGCGGCTGCTCCAGGTGCCGCTGCTCAGCCCGATCCTGCACTACACGGGCATCACCTACGACACGGCCGGGCGTCCGCTGGACGTGGTGGTCATCCACTACCGCGGGGACCGCTTCTCCTTCACGGTCACGCTCGACGCGACCTGACCCGCGCACCGCCGCCGCGTCGTACGATGCCCGGCGTGACGCACGACGACGCTCCGCTGCTCGCGGACCTCATGCCGTGGTCCGTCGCAGCGCCGCGGCTCGGCCGGGCATGGCCGGCGGCCCCCGACCCGGGCTGCCTGAAGGCCCGTTGGGCCGCCCTGCTGGAGGCCGAGGGCGCCGAGCGGGAGGCGCTGTTCGAGCCGACCCGCTCGCGCACGGCACGGTCTGCGGTGGCGCAGCTGCCGGGCGGGACGGCCGCCACGGAGCAGCTGATCCGGGCCTTCGGGCCGTGTCCGGAGCCGGTACGGGTGCTGGCCGCGCCCTTCGACGAGCAGTGGCTGATCCCCGACCACCGGCTGATCGACGCGGCCCGACCTGAGCTGTGGCGGGTGGCGGACGACCGGCAGGTGTTCGCCGTGGAGACGGCCACCGCCCCGGGCGCGGCCGGCCCTGCGCTGCTGGCGACGTCCCTGCCGCCGCTGCTGCGCCCGGGCCGCGTCCGCCCGCTGTACCGCCGCCCGGGCGGCCGGGAACCCAACCTGGCGCCCGGGCTGCTGGAGCACCTGGCGGACCGCCTGGGGCTACCGCTCGGCCCGCTGGACGTGCTCGCCTGGGCGCTGGTGGCGGCCCGGCCCGGCCCGCGCGGTCTCGCCGTGCCGCTGACCGGGGACGCCGGGGTGTGGGCGGCGGGCGTCGAGGCGGGCCGGCGCACGCTGTGGCTGATGCGCCGTGACGGCGAGCGCCCCAGACTGCCCGGCGGGCGCCGCCCGTACGTCCGCGCGCCCCTGCCGGCCCGCCCGCTGAGCCTGCGTTACGACCGCGACGAGGAGACCCTGCACCTCGACGAGGGCCGTGTCGCCCCGGTGCCCCCGGCGGCCTGGGACTTCGAGGCCGGTTCGGGCCGGGTCCTGGAGCAGTGGTTCGCGGCCCGGACCGCGCCGGGTGAACCGGGCACGCTGGCGGCCCTGTGCCCGGCCGTCTGGCCGCAGCCCTGGACCTCGCAACTGCTGGAGCTGATCACCGTACTGGCACTGCTGGCCGAGCCGGCGCCGCGCCCGGACGCGAAGGCGGAGGCGGAGGCGGAGATGACGGACCCGGTGACCGCCACCGCGCTGCGGGCGGCGGGCGTCCTGCCGGTACCGGAGGCGGCCCGCAGGCCGGCCTCGGTCCTCGACCACGCGGAGGAGGGCCCGGGCGGCCAGTTCGCCCTGATCTGAGGACGGGCCCCGGGCCGGGGCCCCGCGGCGGCCGGGTGCCGGGTGCCGCGGCTCAGCCGCGCGGCGTGAAGCCGTCCAGCACCCGGGCCAGGGCCCGGTCGAAGACCGCCTCCAGGTCGATGGGGCCCGCGTCCTGCGCGAAGGACGCCGCCAGGCGCGGATAGGCGCCAGTGGCGACCTGGCCGCCCAGGTAGGCGATGCGCACCGCGGTCTCCTCCTGCTCGGACCAGGGCAGGGAGCGGGTGCGCTCGGCGGTGGTCAGCTCGTTGGAGACGTACATGGTCACCACGGCGTTGAGCATGGCGACCAGTTCCATCTTGGTGCCGTAGGGGACCTCCAGGGGGTCCAGGCAGGCCAGGCAGTGCTCCAGGTAGCGCAGGGCGTTGGGGCTGAAGCCGTACATCGCGGACATCAGGCGGGGCAGCCAGGGGTGGCGGCGCATCAGGGCCCGGCTCTGGTGGCCCACCCGGACCATGTCGGCCCGCCAGTCGCCGCCGGGCTCCCACAGCTCGTGCTCGCCGCTGACCGCGTCCACCATCAGCTCGTACAGGTCCTCCTTGCGGGGGACGTAGTTGTACAGCGACATGGTGCCGCAGCCGAGCTCGGCGGCGACCTGCCGCATGGACACCGCGTCCAGTCCGCCGGCGTCGGCGATCCGCACGGCCGCCGCCGCGATGTCGGCGCGTGTGTGGGCGGGCTTCGGGCCCCGGCCCGTCCGCTCCGGACGGGCCCAGATCACTTCGGGTCGGGCCGCACGGCCGGCCATCGGACATCACCTCGCCCCACCATCGTAGTTACGTACGCCGTACGTAGTGCGCTATGGTCCTGCCATGACTTCTACGTACGCTGTACTTAGTGAGGGTCTGGAGAAACGCTTCGGGGACGTCCACGCCGTGCGCGGCCTGGACCTGGCGGTCGCCGAGGGCACGGTCTGCGGCGTGCTCGGCCCCAACGGCGCCGGCAAGACGACGGCCGTGGGCCTGCTGACGACCCTGCTGCGGCCGGACGCGGGCTCGGCCCGGGTGGCCGGGCACGATCTGGTGCGCGAGCCGGCCGCCGTACGCCGCCGGATCGGGGTGACCGGGCAGGACACCTCCGTGGACACGGACCTGACCGGCCGGCAGAACCTGCGGCTGTTCGCCCGGCTGCACCGCGTCCCGGACGCGGCGGCACGCGCCGACGAGCTGCTGGAGCGGTTCGGCCTCACCGAGGCCGCCGGGCGGCTGGCCGGCACCTACTCGGGCGGGATGCGCCGCCGCCTGGACCTGGCGGCGGGGCTGCTGCGCCGGCCCGCCGTGCTGTTCCTGGACGAGCCGACCACCGGCCTCGACCCGGTCAGCCGCAACCAGATCCGGGACGCCGTGCGCGACCTCAAGGAGCAGGGCACCACCGTGGTGCTGACCACCCAGTACCTGGAGGAGGCCGACCGGCTGGCCGACGACATCGCCCTGGTGGACCGGGGGCGCGTCGCGCACACCGGCTCACCGGACCGGCTCAAGGCGCTGGTCGGCACGCACGCCGAGGCGGTGGTGGCCGACGCCGGTGACCTGGCGCGGGCGGCGGCCGTCCTGGACCGGCTGACCGGGTCCGAGCCGGTGTTCGACCACGAACGGGCCGCCGTCGGCGCGGTCTCCACCGACCCGGCCCTCACCCTGCCCCGGCTGGTGCGCGAACTCGACGCGGCGGGCGTGCCGTTGCTCGATGTGAGCCTGCGGCCCCCGACCCTGGACGACGTCTTCCTGCGGCTGACCGGACAGGCCCACGTGACGGAGGAGATCGCGGCATGAGCGCGCTGGCGTACGACGGCATGACGATGGTGGGCCGGCAGCTGCGCCGGGTCCGCAACAGCCCGGGGCTCGCGATCCTGACCCAGATGATGCCCGTCAACATGCTGCTGTTCTTCGGTTACGTCTTCGGCAGCGCGCTGGCGATGCCCGGACGGGAGTACCGCGCCTTCCTGGTGCCCGGGCTGCTGGCGGCGACCGCGGCGGGCGGGGTCATGACGGGGATGTTCCAGGCGGCGCAGGACACGCACCGGGGCGTGATGGACCGCTTCCGCACCATGCCGGTGAGCCGGACGGCGGTGCCGCTCGGGCAGGCGGTGGCCGATCTGGTCGTCACGGCGCTCGGGACGGTGCCGCTGCTGCTGGTCGGGCTGGCGGTGGGCTGGCGGATCCACGGCGGCGCGGGGCACGCGCTGGGCGCCGTGGGCCTGCTGCTGCTGTTCCGCTTCGCGTGCACCTGGGTCGGCATCCTGCTGGGACTGCTCACCCGCAGCGAGGAGGCGGCCGGTCAGCTGGGCGCGGCGACGTTCGTGCTGCCGCTGCTGTCCGACGCCTACATCCCCACCGGCGATCTCACTCCCTGGCTGCGCACGCTGGCCGAGTGGAACCCGATCAGCGCGGTGACCACGGCCCTGCGCGACCTCTTCGGCAACGCCGCCGTTCCGGCGCACGCGGCCTGGCCGGTGGCCCACCCCGTGGCCGGGACGCTCGCCTGGTCCGCGGCACTGATCGCGGCCTGCGCGCCGCTCGCGGTACGCCGGTACGCGCGCGGCCGGGGCTGAACGACGACGGCGGCCGGTCGACGCGGCCCGGACGGGGGTCTGGCCGCGCACCGGGGGCCGGGTGCGTCGGCGGTTCGGGGTGCGGCGGCGGTTCGGGGAGAGCCGGAGCGGGGAGGCGTCGGGCTCACGGAGGCCGACGCGGGCCGGGCACGGGGCCGCTGTCGCCGGTCCTGTCGGTCGGGCGAGTCCGGGGCGCGCGGTGGGACACGACGGTGGGGTCCGGCGGCACCGGGGCGCCGCCGCGCGCCGTGGGGCGGGTGTGCGGCCAGGTCGTGGCACCGCGCCGGGGCGGTGCGATGGCCTCGGCCGGGTCCGGGCCCGTGCTCGGGTGAACGGGCCGCGGGGAAACGTCCGCGGCACCCTCCGGAGGAGCCGGAGAGGCCGGAGACGGTGGTGTCAGTGCCCGCCGAACAGCGAGCGGCGCAGCCGACGCAGCGGCGCGAACAGCGAGACGCGGCGCACGCGTGCGCCCCTGCCCGTGCGGTCGTGCACGGCACGCGCGGTCAGTTCGAGCATCAGCGACGTCGCCTCGGCCGTCTCACGCTGCGGGACGGCCGGACCGCCCAGCACCGAGAGATGGCGGTCGAGGCGCGAGCTGGTCGCGCTGCTTCCGCACGTGATCGCAGGGACCCTCGCCCTGCTGCGCACTGTTATCTGCTCCATGTCACTCCCCACCCGTACGAGTCCACCCGGCCCGGGCAGAGTAACCCTATCGCCCCGCCCGGGCATGCGGGTATCACGGTCACAGGATTCACCTTCCCCATAAGGGTGTTGACGATCACTCTCCGAATCCGTCCGGTTTCGCGGCGAGTTGGACGATCGGCCGGCCGGCGGTGCGTGCGGTTCCCCCGTCGGGTTCCCCGATCACGCCGGGTGATGCGGGCGGAGCCGGGAGGCCCTGGGCCGCCAAGGGCGTGTCACCCGGGGAGCGCCACCGCGGGCCGCTCCGGTGCCCACCCAGGGTGACGGAATCGGCGGCCCACGTTCCCGGCGGCCGGGCCGCCGGGAACGTGGGCGATCTCACGGGAACGCCACGAGGCGCGGACCCCGCGAGCGGGGTC
>NZ_JBEYVW010000027.1:0-87801 GCF_040644175.1 Streptomyces sp. NPDC047017 | reverse complement strand
CCTTTGTACTCACCCTCTCGGGCTTTCCTCCGGGCGCTTCCCTTCGATCTTGCGTTTCCGACTCTATCAGACCGTTTTCCGATCCGATTTCCTCGGTGCTTTCCAGGTTCCCGCTTCCGCGTTTCCCTTTCCGGCGGTTCCGACTCTATCAGATCTTTTCTCGACCTGATCCCCGGTCAGCGGGGTCTGTCTTCCCGGCTGTTGGGCCGTTCCGACGTCTCAAACCTTAGCGGATTCTCTCGGCGATTCCCAATCGGGCCCTTGGCAGATCCGGTCGGGGTCGACGAGTCCCATTCGAATTGCATTCGGGCACGCCGAATACAGACCCGGGTGGGAGATCGTGCTGATGGTTTGTTGCCGCAGTTGCGGCGGAGTGTCGTCGCGGAACCGTCATGGCCCCGTGGCAACCCGAAGAACTTTACGGATCTGTCCGAGAGGTGTCAAGGCCCCCCTGTCAAGATCTTTTAGTCGAGGTCGCTGAGCCGGCCGCCGGCGTCCGGCTGCGCGTGCTCCACCCGGCGCAGGAGCCTGGTCAGCACCTCACCGAGCACCGCGCGCTCCGCCTGGGTGAGGTCCTGGAGGAGGTCCCCCTCGAAGACGGTGGCCAGGCGCATGGCCTCCATCCACTTCTCCCGCCCCTCCGGGGTCAGCTCCACGATGACGCGGACCCGGTTGGACTCGTCGCGCTCCCGGGTGACCAGGCCCTCGCCGACCATGCGGTCGATGCGGTGGGTCATCGCGGCGGGGGTGAGGCCGAGGCGCTTGGCGAGATCGCTGGGGCCCAGGCGATAGGGGGCGCCGGAGAGGACGAGGGCCTTGAGGACCTCCCACTCGGCGTTGCTGATGCCCAGTTCCGAGGTCTGCCGGCCGTAGGCGACGTTCATCCGGCGGTTCAGGCGGGACAGCGCCGAGACGATCTTCTCGACCTGGGGGTCGAGGTCCTGGAACTCGCGCTGGTAGGCGGCGATCTGCTCTTCGAGTGCCGGCTCGCCGCCGATGCCGTGCGTATCGCCCATGGCGGCAGTATCGCACGGCACCGCTTGGCATTGAAGTCCTTCCAGGTGTAGTCTTTAGCTTCGAACTTTAGCTTCGAAGTCTTCACTCCTAACTAATGAGAGAGGTGAACGTGACCAGGGCGATGGGCGCGGCGATGCGCCGGATCCACGTGGGCAACGCACTCAGCGCGTTCGGGCTCGGCTTCACCGTCCCCTACCTGTACGTCTATGTGGCGCAGGTGCGGGGTCTGGGAGCCATGACGGCGGGGCTCGTCCTCGCTGTCTTCGCCGTGGCCGCGCTGATCGTGCTGCCGTTCGCCGGCCGGGCGATCGTGCGCCGCGGCCCGCTGCCGGTGCTGCTCACCGCCCTGGTCCTGGCCGCGCTGGGCGCGCTGAGCCTGGGGCTGGCGGGCGGGGCGGCGGCCGTGCTGCTGTCGGCGGCGGCGCTCGGTGCCGGGCAGGCGGTGATGCAGCCGGCGCTGGCCACGATGATCGTGGACTGCTCGGCGTCGGAGACGCGCTCGCGGGCCTTCGCGATGCAGTTCTTCCTGCAGAACCTGGGGCTGGGCGTCGGTGGCCTCATCGGCGGTCACCTCGTCGACACCACGAAGGTCTCCTCCTTCACGCTGCTGTTCGCGATCGAGGCGGCGGTGTTCCTGCTGCTGGCCGTGGTGATGTCGACGGTGCGGATGCCGCACGCGCCGCGGATCGAGCAGGCCCCGGCGGGCTCGGATACGGCGAAGAGCGGCTGGCGGCAGCTGCTGGGGAACCGGGCCATGGTGCGGCTGTGCGTGCTGGGCTTCGTGCTCTTCTTCGCCTGCTACGGACAGTTCGAGTCGGGTCTGAGCGCGTACGGCGTGGAGGCGGCCGGGATATCGACGTCGGCGCTGGGCACGGCGCTGGCCGCGAACACGCTGATGATCGTGGTGGCGCAGTTCGCCGTGCTGAGGTTCGTCGAGCGGCGGCGGCGCTCGCGGGTGATCGCGGCCGTGGGCGTGATCTGGGCCGTGGCCTGGGGTGCGGCGGCGTACGCGGGGCTGGGGCACGGCAGCCAGATGATGGCGACGGCGGCGTTCGTGTCGACGTACGCGCTGTTCGGGCTGGGTGAGGCGATGCTGTCGCCGACGCTCGCGCCGCTGGTGGCCGATCTGGCGCCGGAGGGCATGGCCGGTCAGTACAACTCGGCGTTCGCCCTGGTGAAGCAGCTCGCGCTGGCGGTCGGACCGGCGGTGGGCGGTCCGCTGGCGGCCGCGCTGCCGGGGCCGTACGTGGTGACGTTCCTGCTGTTCTCGCTGGCGATCAGTGTGCTGGCGCTGCGGCTGGGGCGGGGCCTCAGCGCGGTGCAGGACCATCCGTGGGGCGCGCGCAGCCGGGTGGTGGCCCGCGGGGCCGCCGCCGCGGAGCCGGTGTCCGCGGAGGCGTGAGGACCCATGGGTCCGGGGCGGCCGTCACCTTCGGGTGGCGGCCGCTTCGTCGTACGGCTACGGCTGGACGTCGGGCAGGGTGAACTCGCACCAGACCGCCTTGCCGCCGCCCGGGGTGCGGCGGGCGCCCCAGTGGGAGGCGATGGTCGCGACGATGGCGATGCCGCGGCCGGACTCGTCGGCGGGTTCGGCGCGGCGGCGCCGGGGGAGGTGGTCGTCGCCGTCGGTGACCTCGACGATGAGGCGGCGGTCGGTGCGACGCAGGCGCAGCCGCATGGGCGGGGTGCCGTGCTGGAGGGAGTTGGCGACGAGTTCGCTGGCGGCCAGGACGCCGAGGTCGTGCAGTTCGGGCGGGAAGCGCCAGCTGGTCAGGACGCCGGAGGCGAAGGCACGCGCGCGGGGGGCCGCTTCCACGCCGCCGAGCAGTTCCAGCGCGGCGTTGCGGAAGAGTTCGCTGCTCGGGCCGGTGCGGGCGGGGTGCTGGAGGACGAGGACGGCCACGTCGTCGTCGTGGTCGGCCTGCACACCGGCGGAGCGGACCAGGCGGTCGCAGATCACCTGGGGGGTGCCGGTGGCGCCGGCCAGGGCGCGTTCCAGCGCGCTGATGCCCTCGTCCAAATCCTCGTCGCGGCGTTCGACCAGGCCGTCGGTGTAGAGGACGGCCGTGGAGCCGGGGTTGAGCGGGACCGAGCCGGAGGTGTGCAGCCAGCCGCCGGTGCCGAGCGGGGGCCCGGTGGGCTCGTCGGCGCGGATCACGGTGCCGGTCTCGTCGCGGACCAGGATCGGCAGGTGGCCGGCGGAGGCGTAAAGGAGCCGGCCCTCGTTGGGGTCGTGGACGGCGTAGACGCAGGTGGCGATCTGGTTGGCGTCGATCTCGGCGGCGAGGCCGTCGAGGAGCTGGAGGATCTCGTGCGGCGGGAGGTCCATGCGGGCGTAGGCGCGGACGGCGGTGCGCAGCTGGCCCATGACGGCCGCGGCGCGCACGCCCCGGCCCATGACGTCGCCGATGACGAGCGCGGTGCGGCCGCCGCCGAGGGTGATGACGTCGTACCAGTCGCCGCCGACGGCGGCTTCGGTGCCGCCGGGCTGGTAGGTGGCGGCGACGCGCAGGTCGTCGGGCTGGTCCAGGACCTGCGGGAGCAGGGAGCGCTGGAGGGTGACCGCGGTCTCGCGCTGGCCGCGTTCGCCGGCGCGCAGGCGTGCGGCGGCCTCGGCGTGGTCGGTGACGTCGGTGGCGAACACGAGAACGCCCGAGCCGCCGGGTCCGGCGTGGCCCTGCGGGCCGGTGGCGCGGTCGCCGCCGGTGGTGTCGGTGCCGGTGACCGGGGTGCAGGTGAAGGTGTAGGAACGGCCGTCGGGTGCCTTGCGGGACTTGAGGGTGCGGGGTCTGCCGCTGCGCAGGACCTGGTCGAGGAGCGGGAGCAGGCCCAGTTCGCGCAGTTCGGGCAGGGCGTCGCGGGCGGGGTCGCCGGGGGCGGGGGTGCCGAAGGCCGCCGTGTAGGCGTCGTTGACGTAGGCGATGCGGTGGTCGGGGCCCTGGACGAGGGCGACGAGGGCCGGGACCCGGTCGAGGACGGCGCGCGCGGGGAGGGTGTCGACGGTGGGCACGGGGGCCGCCTGGTCGGCCGCCTGGCCGGCGCGGGCGGCGGGTACGGAGCTGTCGGCGCGCCGGTCCGCGGTGGCCGCGGGTGAGGTCCGCGCCGCGGCGCGGCGCTGTGTTCCGGGGATGCCGGGGAGCCGGGCGCTCCAGCGCGTGAAGTTCACGAATCCTTGCCTCGTGTCTGTCGTCTCGGGCCGGCTCCGGGCCCGGCCGGGAGAGCGGGGCCGCGCGGCGGTGACCGCGCATTCCCGCCGCTCCGGGGGTGCGGCACAGCGGGAATGCTTCAGGGGGGACCCGGGGCGGGCGGCTGCCCGTCCCGGAGGTGGATCAGTCTGGCAGTGCGGCCGCTCCGCGCCGGTGACCGTGGGACGCCGGGGCGTTCCGCGAAGTTCCTCAGTCGGGTCAGGACGACCCTTTCGGGTCGATGTTCGGGTCCAGAGGATGCTTTCCCCCGGCCGCGAGTTCGAACTCCGCGCGGGGGTGTTCCAGTGAACCGAGGGAGACGATCTCCCGTTTGAACAGGCCCGCCAGCAGCCATTCGGCGAGCACCCGGGCCTTGCGGTTGAAGGTCGGGACGCGGCTGAGGTGGTAGGCGCGGTGCATGAACCACGCCGGGTAGCCCTTCAGCCGGCGCCCGTAGACCTGGGCGACGCCCTGGTGCAGGCCGAGCGAGGCGACCGAGCCGACGTACCGGTGGGCGTACGTCTCCAGGGGCTCGCCGCGCAGCGCGTGGGCGATGTTGTCGCCGAGGACCTTGGCCTGGCGGACCGCGTGCTGGGCGTTGGGGGCCGTGAGGGTGCCGGGCTCGGCGGTGACGTCGGGGACGGCGGCGGCGTCGCCGGCCGCCCAGGCGTGCTCGGCGCCGTCGACCCCCAGCTCGGCGGTGCACTTCAGGCGGCCGCGGTCGTCCAGGGGCAGGCCGGTGGCGGCGAGCAGGGGGTGCGGTTTGACGCCGGCGGTCCACACGACCGTACGGGTGGGGAAGCGCCGGCCGTCGCTGAGGACGGCGACGCGGTCGGCGCACGAGTCCAGGCGGGTGCGCAGCAGCACCTGGATGTTGCGGCGGCGCAGCTCGGTGACCGTGTAGCGGCCCATCTCCGCGCCGACCTCGGGCAGGATGCGGTCCGAGGCCTCGACGAGGATCCACTTCATGTCCTCGGGCCGGATGTTGTGGTAGTACCGGGCGGCGTAGCGGGCCATGTCCTCCAGTTCGCCGAGCGCCTCGACGCCCGCGTAGCCGCCGCCGACGAAGACGAAGGTGAGGGCCGCGTCGCGGATCGCCGGGTCGCGGGTGGAGGAGGCGATGTCCATCTGCTCGATGACGTGGTTGCGCAGGCCGATGGCCTCCTCGACGGTCTTGAAGCCGATGCCGTGGTCGACGAGGCCGGGGACGGGCAGGGTGCGCGAGACGGAGCCGGGCGCGAGGACGAGTTCGTCGTAGGCCAGCCGCTCGCCGGCGCCCCGCTCCTCGGTGGCGAGCGTGGTGAGGGTGGCGGTGCGGTGCGCGTGGTCGATGCCCGTCACCTCGCCGACGACGATGCGGCACCGGTCGAGGACGCGGCGCAGCGGTACGACGACGTGCCGCGGGGAGATCGCTCCGGCCGCCGCCTCGGGCAGGAACGGCTGGTACGTCATGTAGGGATCGGGGGTGACGACGGTGATCTCCACCTCGCCCCGCCCGAGTTCCTGTTTCATCCGCCGCTGCAGGCGCAGGGCCGTGTACATCCCGACGTAGCCGCCGCCGACAACGAGAATGCGCGCACGTTCCTTCACCATCCCATGACGCACCCGTGACTGTCGTTTGTCCACAGCCCCGGCGATTTGTGTGACCGGCGGGCGGCACGGCGCGCCGGCCGCCCGTTCGCCGGGGGGCGGCGAAGGCGTGCAGGTCAGTGGGGGTGGGCGGGGGTGCGGTGGGGGTGGCGATCGGGACGTATGCGGCCCGTACTCCGATCGGGGGGCGCGCTGTGCGGAACCTGCCCCTTCTGAATTGACTCCCTCTCAACTATGTTCGTGTCGACGGGGTGTAGGGGATGTGGCGAACGAGTCCGCGGATCGCAACCGGATCGCGCGGGACGGGCTCGGTCGTGCGCGTTTCCCGTTCCGCGCACCCCTGATTCAGTGGCGGGGAGTCTCCGGGGGGAGACGCCATTACCGGGGGATCGGCTATGCATATTCAGGACACTCATTGGTCCACCGCGTCCGCCGTCGCGACGGGCGGCGGGGCCATGGACCGGGCGGCGGGCGGCGGGCGCGGGGACGATCCCCGGGCGGTCCGGACCACTCCGCTGCGCGTGGACGCACAGCGCAACCTCGAACACGTCCTGCGGGCGGCGCGCGAGGTCTTCGGCGAGCTGGGGTACGGCGCGCCGATGGAGGACGTGGCGCGGCGCGCGCGGGTCGGCGTCGGCACGGTGTACCGGCGGTTCCCGAGCAAGGACGTCCTGGTGCGGCGGATAGCCGAGGAGGAGACCTCCCGGCTGACCGATCAGGCGCGGACCGCGCTGGGCCAGGAGGACGAGCCGTGGTCGGCGCTCTCGCGCTTCCTGCGCACGTCGGTGGCGTCCGGCGCCGGGCGGCTGCTGCCGCCGCACATACTGCGGGTGGGGGTCGCGGAGGACCGTGCCGAGGGCGCGGACGGGCCGGACGGGCGGCGGGTGCCGCAGCAGCGGACCCAGCCGGGCGCGGGTGAGCTGCGGCTGGTGCCCGACCCGGGCGCGGTGCTCCCGCCGGACGTGGCGGACGACGACGCCGGGGCGGCGGAGCTGCTCGACGTCGTGGGCCGGCTCGTGGAGCGGGCCCGCGCGGCGGGCGAGCTGCGGCCGGACGTGTCGGTGTCGGACGTGCTGCTGGTCATCGCGACGGCGGCGCCCTCGCTGCCGGACGCGGCCCAGCAGGCGGCCGCCTCGGCCCGGCTCCTGGACATCCTGCTGGAGGGGCTGCGCTACCGGCCGGCCTGAGCCGCGCGGGCATGCGCCCCTGCCCTCTTCACCCGTACGGGTGACGTAGGCGTCGTGCCCTGGCAGGTCCCCACTGACGAGTGGAGGATCCTTCCTGCGGAGTTCCGGCCGAGCACCAGTGTGGCAGTCTGACGCGGTGACCGGAGGGGACGGGCCGGCGGCGGGGGCTGACGCGGGGGCTGACAGCGATGGGCGTTGACGGGCGGAGCGGGGCGGCCGGGGACGGCGAGGCGGGTGGCGAGGCGGGCGCGGACGTACCGCGTCCGCCGCAGGTGCCGAGCCAGAGCGGCCCGGCGGACGTTCCGCACGACCGGGCATCGGTCGGTCCCGGGTCCCGCGCCATGGGCGGGGTGCCCGCGCAGCGCGCGGGGCGCGCCGCCGACGCGGACGGGGTGCCCCTGCCCGCGCCGGACGCGCCGCCGTCCGACGCCGAGCTGATCGAGCGGATGCGCGCGGGCGACGACACGGCGTACGAGGCGCTGTACCGGCGCCACGCCGACGCCGTACGCCGGTACGCCCGCACCTGCTGCCGGGACGCCCATACCGCGGACGACCTGACCGCCGAGGTGTTCGCCGCCATGCTCCAGGCGGTGCGCGGCGGTGCCGGGCCCCGGCACGCCGTGCGCGCCTACCTGCTCACCAGCGTCCGCCGGGTCGCCGCGCGCTGGACGCGGACCGCCCGGCGCGAGCAACTGGTCGACGACTTCGCGGTGTTCGCCGCGCAGGCGGCCCGGGACTCGGAGGCGGCCGGGGACACCGCGTCCGGCGGCTCCTTCGGGGCGGGCCTGGAGCTGGGCGCGGACGTGCGGGCGATGCACGAGGCCGAGCAGTCCCTGGCCATGCGGGCCTTCCGCTCGCTGCCCGAGCGGTGGCAGGCCGTGCTGTGGCACACCGAGGTCGAGGACGAGTCGCCCAGCGAGGTCGCCACGCTCTTCGGGCTGGACGCCAACGGCACCCGCGTCCTGGCCAGCCGGGCCCGCGAGGGCCTCAAGCAGGCCTATCTCCAGGCCCATGTGAGCGCGGCCCTGACCGGCGACGAGGAGTGCGCCCGCTACGCCGACCAGCTCGGCGGCTACGCCCGCCGCAAGCTGCGCACCCGCGCCGAACGGGGCCTGCGCAAGCACCTGGACGAGTGCGCCAGGTGCCGGCTGGCGGCGCTCCAGATCGAAGAGGTCGCGGGCGGCATCCCGGCGGTGGTGCCGGTCGCCGTCCTCGGCTGGATCGGCGCCGCCGGGTACGCCAAGGTGCTCGGCCTGCTCGCGGGGGGCGCGGGCGCGGCCGGAGCGGCGGGCGCCGCCGGGGCGGGGGCGGCGGGCGCGGGCTCCACGGCCAGTGCGGCCGGCGGGGCGGGGGCGGCGGGCGCGGGCTCCACGGCCAGTGCGGCCGGCGGGGCGGGGGCGGCGGGCGCGGGCGGGTCCTCCGGGGGTTCGGCCGGTGGGGGCGCGGCGGCGTCCGAGGGGCTGGGCGCGCCGGTGAAGGCCGGTATCGCCGCCGGTGTCGTCGCCGTGGCCGCCGCGGCGGCGGTGGCCTTCGCGCTGGCCGGCCACGACGGACCGCCGCCGGCCGACGACGCGGCCCCGCCCCCGGCGCCGGCCGTCACGCCGCGGCCGTCGAAGCCCGCCCCGCCGAAGCCGGCGCCCAAGCCCCGGCCCGAGCCGCCGGTGCGTCCCGCCGCGGTACGGCCGTCCCCGGCCCCGGCCCACAAGCCCTCGCCCACGCCTTCGCCGACGACGCCCCGGCCGAAGCACACCCCGAAGCCGAGACCGACGCCGTCACCCACCCCCACACCGACGCCCACTCCGGCACCCGCTCCAGCCGTCTACGAGTGGAGCGAGCTGCGGTACGACGTCACCGGGGACGGCACCGGGCCGGAGATGCGGCTCGGCGGGAGCGGCTGGGTGTGGCAGCGGGACGGCCTGTCGATCGCGGACAAACGCTACGCCCGCGGGGTGAGTGTCCACGGACAGTCCTCGGCCACCATCGACCTCAACCGGACCTGCTCCGCCTACGACGCGTGGGCCGGCATCGACGACCTGGCGAGCGGGCTGGGCAAGGTCACCTTCTCCGTGTACGCGGACGGTGCCCGGCTGTGGAGTTCCGGCTCGGTCACCGGGGGCGATCCGGCCGTGCCCGTCCATGTGAGCCTGGTCGGGCGCCGGACCGTGACCCTGGTCGTCGAGCCGCGCAGCGCCTTCGACGCGGTGACGCTCGCGGACTGGGCGGAGTCGCGGTTCACCTGCGCGGCGGACCGCCGGGACACTCGGGAGCGGGGTGGGTCCGAGCGGTCCCGGTGAGTCCGGTGAGGATGTCGTCCATGGTGAGGGCGGCGCCCCGGGCCTGCTCGGCGGTGTGAGCGGCGGCGGTCAGGGTGGTGCGGGCGGCGGCCGTGATGCGTTCGGCTGCCGCGCGTTCGGGCAGCGGGCGGGGGTGGCCGTCGCGCCAGTGGTCGGCGGCGGCGAGCAGCCGGACCGCCTGCGGCAGCTCACCGAGGCGGGCCACCAGATCGGCCGCCATGTCCACGAGCCCGGCCGTCACTACCTCCGAGCACTGCTGCTCGACGGCCACGCGCAACGCGCCGGCCACCAGCGGCAGCCCGTGCTCCGCACCCGACTCGGCGGCTGTGACGAGGGCGTCCATGCCGCGCAGCATCGCCTCGAACTGCGGTGGCGGAGTGCCCCCTTGCGCATCGGCCCGGGCCGCCCGCCAGCGGGCGCGCGCGGCGGGGACCTCGCCGTCGTCCAGCGCGATCTGTGCTCTGAGCAAGTGGACGTACGCGCGTGAGTCCATCACCCCGCACCGCTCGGCCGCCGCGCTCGCCTCGTCCAGCGCGGCCAGGGCGGCGGCCCGGTCGCCGGACCGGTAGGCGATCTCACCGAGGCGGGCCAGCAGGAACGGCGTCTCGGCGTGCGCGCCCACCTCGTGGGCGAGCCGCAGCGCCTCGTCGTACTCGCCGCGCGCCTCGTCGAACCGGCCGCGTGCCATGGCCGTCTCCCCCGCCGCGCTGCACACCTGGGCGCGCATCCAGCGGTCCCCGATCCGGCGGCTGAGGACCCGCAGCTCCGCCAGGTCGTCGTCGACGCCGCGCAGGTTGCCCGGTGAGTCGACGACGAGGTGCGTGCGGAACATCAGGGTGACGCCGGTCTCCCAGTCCCCGCCGTACCGGCGGCAGTTGGCGACGGCGGCGTCCATCGCGGCGTGGATGTCCGGCTGGCCGCTCGCCAGGTAGCCGGTGAGCGGCCAGATGAGGCCGGGCATCCGGGCCGCGCGCGGGCCGCCGTTCTCGAAGGCGGCCCGGACCCGGGCGACGTAACGCGTGAACCGCTCGTCGTGCACGAGGTCCGGCTGCTCGGCCTCGTAGGTCAGGAACAGGTGCAGCATCCGCAGGTCCATGCGCAGGGCGTGCCGCGGGTGGCGGTCGTGCTCCTGCCCCTCCGGGGCGTCGAGGACGGCGTCCATCAGGTCGGCGGCGCCCTCGGCGGGGGCGCTGTCGGTGGGGACGCTGCCGGTCGGGGCGCTGTCGCTGGGGGGTGCCTGGGCGTCCAGGGCGAGGCCCAGGCGCAGGGCGCGCTGGAGCCATTCGGCGGCCTCGCGCCGGTAGTTGCGCAGCCACCAGAACCAGCCCATGGCGAGGCACACCTCGCCCGCGCTCTGCTCGTCGCCGGCCGCGAGGGCGCGGTCGAGGGCGGCGCGGATGTTGTCCAGCTCGGTCTCCAGCCGGGCGATCCAGGGCAGTTGGGCCGCCGACCGGAGCAGGGGCTCGGCCTCCTCGGCGAGCGCGTGCACCCAGGCGAGGTGCCGGTGCTGGGCGGCGGCGCGCAGCCCGGGGGTTTCGGCGGCGCGCTCGACGGCGTACTCGTGGATGGTCTCCAGCAGGCGGTAGCGCATCCCGCCGTCGCCGTCCGGGGTCGCGACGATCAGGGACTTGTCGACGAGCGCCCCGATCAGCTCGGCGGCGGGTCCGGTGCACACGGCCTCGGCGGCGGCCAGGTCCCAGCCGCCGGCGAAGACGGACACCTCGCGCAGCACCGTACGCTCCCGCTCGTCGAGCAGGTCCCAGGACCAGTCGACGACGGCGCGCAGGGTCTGCTGGCGGGGCAGGACCGTACGGCTGCCCGCGGTGAGCAGGCGGAAGCGGTCGTCGAGGCGGTCGGCGATCTGGCGGGGCGTGAGCAGCCGCAGCCGGGCGGCGGCCAGCTCGATGGCCAGGGGCAGGCCGTCCAGACGCCGGCAGATCTCCGCGACGGCCTCCGCACCGCCGGGCGCGTCGGCGGCGCCGGGCCGGACCGCGGCGGCCCGCTCGGCGAAGAGGCGGTGCGCCTGGGCGGGGCGCAGCGGCTCGACCGGGCGCACCAGCTCGCCGGGCACGCCCAGGGGCTCCCGGCTGGTGGCGAGGACCGTGAGTCCGGGGCAGTGGGTGAGCAGGGTCTCGGCGAGGTGGGCGGTGGCGCCGATGACATGTTCGCAGTTGTCAAGGATCAGCAGTTCGCCGCGCGCGGCGCAGTACTCGACGAGCAGGGCCACCGGATCGTCGTGCGGGCTCGTCAGGTCGTTGGTCATCAGCACGGTCTCCCGCAGACCGAGCGCGCTGACCACCGCGCCCGGCACCGCCTCCGGGCGGTCGAGCGGCGCCAGCTCGACCAGCCACGCCTGCGGGAGCCCGGCGGCGGCTTCCTCGGCGAGGCGGGTCTTGCCGGAGCCGCCCGGTCCGGTGAGCGTGACGAGGCGGGCCCTGTACAGATCGGAACGGATGGCGGCGAGTTCGGGTTCCCGGCCCACGAAAGAGGTAAGGCGCGGACGGATGTTGCCGGTGCGGGCGGAGGGGCGGGGCACGGGGTGAGCGGTGCCGGGGGGCGTGGGTGACGGGGCCTCGGCGGGGGCCATGAGTGAGGCCGGGGCTGTGGGTGGGGCGGGGACTGTGGGTGCGGCCGGGGCCGTGGGTGGTCCGGCGGGTTCGGTGGGCGGGGCGAGCAGTTCCGCGTGCAGGGCGCGCAGGCGCGGGCCGGGGTCGGTGCCCAGGCCGTCGGCGAGGGCGCGGCGGACCCGCTCGTAGGCGGCGAGGGCGTCCGCGCCTCGGCCGGTGTCGCGCAGGGCGCGGAGGAGCAGGGCGTGCAGCGGCTCGTCGTAGGGGTGGGCGACGGTCAGTTCGGTCAGCTCGGGTATGACGTCGAGGGCGCGGCCCTGCCGCAGTCGCGCGTCGGCGCGGACCCGGACGGCCTCCAGACGCAGGGCCTCGGGCCGGGCGGCGGCCGTGCGGTCGGGCAGGTCGGCCAGGGCGGGGCCGCGCCACAGGGCGAGGGCCTCGTCCAGGGCGTGGGCCGCGCCGGCCGCGTCGCCGTGGGCGAGGGCCGCGTTCCCGTCGTGCACGAGCTGTTCGAACGCGAAGAGGTCGACGTCCTTGCGGTCCGCGGCCAGCCGGTATCCGCCGGTGTCCGACCGGACCGCGTCCTTGCCCAGCGCGCGGCGCAGGCGGCCCACCAGGGCCTGGAGGGCAGCCGGGGCGTCCTGGGGCGGGGCGTCGCCCCACACCTCGTCGATCAGCGTGCCGGGAGCGGCGGCCCGGCCGGGACGCAGGGCGAGGGCGGTGAGCAGGGCTCGGACTCGGGGGCCGCCGACGGGTACGGCAATGCCCTGGTCGTCCTTCGCCTGGGTGACGCCCAGGATTCTGTACTGCACCGGCTCATTGTCCCCGGGGCCGGAAGACGAGGCACGGGGTTTGTCGGCGGGTCCCTGCCGAGAGGGGGCCGGGGCGCCTGACGGGGGGGGTGCGTGGGGGTGGGGCGCGGGAGGGTCGCGGGCGGAGAGACGGTCGGCGTCCCCGGCGCCGCGCCGCGCCGCGCACGGGCGTGCGGACGTGCGGGCATGCGGACGTGCGGGCATGCGGGCGTGCGGACGTGCGGGCATGCGGACGTGCGGGCATGCGGGCATGCGGGCATGCGGGCATGCGGACGCGGGTGGTCGGGCGGGGCGGGGCCTGGCTGGTCGGTCGGCTGGCGGCTGGCGGCTGGCCCACCGCGCCACGGCCCGCATTCGCGCGTGCGCGCGGGGCGAGCGGGAGCTTCCCCTTGGTCGCGTGCGGGGTGTAGACATTCGCGCGTGCGCGCGGGGCGAGTGGGCGGGGCCTGGCTGTCGGCTCGTCCGCCGCGCCACGGCCACAGCCGCCACAGCCGCGCGTGCGCGCGTGGCGGGCGCAGCTCGCGCAGGGGCGTGGGGTGGTACAGGTCACAGCCGCGCGTGCGCGCGTGGCGGGCGCCTGCGCGGAGCGGTCGGGGCGGGGCGGGGCGGGGCGGGGCGGGGCGGGGCCTGAATCTCGTCTGTCGGCTGATCCGCCGCGTCACGGCCACAGGCGCGCGTGCGCGCCCGGAGGACGCGCACGGGGCAGCCGATCGGGCCGGCTTTCCAGATCCTCCGGCAGCGTCACAACCGTGCCCGCGTGCGTCGCGGTCGCAGACCGTCGCAGGGCCGCACCGGCTGCCGAGCCGCGCGTCCAGCCGCGTACCGTCGCATCCAGCCGCCTACCGTCGCCTGCCGTCGCAGGAAGGCCGCCGACTTCACGCGCGCCCCCGCAAGCCCTCCCGCACTCCGTGCACCCTCGCGACCCCGCGCACCCGCGCGCCCCTCCCCCTCACGCCCCGGAAGCCAGCGCCCCCCTCTGCGGGGCGATGCCCCCCGGTACCGCGCGCGCCCGTGCCGGGGTGCCTGTCCAGCAGGTGCCGCGGCGGGCCAGCAGGCGGCGCAGCCACAGTTCCAGGGCGACGAGGTCGGCCAGGCCGTCCAGGGGCAGGGGCTCGCCCTGGGCCGCCGCGCGCAGCGCCTTGCGGACCACGCGTGCCTCCACGAGGCCGGCCTCCGCGAGCAGCGGGGTCGCGAACAGGGTCATCAGGTCGTCGACGGCCACCCGCAGTCCCGCGCGCGCGGCGTCCGCCGCCGGGGCGTGCGAGGGCGCTCCCCAGCCGGACGGCAGCTCGCCCACTCCGGCGCCCTCCAGGACCGTACGCAGGATGGCGGCGCGCGCCCCGGGCTGGACGCGCAGGGCCTCCGGCAGGGCGCGGCAGGCCCGGACGACCTGGTTGTCGAGGAAGGGCGTGTGCAGGCGCTGGGAGCGGATCTCCGCGGCCTGCTCCAGGACCCGTACGTCCGCGGCGTGCCGCGTCAGGGCGGCACGCGCGCGATAGTCGCCCGGCCGCTGGCCCGGACCGATCGCCGGGCGGCCGGTCGCGCCCTGGAGGCGAACCGATACTTCGGCCAGGGCCTCGCCGGTCAGCCAGCGGGCCGCCGGGCCGGGTCTGGCCCAGGTGAGCGCGGCCAGCGAGGCCCCCACGGCGCCGCCGGGCTCGTCGAAGCGGCGGCGCAGCAGCCGGTCGGCGAGTTCCTCCAGGCCCGCGCGGTAGGGCGTACGGGCGAGCCGCCGGGCCGCGCTGTACACGCGCGCGGGGACCATCACGGACCCGTCGGCCTTGGCGAGCGCGGCGACGGGCCGGACCAGATGGCGGCGCTTGCGGTCCATCAGGAGGTCGGCCAGGCGGGCCGGGTGGGCGTCCAGGACCTGCCGGGCGCCGTAGCCGGTGAAGTGGTCGGCGCTGCCCGAGACGAGGCGGGCCCGGTGGCGGGCCGCGGTCACCAGCGACGGGCCGGGCTCGTCGGTCAGCGGGCCGTCCAGGTCGGCGTACGGCAGGACGTCCTCGCGGCCGGTCACCACCACGTGGTGCAGCCGGGGGTTGGCCGCGAGTGCCCCGGCGCGTTCCAGTTCGGCCTCGCGGCCGCCGACCGCCAGGTCGTTGAAGGTGACGGCGAGCAGGCGTTCGCCCGCGCCGGTGCCGTGGCCCAGCAGGGTGCCGGGGTTGCCGGGCAGGCCCGCCGCGAGCAGGGCGAGCGTGCCCGAGGCCGGCCCGCCGGACAGGTCCGCCCCGATCCCGGGCACCGGCATGCCGCGCGCCGCCCGGCGTTCGGCGGGGCCCATGCCGGGCACCGGGCCGGGATCGATGTCGGGCACGTGCCGAGGCGCGGAGAGGCGGGCGCGGACGGCCTCGACCAGGGCGTCCCGGACCGCGCCGACCGCGCTGTCGGGGTCCGCCGGGGGCGCGGCCACGGCGAGCGAGGCGACCGGGTCGTACCCGGCGACCTCACGTGCTCCGGCGCGCAGGATCAGCGCGTGCCCCGGCGGAATGCGCCGTACGCCGTCGTACGGGGTGGAGTCGTCCAGCGCGGCCGGTACGTCCGGGGCGGCGAGCAGGGCGGCGAGGTGCCCGAAGTCGAGGTTGGCCTCGACGAGGTCGGCCAGCGGCAGCGCGGCCGTCGCGTACGCCGTGCCGCCCGCCCAGGGGGTGTGGAACACCGGGCGGGCGCCCGCGAGATCGCCGCAGACGGTGATGCGGCGGCCCACCCGGACGACCGCCGTGTAGCTGCCGGGCCAGGCGGTCAGGTGCCGCAGTGCGCCCCCGCGCGCGGCGAGCAGGCCGACCCGCAGCTGTTCGTCGGAGGCGCCGCAGGTGCCGAGCACCGCGATGCTCGTCTGCGGGTCGGCGCGCACCAGCCGCACCTCGTCCGGACGCCAGTCGCCCACCGCCCACAGCGGGTCGGGATCGCCCCACAGCGGCTGCGCGCCGACCGGTTGCACGGTCTCGCCGTCGTAGCCGGTGGCGCCCGCGGAGCCGATCGTTCCGTCGCCCGCGGCGGTGCTGCTCCACCCCACCAACCACCGCATCGACGCCTCCACCGACTGGGGACAACCAGTGCACCGCACGCACCGGGTCACCATGCTGCCACGAAGGCGGCGCGCCGGAGGGGAGGCGGTGCCGCCTTCGGCCCGCCGCACGCGCCCTCGCGCTCCGGGCGGCGAGATGGCGAACGCCCGTACCGGGCAGGGCCGCTGCGACCTGAATGCGCCCCCGGATGCGCTCCTCGCGATACCCTGTGCGCCGTCAACTGCCGTGGTGAGGGCCGTAATCGGTGGCGGGAAGCAGGATCGATTTTCGGCCGAATCGGCCTGCGGGCGCCAGACGGACACCCATTTCGCGCACGCTCCGTACATGCTCTGCGCAGTGCGTGGGCAACGCGTAGTCCGGGAGGCGGAGTTCACCTCCCGGACCGGTCCGCCGCCCGCGGGGATGAAGGCGGCGGTGTCCCCCAGCCCACTGGATCCAGTACAGCGGGCCGACCCACGCAGGACCATGGAACCGCTCCCGGGGTGGCCGGAGAAGAGCGCACGGGCGGGCGCACGGCCACACGTCAGGAGCACGTCGCCACGGTGCGTGCAGGGGCCGTACTCCCGTGCGGGCCACAATCCCGCCAACCGGAAGAATGCCCCTTAACGCTTGGGATGCGGAGAACTACGCTGGGTTTACGAATGCCGCGTGGCTATGCCAGCGTGGCAGCCGTCTGTGTCGAGGGGTGGCGCATGTCCAGGGAGCAACGCGGGCCGAACGAGAAACTCGGCGCCGTTCTCGCCCTCGCGGGAATCAGCAACGCGGGGCTCGCGCGTCGCGTCAACGACCTCGGCGCCCAGCGCGGGTTGACGCTTCGCTACGACAAGACGTCCGTGGCGCGCTGGGTCTCGAAGGGGATGGTGCCGCAGGGCGCGGCGCCGCACCTCATCGCGGCCGCCATCGGCCAGAAGCTCGGCCGTCCGGTGCCGCTGCACGAGATCGGCCTGGCGGACGCGGACCCCGCGCCCGAGGTGGGCCTCGCCTTCCCCCGGGACGTCGGCCAGGCGGTGCGGTCGGCGACCGAGCTGTACCGGCTCGATCTGGCCGGCCGCCGGGCCGGCTCGGGCGGCATCTGGCAGTCGCTCGCCGGGTCGTTCGCCGTGACCGCGTACGCGACCCCTGCCTCCCGGTGGCTGATAACCCCGGCCGACAGCTCGGTGGCGCGCGAGGCGGCGGGGGCGGAGGGCTCGGGCGCACCGGCGAAAGTCGGCCACAGCGATGTGCAGAAGCTGCGGGAGGCCGCCGAGGACGCCCGGCGCTGGGACTCCAAGTACGGCGGCGGCGACTGGCGTTCCTCGATGGTGCCCGAGTGCTTACGCGTGGAGGCGGCGCCGCTGCTGCTCGGCTGCTACTCCGACGAGGTGGGCCGCGCGCTGTTCGGCGCGTCCGCCGAACTGACCCGGCTGGCGGGCTGGATGGCGTTCGACACCGGCCAGCAGGAGGCCGCCCAGCGGTACTACATCCAGGCGCTGCGCCTGGCCCGCGCGGCGGCCGACGTGCCGCTGGGGGGGTACGTCCTGGCGTCGATGTCCCTCCAGGCGGTCTACCGCGGTTTCGGCGACGAGGGCGTCGACCTCGCGCAGGCCGCCCTGGAACGCAACCGCGGCCTGGCCACCGCCCGCACCATGAGCTTCTTCCGCCTGGTGGAGGCACGCGCCCACGCGCGCGCGGGGGACGCCCAGGCGGCGGGCGCGTCCCTGAAGGCGGCCGAGGGGTGGCTCGAGCGGTCCCGGGAGGGCGACAACGACCCGACCTGGCTCGGCTTCTACGGCTACGACCGGTTCGCCGCCGACGCCGCCGAGTGCTACCGCGACCTGAAGGCACCCCGCCAGGTCCGCCGCTTCACCGAGCAGGCGCTGTCGAAGCCGACGGAGGAGTTCGTGCGCTCGCACGGCCTCCGGCTCGTCGTCTCCGCCGTCGCCGAACTGGAGTCGGGCAACCTGGACGCGGCCTGCGAGCAGGGCGTACGCGCGGTGGAGGTCGCCGGCCGCATCTCCTCCGCCCGCACCACCGAGTACGTCAGGGACCTCCTGCACCGCCTGGAGCCCTACGGCGACGAGCCACGCGTGGTCGAGCTGCGGGAGCGGGCGCGGCCGTTGCTGATGAATTCGGCCTGAGCGGGGCGGGGGCGGGCGCTCGGCCCGGTTCGGGGGCGCGCGAGGCGGTTCCTGGGGGCGGGCCCAGTTCGCGGGGGCGGGGCTGGCCGCACGGCGCGGGCCGGGGTCGCGCGGGCCGGGGCGGGGCCGGGTCCGCGATCTGGGACGGGTGCGAGATCCGGGACGGGTCCGGCGGGCGCCAGGCCGGGACACGGCCGTCTGCCGAGGTCGGGCGCGGGATCGCCACGTGGCCGGGCCGCATCCTGGGCCGCCGACCGGGCCAGGGCCGGGGGCGGGGGCGGAGCCAGGACCGGGGGCCGGAGCCAGGACCGAGGCCAGGCGCCAGGACCGGAACCGGGGGCGCAGCCGGAACCGGGGGCGCAGCCGGAGCCGGGGGCGCAGCCGGAGCCGGGGGCGGCGCCGGGGCTTGGACCGGCTCCGGCTCCGCCCCAGCCCGGGGCACCGCCGCACGGTCCAGGCCGGCCCCCGGTCCGCCGGATGCCGAGTCGGGGCGCGGCCGTCCGTCCAGGCCGACGCCGGTCCGCCGTCCGGGCCGAGGCCGGTCCGCCGCGCAGCCGCGCCGCCTCCGGGTCCGCCGCGCAGGCCGGCCAGGCGCAGGCCGGGCCGGGAGACGAGCACGGGCCGGCCGTGCTCGTCGCCGGGGCACGGCCACGCGATCCGGGACGAGTCCGGGTCCACTGGGCGCCGGGGCGGGGCGCGTCCGTCCAGGCCGGGGCGCAGCGGCCCGCTCGGCCGGGGGGCGTCGCCCGAGGGCGGTCGGGCCGTGCAGGCCGGGGCGTCCGGCCCCGGTCGGCCTCCGTTTCCTGGTTTGAAGGCATTGTCAGTGGCGCAGTGCACTATCGGTAGCGGGAGGTGGAGCAGGTGCGGAAGATCGCATACGACTGCGATGCGCTGGTGATCGGCGGCGGCATCGTCGGTCTGTCGACGGCGTACGCGATCACCCGTGCCGCGCCGGGCACCCGCGTGACCGTGCTGGAGAAGGAGCCGGGCCCGGCCCGCCACCAGACGGGACGCAACAGCGGGGTGATCCACAGCGGGATCTACTACCGCCCCGGCTCGCTCAAGGCGCGGTACGCGGTCCGGGGCGCCGCCGAGATGGTGAAGTTCTGCGCGGAGTACGGCATCGCGCACGCCGTCACCGGGAAGCTGATCGTCGCCACCCACCGCGAGGAGCTGCCCCGGCTGCACGCCCTGGTGCAGCGCGGCCGGGAGAACGGCATACCGGTGCGCGAGCTGGGCGCCGCCCAGATCGCGGAGTACGAGCCGGAGGTGCGCGGCCTGGCCGCGATCCACGTGGGCACGACGGGGATCTGCGACTACACGGCGGTGGCCCGGCACCTCGCGGACGCCTCGGGCGCGGAGATCCGCTACGGGGCCCGGGTCGTCCGGGTGGACCGGCGCCCCGGGCTTGGGGTGGCCGTCCGCACGGCACGCGGGGACGTCGTCCGCGCGCGCGTGCTGGTCAACTGCGCCGGCCTGCACTGCGACGAGATGGCGCGGCTGACCGGCGACGAGCCCGAGGTGCGGATCGTGCCGTTCCGGGGCGAGTACTACGAGCTGGCGCGCCCGGAGCTGGTGCGCGGGCTGGTGTACCCGGTGCCGGACCCGGCGTTCCCGTTCCTCGGCGTCCACCTCACGCGCGGGATCGACGGCGGGGTGCACATCGGCCCCAACGCGGTGCCGGCCCTGGCCCGGGAGGGGTACGGCTGGGGGGTCGTACGGCCCCGGGAGCTGGTGGGGACGCTGAGCTGGCCCGGCTCGTGGCGGATAGCGCGGCGGCACTGGCGCTACGGGGCCGGGGAGCTGCGCCGGTCGGTGTCGAAGGCCGCGTTCACCGAGGCGGTGCGCAGACTGCTGCCCTGCGTCCAGGAGGAGGATCTGGTGCCGTCGGCCGCGGGGGTGCGGGCGCAGGCCGTGCTCCGGGACGGGACCCTCGTGGACGACTTCCTGATCCGCGAGGGACCCCGGGCCGTGCACGTCCTCAACGCGCCGTCCCCGGCGGCGACCGCCTCCCTGCCGATCGGCCGGGAAGTGGCCCGCCGGGCACTGGCGGCACTGGCGGACGCGGAGTGAGGCCCGCAGGACCGGAGCGGAACGGGCGGAGCGGAACGGGCGGAGCGGAACGGGCGGGGCGCGGCCGTGGCCCCGTAAAATCGGTTCCACTGTGTCTGACTCCCTGAACATGCCCCCAGCCTCCGGTTCCCCGGCCACCGGTTCCCCCGCCTCCGGTTCCCCGCACACCCCCGGTGTGCCCGTTCGGGACACCCGGGCCAAGGGTGAGCCGCGGTTCCCCGACGGGCCGCGGGCCGATCCGGCCGGGTCCCACTTCGAGCGGCGGATCCGCAGTTTCCAGCCGCGGCGGAGCCGGGTGACCGCGGGGCAGGCGGACGCGCTGCAGCGGCTGTGGCCCGCCTGGGGACTGGACATCGACGGGCAGCGGGTGCTGGACCTGGCCGAGCTGTTCGGCGAGGACCGCCCGGTCGTGCTGGAGATCGGGTTCGGCATGGGCGAGGCCACCGCGCGGATGGCCGCCGCCGACCCGGACACCCACATCCTCGCCGTCGACGTGCACACCCCCGGCCAGGGCAATCTGCTGGCCCTCGCCGACCGGGGCGGACTCACCAACGTCCGGGTCGCCAACGGCGACGCGATCATCCTGCTGCGCGAGATGCTCACCCCCGACTCCCTCGACGGGCTGCGCGTCTACTTCCCCGACCCCTGGCCCAAGAAGCGGCACCACAAGCGACGGCTGATCCAGCCCGAGTTCCTGACACTGGCCGCCGCCCGGCTCCGGCCCGGCGCCCTCGTGCACTGCGCGACCGACTGGGAGCCGTACGCCGAACAGATGCTCGACGTGCTGAGCGCGCACCCGGACTTCGAGAACACGGTGGCCGACGGCGGTTACGCGCCCCGCCCCGGCTTCCGGCCGCTGACCCGTTTCGAGGGCCAGGGACTCGACAAGGGGCACGTCGTGAACGATCTCCTCTTCCGGCGCGTACGGCACGCACCGCACGTATCTCACGGCGGGGACCAGGGCGGCGCGGACCAGGGCGGCGCGGACGAGCGGCCCCGTCTCGGCTGACGAGGCCCCGTCGCGGGCGGCACCCTTCCCTCGTTAGGGTCAATGCCGTGGCCACCAGTCCCCCGTATCCGACGTATCCGAGCGGTCCCCCGCCCCGAGCAGGCGGCCGGTCGCGGCACGCGCACTGGTGGCACCGGCGCTGGGTGCGCTACGGCGCCCTCGCCGCCCTGCTCGCGCTCTCCGGGCTCGTCATCCTCGCCCTGGTCCGCCGGCAGACCGGCACCGAGGGCTTCCTGGTCGGGCTGGGCCTGGCCGTGCTGCCGGTGCCGCTGCTGGGGGCCGCGTTCCGCTGGCTGGACCGGGTGGACCCCGGCCCCTGGCGGAACATGCTGTTCGCCTTCGCCTGGGGCGCCTGCGCGGCGGCACTGATCGCGATCGTCGCCAACAGCTTCGCGACCAAGTGGATAGCGACCGCGACCGCCGACCCGGCCGGGGCGGACACCCTCGGCGCGACGGTGATAGCCCCGATCGTGGAGGAGTCCTCGAAGGCCGCCGCCGTGCTGCTGCTCTTCCTCTTCCGCAGACGCGACTTCACCGGCATCGTCGACGGCGTGGTGATCGCCGGGACGACGGCCACCGGCTTCGCCTTCACCGAGAACATCCTCTACCTCGGCACCGCCTTCGGCACCGACCAGATGACCGGCGGCCGGGGCATCGCCTCCGTCACCGCGGCGACCTTCTTCGTGCGCGTGGTCATGTCCCCGTTCGCGCATCCGCTCTTCACCGTCTGCACCGGCATCGGCTTCGGCGTCGCCGCGCTGTCCGGGGAACGCCAGCGCCTGCGCCGCTGCCTGCTGCCGCCGGCCGGGCTGCTGCTCGCGATGGGCATGCACGCCCTGTGGAACGGCTCCTCGACCTTCGGCCCGTTCGGGTTCCTCGCGGTGTACGGCGGCTTCATGGTGCCCGCCTTCGGGCTGCTGACCTGGCTGGTCGTCTGGACCCGGCAGCGCGAGCTGCGGGCGATCCGCGAGGAACTGCCCGCGTACGCCGCCGCCGGGTGGCTGGCGCCCGCCGAGCCGTTCGCCCTGGGCTCCCTGCGGGCGCGCCGGATGGCCCGCGAGCACGCCGCCCGGCACCTGGGCAAGGCGGCGGCGCGGACCGTCGCCCAGTACGAGGCGTACGCGACCTCGCTGGCGTTCCTGCGCCGCCGGGGGCGCCTGGGCCGCGCCGGGGCCGACTTCTCCGTACGGGAGCTGGAACTGCTGCACGAGCTGTGGCGCGGGCGCGAGGTGGCGCGGCCCGCCCTGGAGCACGCGGCCCGGATGACCGCCCCGCCGGTGCGGGTCGTCGCGGCGCCCTGGCCGATGTACGGCGCCTACGGACACCCGCCGCTCGGGCAGGCGGCCTACGGCCCCGGACCGGGCCCCGTGGGACCCGGTCTCGGGCCCGCGGGGCCGGTGACGCCGTACCCCGGACACCACCCGTACGGCCCACCCGCCCCCTACCGGACCCAGCCGTGACACACGGCCGGTAGCGGACAGGAGCACGCAGCGCGCCCCCCGAAGGCCAGGGGCGCACTCAAGTCCGAAAGCTCAGGCCCGAAAGCTCAAGCCCGAAAGCTCAGGCCGACGCCTCGGTCAGCGTCGCGATCTCCTGGTCCGTCAGCCGCAGGTCCGCCACGGCCAGCAGGGCCGGGAGCTGTTCCACCGTCCGGGCCGAGGCGATCGGGGCGGTGACCGTCGGCTGGGCCGCGAGCCAGGCCAGGGCGACCGTGGCCACCTCGGCGTCGTGGGCCCGGGCGACCTCGTCGAGGGCGGTGAGCACCTTCTGGCCGCGCTCGGTGCCCAAGTGCTTGGCGGCACCCTCGGCGCGGGCGCTGTCGACCGTCGTCCCGGGCCGGTACTTGCCGGTCAGGAACCCGGAGGCCAGCGCGAAGTACGGCACCGCGGACAGTCCGGTGCGCTCGGCGAGGTCCCGCAGCGCGCCCTCGTAGGTGGCGCGGGAGACGAGGTTGTAGTGCGGCTGGAGCGCCACGTACCGGGCCAGGCCCTCGCGCTCGGAGAAGTCCAGGGACGCCTTGAGGCGTTCGGCGGAGATGTTGGAGGCGGCGATGTGCCGCACCTTGCCCGCCCGCACCAGTTCGTCGAGCGTGCCGATGATCTCCTCGACCGGCACGTCCGGCTGGTCGAAGTGGGTGTAGTACAGGTCGATGTGGTCGGTGCCCAGACGCTTGAGGGAGGCGTCGGCCGCGGCCTTGATGTTGGCGGCGGACAGCCCCTGGAAGTCGGGGTGCTGGCTGACCTTGGTGGCGATGACGACCTCGGAGCGGTTGCCGCGCTCCTTGATCCACTCGCCGATGATCGTCTCGGACTCGCCGCCGTGGTTGCCCTCGATCCACGCGGAGTAGGAGTCGGCGGTGTCGACGAAGTTCCCGCCGGCGGCCGTGTACGCGTCCAGGACGGCGAAGGACTGCGCGCGGTCGGCGGTCCAGCCGAAGACGTTGCCGCCGAGGGCGAGCGGGAAGACTTCGAGGTCGGACGGGCCCAGTTTGCGTAGAGAAGTCATGCCGATATCAACGACGACGGCGGAGCGGCTCATTCCGCGCCCCGCCGGGCCCGGCGGGCAAAGCCTGCGCAAACCCACCCGGCCGGCGGGACCGCTCCCCCGCCGGGAGGCGGGTGGCCGGGAGACGTCAGGCCGGGAGACGTCAGGGTGTGAGGCCCTTGCCCCGCAGCCAGGTCATCGGGTCGGTGCCGGCGGCCTGGCCGTCCGGGTGGACCTCCAGGTGCAGGTGCGGGCCGGTGACGTTGCCGGTGGCGCCGACGCGGCCGATGACCTCGCCCGTGCCCACCTTCTGGCCGGCGCTGACGTTGAGCGACGACTGGTGGCAGAACCACAGCTCGGTGCCGTCGTCGAGGGTGAGGACCGTGCGGTAGCCGTAGGCTCCCGCCCAGCCGGCCTGGGTGACGGTGCCGCTGTGGACCGCCTTGATCAGGGTGCCGGTGGGCGCGGCGAAGTCGAGGCCGGTGTGGTGGCCCGAGGACCACATGGAGCCGGCCTGTCCGAAGGTGGACGTGAGGGTGTACGAGGAGGTCGGCAGCGTGTACTGCCTGGCCAGCTCGGCCAGCCGCGCCTCCTCGGCCTTCTGCCGGGCCGCCTCGTCCGCCTTCTGCTTCGCGGCGGCGGCCTTGGCCTCGGCCTCCTGTTTCGCCCGGGCGGCGGCCCGGTCGGCCTGCTTCGCGGCGGCGGCCTCGGCCGCGGCCTGCGCCTCGGCATCGGCATGATGCCGCTGCTGTTCGGCCTGGGCCATGATCCGGTTGCGCAGCGCCTCGCCCGCGCCGGTGGCCGCCCGTCCGGTGGCGGTGGAGGTCTCGGTGACGTCGCTGAGCGGGGTCGCGGAGCCCTGCGGGGCCTGCGGGCCGCCGGAGCCGTCGAACAGGGCACCGACGGCGGGCAGGTCGGGCAGGGAGATGGCGACCGGCGGCTTGCCGGTGTCGGCGCTGGCCATGCCGCCCGCGCCGACGGCGGCCATGACGCCGACGCCGAGGACGGTGGAGCTGCGGGCGAGCCCGCCGCCGCGCTGCTTGGCGACGCGGTGCCGGCCGCGCGCGGGGCGCAGGGAGTCCTCGGTGGGGTTCCACTCCTCCCACGGGCCCTCGTCGGTGTGCCGGTCACCGGGACCGAAGGACTCGGTGCGCTGGTTCGGCACGAACGGGGCTTCAGGGGCAGGCCGGTTGGACGCCACGCGGGCGTGCTCCTTTCCTTCCGTCTCGCCTACCGGGTTAGCTGACGGGTTCGGAGCGGGAAGGTCTCCTACGCGCGTCAACCGACCGTGCGGGCACGGTGGATGACGCCCGATTCACCCCAAATTGGTGGTTCCCCGGTTCCCTCGCGGGATTCGGCGCGCGCGCACGGAGCCGCCTCTGTGACGGCTGGGACGACCGCGCTGCGTTATCGAACGTTAATAGACCCGGGGCGCTGATTCCAAGCCGGAGGGCTTGATCATTAAACCTTTCCGGCCAGGACGTACGCCTTACCGGTGCAGAAAACGGGGCGAGTTGACGCCCCTTCCGGCCACTTCGATCCCCGTACGCGGCCCGATGAGGCAACGCTCCCACCTGACGGTATGTCATTTGTTATCAGCGATCGAGGGGAGAGGGCAGGAAGGGAGCGGGAAGGGATCGCGGCCGGGACACCGGAAAACACTCAGGGCCGGAATCCTTGATCGGATTCCGGCCCTGAGTCTTCAGTAGCGGGGACAGGATTTGAACCTGCGACCTCTGGGTTATGAGCCCAGCGAGCTACCGAGCTGCTCCACCCCGCGTCGGTGAAACCAGTGTACGTCATATCCGGGGTGGCCTGCACACACGTTTATCCGGGCCCTACATCGCGCCGGGCAGATGCCGGTTCGGCGCCTTGGCCGCCCGCTCGAACTCCGGCAGGACGACGACCTCCGCGCCCTCGTGGGCCAGCATCCCGGCCCCGTCGGCGGCCGCCACGAACGTGTCCGGCTCCCGCCAGGCCGTGACCACCCGCCGTACCCCGGCGTCCAGAATCAGCCGGGCGCACGGGCGCGGGCGGGAGGCGCGGCGGGCGCACGGTTCCAGGCTGCTGTACACCGTGGCCCCCGCCAGCCGCGGGTCCGCCGGGTCGGTCCTGGCCAGCGCCGCCTCCTCGGCGTGCACGACCGGGTCGCCGCCCTCCCGTGAGTACCCGCGGGCCAGCTCGGTGCCGTCGGCGGCGACCACCACCGCGCCCACGCTGAACGCGGTCCGCGACGGCGGACACCGCTCGGCCAGCTCGCACGCGATCCGCAGCCAGTGCCGGTCCGCGGGGACGGCGAGGGGACCGCTGCCGGGCGCGGTCGGCTCGTAGCGCATCAGGACGACGTCCCCGACGGGCCGCGTCTCCACCAGCCGCAGCCGGCCGCGCTGGTACCGCCCCGGCCCGAACAGCCGCGGCGCCCCCGGCTCCCCCACGACCAGCGGGGCGAGCGCGAGCTGCACCTCGTCGGCGAGCTGCTGCTGGAGCAGCTGGGTGTGCACGGTCCCGCCGCCCTCGACCATGAGCCGGCGCACCGCGCGTGCATCGTGCAGATGTTCGAGGAGTAGCCGCCAGTCGAGTACGGGGCCCAGCGCCACCACCGTGACGGCGGTCGGGGCGGCCGTGTCGGACGGGGCAGGTGGGGCGGTCGAGGCGGTCGGACCTGACAGACCGGTCGGGGCGGTCGGTGCGGTCGGATCGGTCGGATCGGTCGGGGCGGTCGGATCGGTCGGGGCAGTCGGATCGGTCGGGGCAGTCGGATCGGTCGGGGCGGTCGGATCGGTCGGGGCGGTCGGATCGGTCGGGGCGGTGAAGCCCCTCCGGCGCAGCCGCGCCGCGCCCTCGTCGGTCGTGTAGAGGACCTTCTCGCCCCCCGTGTGCCAGAAGGGCGCGGCCGGGTCCAGCTCGCCGGAGGCGCTGACCGCGACCTTCAGCGGGTACTCCGGGCGGCCCGCGGCGACCCGGGCCGCGCGCCGCTCGGGCGAGTTGACCAGCAGCCGCGGGTTGTCGGCGCGCAGGGTGCCGGCCCCGATCAGGAGGGCGTCCACGGACGCCCGTACCTCGTCGACCCGGTCGAAGTCGGCCCGGCCGGACAGCAGGAGGCGGTCGGGACCGGTGTCGTCCAGGCAGCCGTCGAGGGAGACGGCGGCGGACAGCAGGACGTACGGGAGGGGCATCGGGCGCACTTCTCTCTGGGCGGCGGGCGGTCTCCGGGCGGCGGAGGGGCACTCCGAGGGAGAACGCTCCGGAAAAGCGCATCCGGGGAAGAGCGCTCCGGGGAGACGGAACCGGAGTGGCCGGGCGCTCCCGCCGCTCCCTCCATCCTGCGGCCCGGCGCGCTCAGCCGGCCCAGCGCCCCGAGGTGAAGAGCACCGCGATCACCACCGCCAGCGGCGCCACCACACCGGCGTACGCCTCCTTCACCCAGCGCCGCCGCAGGCTCCAGTGGGCCAGGCCGGTCCACAGCGGCCACCACAGCAGGGTGGCGCGCGGGATGGACAGGTACCAGTACGAGGTGCCCAGCGCCCAGAGGTTGAGCGCGATGTAGAGGGCCTCCGGCCAGCGGCGGCGGATCAGCAGCACGGCAAGGAGCAGCACCCCGACCGCCATGGCGGCCAGCTCCAGCTGGAACTCCACCGCGTACCCGGGGCTCTGCAGCCGGCCGAAGGCGTTCTGCCAGGTGTGGCGGAACGCCTCGGCGGGAGTGTGGAAGTCCCGGAACCAGCCCCGTTCCTCGGCGTGCTTCCAGGCCATCCAGTCACCGGTGTGCGCCCGCAGATAGACGGTGTACGCGGCGGCGGGCACGGCCGGCAGCAGGCACCAGCCCAGCGGGCGCAGCCACCGGAGCGCGGAGCCGCGCACGGGGGCCGGGGTGGGGGTGGGTGCGGAGGGATCGTCGTCGTCCGGGCGGTCCGGGGTGCGAAGGGCGAGCAGGAGTTCGGCCGCGATCGCGGCGGCCAGGAACAGGCCGCTGATCCGGACCGTGGTGGCGGCGGCGGTGAGCAGGCCGGCCAGCGGCCAGTTGCGGTGTTTCGCGGCGAGCCAGGCCGGCAGCGCGAAGGCGAGGAAGAGCGACTCGGTGTAGCCGGCGGCGAGGAACACCGCGGCGGGCGAGCACAGCAGGAAGGCTCCGGCGAGCCGCCCGGCCGCGTCACCGTCCGGCCGGCCGAGCCCGGCGATCCGGGCCAGGGCCACCACGGCCACGGCACCGCTCACCAGCGAGACCAGCAGTCCGGCGGCGGTCCAGTCGGGGACGAGGGTGTGCACCGCGCGCAGCACGAGCGGGAAGCCCGGGAAGAAGGCCACGCGGTTGTCGTGCGGGGTGTCGATGCCGGGGAACGGGGCGAAGTAGCCGTACTGGGCTATGTGCTGGTAGTGGACCCAGTCCCACTGCTCCCAGCGGGACAGCCAGGGAGCGGGGGTCCTGGCGTCGGGACCGGTCGGGGCCAGCCAGGCACCGGCGTAGGCGATGAGCCACAGTCCCAGCCGGGTGAAGAGGTACAGCCGCAGGACGCGGAGGTCGGTCGGGGTCAGCCGGTCGAGGAGGCGGCGCAGCCGCCGCGCTGCCGGGCCGCCGGGGGATCGGGAGTCGGCACGCGGCTCCGCGTCGGTATCCGATGACCCGGCTATGGGACCCGACGGCCCGGGTATGGGGTCCGCCGGCTCAGCTATGGGGCCCGACGGCTCCGACGCGTTGCCCGACGGCTCGGCTATGGGACCCGCCGGCTCCGACGCGTTGCCCGACGGTTCCGACGCGTTGCCCGACGGCTCGGCTGCGGTGCCCGACGGTTCGGTGGTGGGCGGGCTCGTGGTCATCGGGCGTCCGTTCCTGGAGAGTGCCGGGCGGGCGGGGGAAGGGGGACCGGCCGGGCGGCCGGGGGCCGCCGTCACGGCACGCCGAGTTCGAAGAGGCCGTACCCCGCGTACGAGCCGGAGGCCAGCGCGGCGATGCCGAGCAGGGTGAACAGCAGGGGCGGCCGCAGCCGGCGCAGGGCGACGGCGAGCGGCAGGAAGAGCGGGAAGGCGGGGAGCAGATAGCGCGAGACGTTGCCGAAGATCTGCTGGCTGCCGAGGACCAGGACCATGGTCACGACCGTGTAGACCACCAGCGTGACCGGCGGCCGCAGCCGGATCAGCAGCGGGAGCAGCGCGAGGGAGAGCAGGACGGCACCGACGCCGATCATGTCCGCGAACGGGTACGCGAAGAGGTAGTCGGAGTGGCCGACCGCGACGGAGGTGAGCACGTCGAGCGTCTGCTCGCCGTAGTCGAACGTGTGGGCCCACGCGCCGCGCTGCAGCGTGAAGTAGCCGCCAAGCTCGCCCATGCGCAGGCCCACCCAGGCGAGGTAGCCGAGCAGCCCGAGCGGGGCCACGGCCAGCGCGGTCACCGGCCGCCACACGCCGTCCTGGCGCCGGTGCAGCACGAGCACCGCGGCCACGGCCAGGGCGGCGATCAGCGCCACGGCGGTGGGCCGGTTGAGCCCGGCGGCAAAGGTGAGGAGACCGGCGGTGAGCCAGCGGCGGTCCAGGACGGCGTGGCAGGCCCATACGGCGAGGGCGACGTAGAGGGAGTCGGAGTAGACGGCCCACTCGATGCCGGAACCCGGCCACACCGCCCACAGCCCGGCCGCGGCGATCCCGGCCCGCCGGCCGCCGAGGCGTTCGGCGACGGCGTGGACGCCGAGCGCGGCGGCGAACGACGCCACGACGGATACCAGCAGGCCCGCGCCGTACAGGCCGAGGCCGGTCAGCTCGGAGACCAGCCGCATCAGCGCCGGGTAGAGCGGGAAGAACGCCGCCGAGTTCTCCTGCAGGGTGCCCAGGCCGGTCGCGCCGGGGACCGGGGTGAGCGCCGGGTGATAGCCGTGGGCGGCGATCTGCTGGTACCACCAGCCGTCCCAGGTGGCCAGTACGTCCCACGGGTGGGCACCGCCGCCGAAGCGGGGGGCCTTGGCGCGGTAGTCCCCGGCCGAGTCCAGCAGGTACATGAAGACGGCGAAGCCCGCGAGCTTCAGGCCGCCGTACGCCGCGAGGACGGGTCCGTGGCGGCGCAGCGCGCGGCGGGCCGCGGCACGCGGCGCCGGGCGGGTCCGGACGGCGCCCGGCGCGTGCGTACGGGCGGCGGTGGCGCTGTCGGCGGCCACGCCGGTCTCTGTCACGTGTCGTCCTTTTCCGTCTCTCCGTCTTTCCGTCTTTTCCGTGTGACCCTTCCGTCTTTTCCGTGCGGCTTTCCGTGGTGGAAGCGCAAGCGAAGGCGGAAGGTGGAAGGCGGGCTAGTCCGGCGGGCCGGTGGGCGTCGAGCCGCTGGGCGGTGGTGCGGTCGTCGAGGGCGGGGTGTGGGGGGCCGTGTGCGAACTGCGGCCGGACTCCGGGGGCTTGGTGCGGGCGGGCGAGGTCGTGCCGGCCGGTGGCGGGGGCGTGATGTCCGACGTCGGTGTCCCGCTCCGGGACAGGCCGGGCGTCGGTGACGTGTCCGGCGCGGCGGGGGCCGAGCCGGAGGACGGGCCCGACGCGGGCCGCGGCAGGGGCGCGCTCGGCTCGACGTGGACGCGGGCGCCGGGCAGGAGCAGCAGTCCGAGCCCGAGTCCGGTGACCGCCAGGGCGGAGCCGACGGCCCGCTGTGCCGTCCGGGCCCGGCGGCGGGCCCGGACCCCGTCCCGCAGCCGCTCCCGGTGGCGCGGCGCGAAGGCGGTGTGCTCCTCGGCGTCGCGCATCATCCGCGCCAGTTGCCGTTCGAAGTGGTCCATGGGTTCTCCTTCACCCCACCGGCTCGGTGGCGTCGGCCAGCAGCTGCCGCAGGCGCGCCACGCCGCGCGCGGTGTGCGACCGGGCCGTGCCCACCGGGCAGCCCAGCGTGTCCGCCACCTGCCGCTCGGAGAGGTCCTGGTAGTAGCGCAGCACCACCGCGGCCCGCTGCCGCGCGGGCAGCAGGGCGAGGGCGGCCTCCAGGCGGGAACGTTCCGCCACGGTCGCCGACACATCGCCGGTCACCGGCGTCTCGGGCAGCTGCTCGACGGGGCGCTCACCCCACCAGCGCCGCCGCGCCGAACGCGCCGCCGCCCGGACCATGACCGTGCGGACGTACGCCTCCGGGGCCTCCTCGGCCACCTTCGGCCAGACGAACCAGAGCTTGACCAGGGACTCCTGCACGAGGTCCTCCGCCCGGTGCCGGTCGCCGCCGGTGAGGAGCCGCGCGAGGTGCAGCAGCGCCGACCAGCGGGCCGCCACGAACTCGTCGAACTCACCCGCCCGAGCCTGTCGCATCCGCACCCGTCCCCGTCCTCGCCCGTCGCTTGCACTTGAGGAAAGACAGTGGCGGCGGCACTTCTATGCACTCAGGCCGTGTGATCCGGCTCACGGCCCGCCACGGGGGACGCGGGACGCCGCCGGGAACGTACCGCCCGGCCGCGGTACGGGAGCTGACGGGGACGCACCGAGCCCCAGGCCGGGAGGTGTCCGGCCTGGGGCTCGTTCGGTAGGCCCTGTGGGACTCGAACCCACAACCAATGGATTAAAAGTCCACTGCTCTGCCAATTGAGCTAAGGGCCCAGGCGGTGTTGCCTCCCCGAGCATAGCCCGAGGAGGCCGCGACGCCGATCGGGTATCGGGGAGGCACGCGGAGCGAGCGGGGTGCGCGGGGTGCGCGGCCGGGTCAGGGGTCCGCTCGTCCGGCGGCCGGGGCGGGTGTTCCGGGGCGGCGGGAGCGGGTGCGTTCGTGGGAGGGGTCGAGGAACCAGTGGCGGGCCGAGACCAGCCACCAGACGGCGGCGAAGCCGAGGACGACCAGGACGGCGACCGGGGCGTAGTTGAAGGTCTCCCAGGTGACCGGGGAGACCTGGGGCAGCATGAAGAGGACGGTGATGACGCCGACCCAGGTCACCGCCACGATCCCGATCGGCCGGGACCAGCGGCCCAGGTGCCAGGGGCCGCGGTCGAAGGCGTCGCCCTTGCGCACCCGCAGCAGGGTGGGGATGACGTAGGCGATGTAGAGGCCGATCACCGCGATCGAGGTCACGGCGGCGTACGCGGTCTCGTTGATGAGGTACGGCAGACCGAGGACCAGGGCGCCGAGCGCGGCCAGCCACACCGCCGCGACCGGGGTGCGGGTGCGCGGGCCGACCGTGTGCCAGAGGTGCGAGAAGGGCAGCGCGCCGTCGCGGGAGAAGGCGTAGATCATGCGGCTGTTGGCGGTCACCGAGGCCATGCCGCAGAACAGTTGCGCGCCGATCACCACGAGCAGCAGCAGCTTGCCCGCCGTCGCGCCGAGCGCGTCGAGCAGGATCTGCGCGGGCGGCGCGCCGGTCGGGGAGGCCAGCTCCTTGCCGTAGTCCTGGATGGCGTAGGTGAAGCCGAGCAGCAGCACGAGACCGGCGATCCAGGAGGTCCAGATGGAACGGACGATGCCCTTGGGCCCGGCCGTGGAGGCGTCGTGGGTCTCCTCGGTCATGTGGGCGGAGGCGTCGTAGCCGGTGAAGGTGTACTGCGCCATCAGCAGGCCGAGCAGGACGACGTACGTCCCGCTGCCCCAGCCGGTGTTGTTCACGAAGTGGGTGAGGACGAAGGACGTGGAGCGGTGGTGGTCCGGTACGAAGGCCAGCGCGGCCACGATGACGGCGACCCCGAGGACGTGCCACCACACGCTGACGCTGTTGAGGAAGGCGACGATGCGCACGCCGAAGGTGTTCAGCAGGCCGTGCAGGACCAGGATCGCGGCGAAGAGCAGGACCGTGCGGCCGGGGGTGACCTCGAAGCCGAACTGGAGGTTCAGATAGGCGCCCAGGAAGGAGGCGGCGCCGAAGTCGACCCCGGCCGTCACCGCCACCTGGCCCAGCACGTTGAACCAGCCCGTGAACCAGGCCCACGCGGCGGCCGAGCGCGGCGGCGCCAGCCGGTGGGCCCAGAAGTAGAGGCCGGCGGAGGTCGGGTACGCCGAGCAGATCTCGGCCATCGACAGGCCGACGACCAGCGTCATCAGGCCCACGCCCACCCAGCCCCAGGTGATCACGGCGGGGCCGCCGGTGTTCATCCCGAAGAGGTAGAGCGTCAGGCAGCCGGACAGCACGGAGATGATCGTGAAGGAGACCGCGTAGTTGGCGAACGCCGACATGCGGCGGGCGAGGACCTGCGTGTAGCCGAGCTGGGCCAGCCGCTCCTCGTCCGACAGCCCGCCCTCCCTGTTCTCCCTGGTCACTCTGGCGTCATCTGTCATGCCCCCAGCAATTCCCTGGGCGGAGCCGTGACATGCGCCGCCCGGTGACGGAAAAGGGCCCGCACGACGGATGTCGTACGGGCCCTCCTGGTCACCGGGCGGTCACCTCACCGGGTGAGGTCACCCGGTGACCTCACCGGATGTCAGCCGTTGCGCTTCCAGCGCGGCTTGTCCTCGCGGCGGCCGAAGGAGCCGCCGCCGCGGTGGTCGTCACGGCGGCCGTAGGGGCGCTCGTGGCCGCCGGTGCGGAAGCCGGGACGGTCGCCGCCCTGGCGGTCGCGGTTGAACGGACGGTCGCTGCCGCGGTGCCCGCCGCGCTCGTCGCGCCGCGCCGGACGGTCGTCGCGGCGGAAACCGCCCCGGTCGTCACGGCGCTCGAAGGAACGGGGAGCGCGGTCACGGTTGTCGCGGTCCCGGTCGCGGTTGAAGCCGCCCCGGTCGTCGCGGCGCTCGAAGGAACGGCCACCGCGGTCACGGTCCCGGTCGAAGGAACGCTCGCCCCGGTCGTCCCGGCGGAAGCCGCCGCGGTCCCGGTTGTCGCGCTCCCGGTCGAAGCCACGGCCACCGCGGTCGTCACGGCGGTCGAAGGAACGGGGAGCGCGGTCACGGTCACGGTCCCGGTTGAAGCCGCCCCGGTCGTCACGGCGCTCGAAGGAACGGCCACCGCGATCACGGTCCCGGTCACGGTCGAAAGAACGCTCGCGGTCGAAGGAACGGTCCCGGTCGAACGAACGCCCGCCCCGGTCGTCCCGCCGCTCCCGGCGCTCGTACGACGACGAAGCCGCCGGACGCTCCTCGCGGCCGAACCGCTCGGACCGCTCGGTGCGCTCGGTCCGCTCGACGCGCTCGGTACGGTCCGCGCGGTCGACGTCCTGCGCCGCCGGCTGCTCCGGCACCGACACCTCGGCCGCCTGCTCGACGACCGCCTGCGCCTCGGTCACCGCGGCCTCCGGGTCCTCGCCGCGCTCGCGGGCGGCCCGGGCGACCAGCCGGTCGGACTCCTCGCGCAGCTCGCTCGCGCGCCGCTGCGCACGCTCCAGCTGCTTGGTCAGGTGGGCGACCTCGCGCTCGGCCTGCTCGGCCGCGTTGCCCGCGGACTCGGCCTGCACCTCGGTCATCGACCGGGCGCCGGTGATCTCGGCGACCTCCGGGTCGAAGGCCGCGCCGCCCTGGATGATGTGGCGCGAGGCGTCGACGCCCGCGTCCTCCATGAGGCGGAAGATCTGGCGGCGCTGGTGCGGCAGGGACAGGGAGACCACGGTGCCGGTGCGGCCCGCGCGGGCCGTGCGCCCCGCGCGGTGCAGGTAGTCCTTGTGGTCGCCGGCCGGGTCGACGTTCAGCACGAGGTCGATGCCGTCGACGTGGATGCCGCGCGCGGCGACGTCGGTGGCGACCAGGACGTTGACGTACCCGTCCTTGAAGTCGGCCAGGGTGCGGGTGCGGGCGCCCTGGGTCATGCCGCCGTGCAGCGCGTCCGCCTTCGCACCGGCGTCGCGCAGCTGCTCGGCCACGCGGTCGGCGCCGAGCTGGGTGCGCACGAAGATGATGGTGCGGCCCTTGCGGGAGGCGATGGCCGAGGTGACCGGCGCCTTGTCCTTGGGCTTCACGATGAGGATGTGGTGCGACATGGTCGTCACCGCGCCCTGCGCCGCGTCGACCTCGTGGCTCACCGGGTCGGTGAGGTAGCGGTCGACGAGGGTCTTGATCTCGTTCTCCATGGTGGCGGAGAAGAGCATCCGCTGGCCGCCCGCGGGGACCTGGTCGAGCAGCTCGGTGACCTCGGGCAGGAAGCCCAGGTCGGACATCTGGTCGGCCTCGTCGAGGACGGCGATCTTCACGTCCTCCAGCGAGCAGGCGCCGCGGTTGATGATGTCGCGCAGCCGGCCCGGGGTGGCGACGAGGATGTCGACGCCCTTCTCCAGGGCGTAGATCTGGTTGCCCATGGAGGTACCGCCGCAGACGACCTTCATCTTCAGGCCGACGACGTCGCCGTAGGGCTGGAGCGCGTCGGCGACCTGCATCGCCAGCTCGCGGGTCGGGGTGAGGATGACGGCGCGCGGCTTGTGCTTCTGGGTGCGGCCGCCGGCCAGGGTGGCCAGGGTCGGCAGGCCGAAGGAGAGGGTCTTGCCGGAGCCGGTGCGGCCCCGGCCCAGGATGTCCTTGCCGGCCAGGGCGTCCGGGATGGTCGCGGCCTGGATCGGGAAGGGGGTGGTCACGCCGTTCTGCGCGAGCTTGCGCACGACGCCCTCGGGCAGGCCGAGGTCGGCGAAGGTCAGCTCGGGGGCCTCGGGAGCCTCGGGGGTCTCGGGAGCCTGCGAGGTCTCGCCCTGCTGGGCGGTCTCGTGGCCTTCGAGGGTGTCCTCGGTGCTCTCGGGCACGACGACGTGATCAGTACTGGCAATGGACATGCGAATGCGAAACCTTCCGGAGTCTCGTCGGCACGCGCCCGTCAACTCCGTGTTTCGCACCACGACCGCCTCGATGCGGTCCGCCACGGCAAGGGAGAGTACGCGCCACACGGCGCGCTCTTCGGGGGCGCCGGGCAAATGGGATCAAACGATCTACCACCATACGCACCCTCCACCCCCGAAGGCAAACCGGCACCGTATCCGCAGGTCAGGCGCCCACACCAGCACGCCACTTCTCCAGCCGGTCCGACTCCGGCGCCGGCTGCTCCCAGCGCGCGGCCCGGCCCAGCTGCTCCATCTGCGTCAGCTGCGGTCCCGTCCCGTCGTGCGCCGAGGACGACGGCTCGGCCTGCGTCGGGTCCGGCGAGGCCGGGGCGGGGGGCGTGGTCACCGGCGGCGGATCGACCGGGGCGGTGGTGCGCGGCGGCACCGGCACGGCCTCCGTCGGCGTCGGCTCGCCCGCCTTCGGCGGTGTCCCCCGCTTCCCCGGCGTACCCGAGGAGCCGCTCGGCGCGGGGGACGAGGCCCCCGGCGCGGACGGCGATCCGGCGCCGCCGTCCTTGCCGCCGCGCCCGTGCTTGCCGTCGCCCGGGAGCCCGGCCCGCCCCGCCGCGCCCCCGGACACCACCGGGCCGCCGCCTGAGCCGTGGCCGCCGTCCGGCCCGGCGGAGTGCGCGGGCCGGCCGCCGCCGTCGTCGGCGGCCTCCCCCACGCTCATGCAGCCCGTGGCGGCCGTGAGGGCGGCGGCCGCGGCGACGAGACGGACGGATACGTACAAGGGGCGCACGGGAGCCACCTCCGGGAGGACGACGTCGCCGTGCCCAACTCCCCGCGCCCGCAAGAGGACACGCCGAGGACCCGGGCGGCACCCGGATCGTCAGCCGTAGCCCAGGGCGTGCAGCCGGGTGTCATCGATCCCGAAGTGGTGGGCGATCTCGTGCACCACGGTGACCTCCGTCTCCGCGACCACGTCCTCGCGCGTCTCGCACATCCGCAGCGTCGGCCCGCGGTAGACCGTGATCCGGTCGGGCAGCACCCCCGCGTACCACTCCCCGCGCTCCGTCAGCGGGGTGCCCTCGTACAGCCCGAGCAGCCCGGGGTCACCGGCGGGCGGCTCGTCCTCGACGAACACCGCGACGTTGTCCATCAGCCGCGTCAGCTCCGGCGGGATCCGGTCGAGGGCCTCGGCGACCAGTTCCTCGAACTCCTCGCGCGTCATCTCCAGCACAGCCCCATTGTCCGGCACCGGCCCCCCGGAGGCTCCCGCCGTGCGCGCGGCACCCCGCCGCGCCCCCGGGCGGAAACGGTTTTGGCGATACCCCCCGCCATCCCATATGCTTCTCACGTCCCCGACGCGCTGAGAAGCGCCCAGGCGGGCCGATAGCCCTCATCGTCTAGCGGCCTAGGACGCCGCCCTTTCAAGGCGGTAGCACGGGTTCGAATCCCGTTGGGGGCACGCAGTACGGTGTGCGACACTTACGTTCGTCGGTTCGCACAGCGCGCCACAAGGTCCTGTGGAGCAGTTTGGAGTGCTCGCCACCCTGTCAAGGTGGAGGCCGCGGGTTCAAATCCCGTCAGGACCGCTGAGGTTTCACGTGAAACCTCGTGGCTGGGTAGCTCAGTTGGTACGAGCGATCGCCTGAAAAGCGATAGGTCGCCGGTTCGACCCCGGCCCCAGCCACCACCGCCCTCACCAGGGCCCGCACCCCCTCCGGAAGCTTCCGGAGGGGGTGTTCTCGTCTCAGCCACCGGCAAATCATTCGCGCCGGATTTCACCGAGGTGAGATCCTGGATCGCGTATGTCTACGCACCCCGCCCCCGCCCTGGGCGCCCTCGCCTCCCGTCTGGCCGAGCTGTCGCTGCGCGACGCGCACCGGCTCGGACGCAGGCTCGAAGGCGCGCGCAAGATCCGTAAGCCGGAGGCCCGGGCCGCCGTCCTCGCCGAGATCGAGGCGGAGGCCGACCGGGCCGCGGAGCGCATGGCCGCCCGGCGCTCCCGTGTGCCCGCCATCGGCTACCCCGAGCAGCTGCCGGTCAGCCAGAAGAAGGACGAGATCGCGGCGGCCATCCGCGATCACCAGGTCGTCATCGTGGCCGGCGAGACCGGCTCCGGGAAGACCACGCAGATCCCCAAGATCTGCATGGAGCTGGGCCGGGGCGTGCGCGGCATGATCGGGCACACCCAGCCCCGCCGGATCGCGGCCCGCACGGTCGCCGAGCGGATCGCCGAGGAGCTGGACACCCCGCTCGGCGAGGCCGTCGGCTGGAAGGTGCGGTTCACCGACCAGGTCGACCCGGAGGCCACCTTCGTCAAGCTGATGACGGACGGCATCCTGCTCGCCGAGATCCAGACCGACCGCGAGCTGCGCGCCTACGACACGATCATCATCGACGAGGCCCACGAGCGGTCCCTGAACATCGACTTCCTGCTCGGCTACCTGGCGCAGCTGCTGCCCAAGCGGCCCGACCTCAAGGTCGTCATCACCTCGGCCACCATCGACCCCGAGCGCTTCTCCCGGCACTTCGGCGACGCCCCGATCGTCGAGGTCAGCGGGCGGACGTACCCCGTGGAGGTGCGCTACCGGCCGCTCCTGGAGGAGGACTCCGAGGACGCCGACCGGGACCAGATCACCGCGATCACCGACGCCGTCGAGGAACTGATGGGCGAGGGCTCCGGGGACATCCTGGTCTTCCTCTCCGGGGAGCGGGAGATCCGCGACACCGCGGACGCGCTCACCAAGAAGCAGTACCCCCGCGCCGGAGGCGCTGATGGGCAGAGCACAGAAGTGCTGCCGCTGTACGCGCGGCTCTCGCACGCCGAGCAGCACCGGGTCTTCCAGCCGCACACCGGCCGCCGGATCGTGCTGGCCACCAACGTCGCCGAGACGTCTCTGACCGTCCCCGGCATCAAGTACGTCATCGACCCCGGCTTCGCCCGGATCTCCCGCTACAGCCACCGCACCAAGGTGCAGCGGCTGCCCATCGAGCCGGTCTCGCAGGCCAGCGCCAACCAGCGCAAGGGCCGCTGCGGCCGTACCTCCGACGGTGTCTGTATCCGGCTCTACAGCGAGGACGACTTCCTGGCCCGGCCGGAGTTCACGGACGCGGAGATCCTGCGTACCAACCTGGCCTCCGTCATCCTCCAGATGACCGCGGCCGGCCTCGGGGACATCGAGAAGTTCCCGTTCATCGACCCGCCGGACCACCGCAACATCCGCGACGGCGTGCAACTGCTCCAGGAGCTGGGCGCGCTCGACCCCGAGCAGAAGGACCCGCGCAAGCGGCTCACCGAGACCGGCCGCAAGCTCGCCCAGCTGCCCGTGGACCCCCGGCTGGCCCGGATGGTCCTGGAGGCGGACCAGAACGGCTGCGCGCGCGAGGTCATGGTGATCGCGGCGGCGCTGTCCATCCAGGACCCCCGCGAGCGGCCCGCCGACAAGCAGACCCAGGCCGACCAGCAGCACGCCCGGTTCCGGGACGAGAGCAGCGACTTCCTCGCCTTCCTCAACCTCTGGCGCTATCTGCGCGAGCAGCAGAAGGAGCGGGGCTCCTCGTCGTTCCGGCGCATGTGCAAGCAAGAGTTCCTGAACTTCCTGCGCATCCGCGAATGGCAGGACATCTACTCCCAGCTGCGCACGGTCGCCAAGCAGATGGGCATCCGCATCGACGACGGGGATGCCCCCGGCGACCGCGTCCACATCTCCCTGCTCGCCGGCCTGCTCTCGCACATCGGCATGAAGGACGTGAAGGAGTCCAAGGACTCCGGCCAGCAGCAGGGCCGCAGGGACGGCGGCGGCCGGGGCGAGTACCTGGGCGCCCGCAACGCCAAGTTCGCGATCTTCCCCGGCTCGGCGCTGTTCAAGAAGCCGCCGCGGTTCGTGATGTCGGCGGAGCTGGTGGAGACGAGCCGGCTGTGGGCGCGGGTCAACGCGAAGATCGAGCCCGAGTGGGTCGAACCGCTGGCCGGCCATCTGCTCAAGCGCACCTACAGCGAACCGCACTGGGAGAAGGACCAGGCCGCGGTGATGGCGTACGAGAAGGTCACGCTGTACGGCGTGCCGATCGTGGCCCAGCGCAAGGTGAACTACGGGCGGGTCGACCCGGAGGTCAGCCGGGAGCTTTTCATCCGCAACGCGCTGGTCGAGGGCGACTGGCGCACGCACCACAAGTTCTTCGCCGACAACCGCCGGCTGCTCAGCGAGGTGGAGGAGCTGGAGCACCGGGCGCGGCGCCGGGACATCGTGGTCGACGACGAGACGCTGTACGACTTCTACGACCAGCGGGTGCCCGAGCACGTCGTCTCCGGCGCGCACTTCGACTCCTGGTGGAAGCGGAAGCGCACCGAGCAGCCCGACTTCCTGGACTTCGAGCGGGAGATGCTCATCCGGGAGTCGGCGGAGGCGGTCACCAAGGCCGACTACCCGGACTCCTGGCGGCAGGGCAACCTGAAATTCCGGGTGACGTACCAGTTCGAGCCGGGCGCGGACGCGGACGGCGTGACCGTGCACATCCCGCTCCAGGTGCTCAACCAGGTCACCGACGAGGGCTTCGACTGGCAGATCCCGGGACTGCGCGCGGAGGTCGTCACCGAGCTGATCCGCTCGCTGCCCAAGCCGATCCGGCGCCACTACGTGCCCGCGCCGAACTACGCCAAGGCGTTCCTGGACCGGGCGGTCCCGCTCCAGGAGCCGCTGGCCACGACCATGGCGCGCGAGCTGAAACGCATGGTCGGCGTGCCCTTCGAGGCCGAGGACTTCGACTGGTCCCGGGTCCCCGACCATCTGAAGATCACCTTCCGGATCGTCGACGAGCGGCGCCGCAAGCTCGCCGAGGACAAGGACCTCGAAGCCCTCAAGCTGAAGCTCCGGCCGAAGGCGCGCCAGGCCCTGTCCCAGGCCGCAGCGGCGACCGCCGAGCGCAGCGGCGGCGAGTCGCTGGAGCGCACCGGGCTGACCGACTGGACGATCGGCTCGCTCAGCCGGGTCTTCGAGACCCGCCGGGCCGGCCAGCCGGTCAAGGCCTACCCGGCGCTCGTCGACGACGGCCCGGCGGCGGACACGGTCTCGGTACGGCTCTTCGACAGCGAGGCCGAGCAGGCCGAGGCGATGTGGCGGGGCACCCGGCGGCTGATCCTGCGCAACATCCCGGTCAGCCCGGCCAAGTTCGCCTCCGAGAAGCTGACGAACCAGCAGAAGCTGGGGCTGTCCGCCAATCCGCACGGCTCGATCCAGGCGCTCTTCGACGACTGCGCCATGGCGGCGGCGGACCGGCTGATCGCGGACTTCGGCGGCCCGGCCTGGGACGAGGAGTCGTACCGGAAGCTGTACGACAAGGTGCGCGCCGAGATCGTGGACCTGACCGTGCGGACGGTGGGCCAGGTGCAGCAGGTGCTGGCCGCCTGGCAGGCCTGCGAGCGCCGGCTCAAGGGCGTGCGCAGCCCCGCGCTGCTGGCCAACCTGGCGGATGTGCGGCAGCAGTTGGACGCGCTGGTCAAGCCCGGTTTCGTCACCGGGGCGGGGATACGGCGGCTGCCCGACCTGATGCGCTATCTGGTCGCCGCCGACCGCCGCCTGCAGCAGATGCCGACCGGCGTCCAGCGCGACACCACGCGGATGGAGAAGGTCCAGGAGATGCGCGACGAGTACGCGTGGCTCCTGGAGCAGCTGCCGCAGGGCCGGCCGGTGCCGCAGCAGGTGCGGGACATCCGCTGGATGATCGAGGAGTTGCGGGTCAGCTACTTCGCCCACGCGCTGGGCACGGCCTACCCGGTCTCCGACAAGCGGATCGTGAAGGCGATCGACGCGGCGGTCCCGTCCCGCTCCTGAGCGCGTGACGGGACGGGCACACCAAGTGAGTTCGACCAGGCGGCCCGCCTCCTGTAGAGTCTCATCTCGCAGCGCAACGAGAGATCAAGCGCCGCGAAACCTGGTCCTGTGGAGCAGTTTGGAGTGCTCGCCACCCTGTCAAGGTGGAGGCCGCGGGTTCAAATCCCGTCAGGACCGCAGCAAGGAAGGCCCGCTTCTGGTAGCAGAAGCGGGCCTTTCTCGTACAGCCGTCCCTCCACGGTGGAGGCCGCGCCCGCGGCGGAGCCGCGATCGGACACAGCAAATCCCGTCAGGACCGCAGCAAGGAAGGCCCGCATCCGGCGACGGACGCGGGCCTTCTTCGTGTCCGGCTTCGTGTTCCCGTCGCCCTGCGCGGTCTTGACGGCGGCACTTTCCCTCGGTACCTCAGAAGCAGGGCCCCCACGGCTCGCTGGAGGTGGCGTATGGCTGCATCGGCACCGGCATCCGCATCGGCCGGGCACAGGACACGGGCGTTGCTCCGCGCCCACCTCGCGGCCGCCTCGTCGTACCGCCACCTCACCCGCCACTGTCCCGTCTGCCACCGCCTGCTGCGCCTGACGATGGACAGCGCTCCCCTGGAGGCTCCTGGCGACGTCCCTGACGCCCGCGAGACCCCCAGGACCCCCGAGGCGGCCCTGGACCCGCTGCGGGAGCCGGACCCGCTGCCGGACGCGCTGCGGGGCGAGCCCTCCTCGATGGCGTGAAGCGGCCGGGCCTGGTCCCGAACTCCCCTGCGGGCGTGGGGCGGTGGAACCGGAGACTCCTTTAGCGCACCGCGTCGGCGTGCGACAAGCGGCTCGCCGTGTGATGGGTGTCACCACGCGAGTTTTCGAAAGTTCAGTCCTTACACCCCTCCTACAAGGGGTCAATTTAATATGTGCAATTGCACTTGGTTCCCGAGGTCGCCCACCGAGGATCCGCCACCCCTCCCCAGGGTCCGACAAGGCCGCTCACAGAACCCTCGCCCGGCCCCCGCGAGGCGCACAAAAAAGATCGCGCTGGACCCGGCGGAGTCCAGCGCGATCGACGACGCACCCTGTTCACTTGCCTGAAGAGCTCTGACGGCCTGGGCGTGGACCCTGTTGGGGCAGGACCCGCGTCGCTTGGAGCTGTGGGCCGGACAGGACGGCCGATTGGGGGGTCGGTCGGTATGTCCGGTTATGGAGTTGTTCAGGCCTCGCTGCGCTGCTGCGGGATGCCCGCGAGCAGAGCGCGGACCTCGGCCTCGCGGTAACGGCGGTGCCCGCCGAGCGTGCGAATCGACGTGAGCTTGCCGGCCTTCGCCCAGCGCGTGACCGTCTTGGGGTCGACGCGGAACATGGTGGCGACCTCAGCGGGGGTCAGCAGCGGCTCGGCATCAGGGGTGCGAGCGGTCATGAGCGGCCTCCTCGGGAGAACCGAACCTTCTCGGTTCTTTCCTCTAAATTCTGCACCTTGACCCGCGTTGCCCGAAATGGCGGACGCGAGTCGAGTCGGTTATAGGACGAACGGCTTGTCCTCGGCACTACAACTACACCATCTGTCCAGCCGCGTCGGCCAAACCGATGGAATTGCCCTCCCAGGTGTTCATCAGCGACGGATGCCGATGGACCATGCCATAGCGGACAGTCACGCCACTGTGACGATCAGTCACAGGGCGATCAGGAAGTCACCAGACCCCCCAAAGCGTGCAATGCTGAGATTCCACCCGAAGCGGAGCATAGGTGGGCGGAAGGAGCCCTCCCCGGGCTCCTTGTCCTATTTTGGCATGGGGAAGGGCAACCGAGGCAAGGGTCTTGTAAGTGCAGTCCGTCACCCTTGACACAAAAGCCCGGAACGACACCTACGTCCCGTCAGTTCGGACAAGGGGGCTCTGACCGTACGCTGTTCGATACTGTTCGGGCCGTGACGCAGGTCACTTCCGGGGCGCGTCAGTTGGCCGACCGCAGGTCGCGCACCGCCCGCCAGCGCTCCAGGAGCCGTCCGTAGGCCTCCCCCGCGGCCGCCCCGTCGCCCTGGCGCAGCGCCTCGACCCCCTCGGCCACATCGGCCGCCGAATGATCGCCCTCCAGGTCACCGGCCGGCAGCACGTGCACCAGCCCCCCGTAGTCCAGTTCCACCAGCGAGCGCGGGTGGAACTCCTCCAGCCAGCGGCCCACGTCCACGACGCCGTCGATCAGCGGCCCCTCGTCGATCGCGTCGCGCAGCGTCCGCAGGGTGCGCGCCACCCGCCGCCGGGCCTGCACCATCGGCGTCCGGTAGCGCAGCGCAGGCACCTCGGCCCCGAAGTCGCCCGGGCCCCCGGCGTCCGGGCCGGCCGGCTCGGCGCCGGTGCCCTTGGCGTACTCGCGCTCCTCGTCGGAAACCAGGACGAACCAGTGCAGCGGCACCTGCCAGGTCGCCGTGCGGATCCAGGGGCGGGCGTCGGGGTTGCGGGCCAGCCAGCGCTCGTAGTCCTGCGCGGCCTGCCGCCGTACGACCGGGGGCAGCACCGCGTCCAGGACCACCGCCGGCAACTCCCCGGACAGCTCGTCCAGCGCCTGCCAGCCGCGCAGCCGGGTGCGCCAGGGGCAGACGCAGACCACCCCGTCGACGTCGAGCACGAAGGCGTCCCGGCTCTCGTGCACCGGCACCGCCACCGGCGGGACGGGCAGCAGATCGGCCAGTGAACGGCGCAGTTCGTCCTGGTAGGAGGGGCGGTCGGGACGGCGGGCGTAGCGCGCCCAGTGGCTGCGCTCAGGCTCCGCGAAGGCGGCCAGCGGCTCGTAGACGCGCAAGTAGGCCGCGTACGGGACGACCACCGAGGACACCTTGGGCACGCCTTGCTCCCTCCCCATCGGACCGGGCCCGAAACCCGCCCGGCCCGCGCCCGGACGGACGGAAAACCACTGCAAATCGTGCCACGTCCGGGCGGGAAGGTACTTCCTGGGAGGGTGATCCGGACCACTGCACCGGTGGCGGGCGGAGTCAGGGTCTACTCTCCTGCCACAGCCCCCGCCACCCGTACGGGGACGACCCACCACCCGCCGCTACTTACCCGGGAGTCACCACCGTGACCGACGTAACCGGCGCGCACGCTGACGTACTGCACACCCTGTTCCGCACGGAGCAGGGCGGCCACGAACAAGTCGTGCTCTGCCAGGACCGCGCCAGCGGCCTCAAGGCCGTCATCGCCCTCCACTCCACCGCCCTGGGCCCCGCGCTCGGCGGCACCCGCTTCTACCCGTACGCGAGCGAGCAGGAGGCCGTCGCCGACGCGCTCAACCTCGCCCGCGGCATGTCGTACAAGAACGCCCTGGCCGGGCTCGACCACGGCGGCGGCAAGGCCGTGATCATCGGCGATCCGGAGCTGGTCAAGACCGAGGAACTGCTGCTCGCCTACGGGCGGTGCGTGGCCTCGCTCGGCGGGCGCTACGTCACCGCGTGCGACGTCGGCACGTACGTGGCCGACATGGACGTGGTGGCGCGCGAGTGCCGCTGGACCACCGGCCGCTCCCCCGAGAACGGCGGCGCGGGCGACTCGTCCGTGCTGACCGCGTTCGGTGTCTACCAGGGCATGCGGGCCAGCGCCCAGCACCTGTGGGGCGACCCCGTGCTGCGCGGCCGCAAGGTGGGCGTCGCGGGGGTGGGCAAGGTGGGGCACCACCTCGTGCGGCACCTGCTGGACGAGGGCGCCGAGGTCGTGATCACGGACGTGCGGCCGGAGGCCGTGCAGCGGGTCGTCGAGGCGCACCCGTCGGTCGGCCGGGCCGCCGACACCGACGCGCTGATCCGCACCGAGGGGCTCGACATCTACGCCCCCTGCGCCCTCGGCGGCGCGCTGAACGACGTGTCGGTGCCGCTGCTCACCGCGAAGGTGGTGTGCGGCGCGGCCAACAACCAGCTCGCGCACCCGGGGGTGGAGAAGGACCTCGCCGACCGCGGGATCCTCTACGCGCCGGACTACGTGGTGAACGCCGGCGGTGTCATCCAGGTCGCCGACGAGCTGCACGGCTTCGACTTCGAGCGCTGCAAGGCGAAGGCCGCGAAGATCTTCGACACCACGCTCGCAATCTTCGCACGTGCGAAGGAAGACGGGATTCCGCCGGCCGCGGCGGCCGACCGGATCGCCGAGCAGCGGATGGCGGAGGCGCGCGCGGCGCGCACGCGGTGAGAGCCCGCGTACCGTACGGATGACCGGTACCCGCCGGAGGCCGGTTGGAGAGAACTCTCACTTCCACCGGCGGGTCGCCCTCGGATAAGTGGTTAAAATCGCCACTGACCAGCGAGGACGGGGCACCTCGCTGGTTCTGCGCACACGCGCGTCCTACGGGCGACGTACCGTATGGCCGCGGGCTCAGGTACCGTGGAAGCCCTACGGACCGGTCTCTCTGCGGAGAGCCCGTTCCGGAACATGAACGCGTGTCAGACTCTGGGGCCATCGAGCCCCGTCGTTGAGGGGGTCGAGCCATGGGGCGCGGCCGGGCCAAGGCCAAGCAGACGAAGGTCGCCCGCCAGCTGAAGTACAACAGCGGTGGGACTGACCTCTCACGCCTGGCCGAGGAGCTGGGCGCATCGACGTCGAATCCGGCGCCGCCGACGAACGGCGACCGCGACCGGTTCGAGGACGATGAGCAAGACGACGACCTGTACGCACGGTACGCCGACCTCTATGAGGACGACGACGAGGACGAGCAGGACCAATCCTCACAACACCGGCGCGGCGCCTGACGCCTGCAGCTTTTCTGCTGCTTCACGCGAATCGCAGGTTCTGCACTTCACCCGGTCCGGCGCCGCCAGCGCCGGACCGGGTTTTGTGCTGCCGTCACCGGCTCGTCACCGGCTCCTTACGCGTAGTCGCCCACCAGGGCGGCGCCCGTGGTGTGCTCGCCCCGGGCGGTGATCTCGCCGGCGGTCCAGGCCTCCACCCCGCGGTCGGCCAGCGTGGCCAGGGCCGCGTCGGTCGACTCGGCGGGCACGATCGCGATCATGCCGACGCCCATGTTGAGGGTCTTCTCCAGTTCGAGCCGCTCGACCTCGCCCGTCCGGCCGACCAGGTCGAAGACCGGGGCGGGGGTCCAGGTGGCGCGGTCCACGACGGCGTGCAGGCCGTCCGGGATCACCCGGGCCAGGTTGGCCGCGAGCCCGCCGCCGGTGACGTGGCTGAAGGCGTGCACGTCGGTGGTGCGGGTCAGCGCCAGGCAGTCCAGCGAGTAGATCCTGGTCGGCTCCAGCAGCTCCTCGCCGAGGGTGCGGCCGAACTCCTCGACATGGGCGTCCAGCGCCAGCTTCGCCTGGTTCAGCAGCACGTGCCGGACCAGGGAGTAGCCGTTGGAGTGCAGGCCGGAGGCGGCCATGGCGATCACCGTGTCGCCCTCGCGGATGCGGTCCGGGCCGAGCAGCCGGTCGGCCTCCACGACACCCGTGCCGGCGCCGGCGACGTCGAAGTCGTCCGCGCCGAGCAGCCCCGGGTGCTCGGCGGTCTCGCCGCCCACCAGGGCGCAGCCGGCCAGCACACAGCCTTCGGCGATGCCCTTGACGATCGCGGCGACCCGCTCGGGGTGCACCTTGCCGACGCAGATGTAGTCGGTCATGAACAGCGGCTCGGCGCCGCACACGACGATGTCGTCCATGACCATGGCGACCAGGTCGTGGCCGATGGTGTCGTACACGCCCAGCTGCCGGGCGATGTCGACCTTGGTGCCGACGCCGTCGGTGGCGGAGGCCAGCAGCGGCCGCTCGTAGCGCTTGAGGGCGGAGGCGTCGAAGAGGCCGGCGAAGCCGCCGATGCCGCCGAGGACCTCGGGGCGGCGCGTCTTCTTCACCCACTCCTTCATCAGTTCCACCGCGCGGTCGCCCGCCTCGATGTCGACGCCGGCAGCCGCGTAGGAAGCACCGGACGCGCCGGTGGCAGTCTCAGACATTGCCTGGGATCTTTCAGGTTGGGAATACGGGGCTGACGGGCGCCTACGGGCGCCGGATCGCGTCGGCCGCGGCCGTGGCGGCGGGGCCGGCGGCCAGCTCGGTCTCCAGCAGCTGCTTGCCGAGCAGCTCCGGGTCGGGCAGCTCCATCGGGTACTCCCCGTCGAAGCAGGCGCGGCACAGGTTCGGCTTGGCGATCGTGGTCGCCTCGATCATGCCGTCGATGGAGATGTAGGCCAGCGAGTCGGCGCCCAGCGAGGTGCCGATCTCGTCGGTGCTCATGCCGTTGGCGATCAGCTCGGCGCGGGTGGCGAAGTCGATGCCGAAGAAGCAGGGCCACTTCACCGGCGGCGAGGAGATCCGGATGTGCACCTCGGCGGCGCCGGCCTCGCGGAGCATGCGGACCAGGGCGCGCTGGGTGTTGCCGCGCACGATCGAGTCGTCGACGACGACCAGGCGCTTGCCCTTGATGACTTCCTTCAGCGGGTTCAGCTTGAGGCGGATACCGAGCTGGCGGATGGTCTGCGAGGGCTGGATGAAGGTGCGGCCGACGTAGGCGTTCTTCACCAGGCCGCTGCCGAAGGGGATGCCGGACGCCTCGGCGTAACCGATGGCGGCGGGGGTGCCGGACTCCGGGGTCGCTATCACCAGATCGGCCTCGGCGGGCGCCTCCTTGGCGAGGCGGCGGCCCATCTCGACCCGGGAGAGATAGACGTTCCGGCCGGCGATGTCGGTGTCCGGGCGGGCCAGGTAGACGTACTCGAAGACACAGCCCTTGGGCTTCGCTTCTGCGAATCGAGAGGTGCGCAGGCCGTTCTCGTCGATGGCGACGAACTCGCCCGGCTCTATCTCGCGCACATAGCTGGCGCCGCAGATGTCGAGCGCGGCGGACTCGGAGGCGACCACCCAGCCGCGCTCCAGGCGGCCGAGGACCAGCGGGCGGATGCCCTGCGGGTCGCGGGCCGCGTAGAGGGTGTGCTCGTCCATGAAGACGAGGCTGAAGGCGCCCTTGACCTGCGGGAGGACGGTGTGGGCCGCCTCCTCGATGGTCAGCGGCTTGCCGTCGGCGTCGACCTGGGCGGCCAGCAGGGCCGTGAGCAGGTCGGTGTCGTTGGTGGCCGCGACGCGGGTCGAACGGCCGTTGGTGTCCTTGGGCAGGGCGGCGACCATCTCGGCGAGCTGGGCCGTGTTGACCAGGTTGCCGTTGTGGCCGAGGGCGATCGAGCCGTGCGCGGTGGCACGGAACGTCGGCTGGGCGTTCTCCCACACGGAGGCGCCGGTGGTCGAGTAGCGGGCGTGTCCGACCGCGATGTGACCCTGGAGCGAACCGAGCGAGGTCTCGTCGAAGACCTGGGAGACGAGGCCCATGTCCTTGAAGACGAGGATCTGGGAGCCGTTGCTGACCGCGATTCCCGCGGATTCCTGGCCCCGATGCTGGAGGGCGTAGAGCCCGAAGTACGTGAGCTTTGCGACCTCTTCGCCCGGAGCCCAGACACCGAAGACGCCGCATGCGTCCTGGGGGCCTTTCTCACCGGGGAGCAGATCGTGATTGAGTCGACCGTCACCACGTGGCACGCCACCGAGTGTAGGCGAGGCCGCCCGCTGGTCCGAATTGGGGATGGGCGGCAGTTGTGGATCACTCACCCGCCCGCGTTTCGGTGCTTTTGCGGTTTGCGCAGGTCAACGCGCGTAGCGCGGAGCCGGTCGGGGCGGCGGGCCGGGTGACGGGTGCCTGGGCGGGCGTCCGGTGGGCGAACGGGAGTGAGGTGTCGCACACCGGGCGGGCGCCGCGCCCCGGCGCCGAGGGGCTCAGTCCTCGGCTCAGCCCATCAGCGGGAGCAGTTCCCCGAGGTCGGCCCGCTCCCCGCCGGCGCTCACCGCGGCGTCCGCGAGCGCCTGCCGCCAGGTGGTCCGCCCGGTGGCCAGCCGGACCCAGGTCAGCGGGTCGGTCTCGACGACGTTGGGCGGGGTGCCGCGGGTGTGCCGGGGGCCCGGCACGCACTGCACGACGGCGTACGGCGGCACCCGCACCTCGGTCGAGCCGCCGGGTGCCTTCACGGCGAGCGCGTCGGCCAGCAGGCGGGTGCAGGCGGCCAGCGCCTGGCGGTCGAACGGGATGTCCAGGCCGGGCACGGCGGCGTTCAGGTCGTCGGTGCGGACGACGAGTTCGACGGCGCGGGTGACCAGGTAGTCGGCGAGCGGCAGGGCGCCGGCGGCGGTGGCGAGCAGCCGGGTGCCGGGGTGCCGGTCGAGCTGGTCGGCCAGGTCCCGCCCGGCGTCCGCGAGCCAGGCGTCGAGGCCGGGAGGGTCCGCGGCGAGCACCCGGGTCACGTCGTCGTCGGCGGCCGCGCGGTCGGCGGCGGCCGCGGACGGCCAGTCCAGGAGGACGGCGTCCGGCCGCGCGGGCTCGGGCAGCGCGAGCAGGCGGCCCACGGCCGTGACGGCGGCGCCGGTGCGCACGACCAGTTCCCGCACACTCCGGCCACCGGACCGGGCGGGCAGCGCGTACTGCTCGGGCGTCAGGGCGCTCACGGCCGCGCGTACGGCGCCGAACTGCGCGAGGACCGCCGTACGGGTCCTGACGGGGTCGTAGGTCCGGGTGCGCTTCTTGGCCGGGGGCATGGCGGCGAGCCTATGCCTTCACGGCGGGGCCTCTCAGGCCCTTACGGATCAGGCCGCGGACCCACCGGACCGCCGCGACGTCTGCCGCCACATGCCGTAGACCGGCACGTGCCGCCGCGGGTGAAGCCCCGCGGAACGCACGAAGGTCCCGGCCGTCTTCCCGGCCGGGACCTTCGGTGCGTGGGCGGACCACTACGCCAGCAGCGCCGGGATCGTGTTCTCGTGGGCCTCGCGGAGTTCGGTCAGGGGCAGGGTGAAGGTGCCCTGGACCTCGACCGTGTCGCCGTCGACGACGCCGATGCGGGTGGCGGGCAGGCCGCGTGCCCCGCACATGTCGTTGAAGCGGACCTCCTCGGAGCGCGGGACGGCGACGATCGCGCGGCCCGCGGACTCGGAGAGCAGGAAGGTGAACGCGTCCAGGCCGTCCGGTACGACCAGCCGGGCGCCCTTGCCGCCCAGCAGCGCCGACTCCACGACCGCCTGGACCAGGCCGCCGTCCGACAGGTCGTGCGCGGAGTCGATCATGCCGTCGCGGGAGGCGGAGATCAGGATCTCGGCCAGCAGCCGCTCCCGCTCCAGGTCGACCTTGGGGGGCAGGCCGCCCAGGTGGTCGTGGACCACCTGCGACCAGGCCGAGCCGCCGAACTCCTCGCGGGTGTCCCCGAGGAGGTAGATCAGCTGGCCCTCCTCCTGGAAGGCGACCGGGGTGCGGCGGGCCACGTCGTCGATCACGCCGAGGACGGCGACGACCGGCGTCGGGTGGATGGCCGCCTCGCCGGTCTGGTTGTAGAGCGAGACGTTGCCGCCGGTCACCGGCGTGCCGAGCTGGAGGCAGCCGTCGGCGAGACCGCGTACGGCCTCCGCGAACTGCCACATGACCGCCGGGTCCTCCGGGGAGCCGAAGTTCAGGCAGTCGGAGACCGCCAGCGGCTTGGCGCCGGTGGTGGCGACATTGCGGTACGCCTCCGCGAGCGCAAGCTGCGCGCCCGTGTACGGGTCGAGCTTGGCGTAGCGGCCGTTGCCGTCCGTGGCGAGGGCGACCCCGAGGCCGGTCTCCTCGTCGACGCGGATCATGCCGGAATCCTCGGGCATGGCCAGCACGGTGTTGCCCTGCACGAAGTGGTCGTACTGCTGGGTGATCCACTTCTTGGACGCCTGGTTCGGGGACGCCACCAGCTGGAGGACCTGCTCCCTCAGCTCCTCGGCGGACTCCGGCCGGGGCAGCTTGCCGGCGTCGTCGGCCTGGAGGGCGTCCTGCCAGGAGGGACGGGCGTAGGGGCGCTCGTAGACCGGGCCCTCGTGGGCGACAGTGCGCGGGTCGACGTCGACGATCTTGCCGCCGTGCCAGTAGATCTCCAGACGGTCGCCGTCGGTCACCTCACCGATGACGGTGGCGATGACGTCCCACTTCGCGCAGATCTCCAGGAACCGGTCGACCTTCTCCGGCTCGACGACCGCGCACATGCGCTCCTGCGACTCGCTCATGAGGATCTCCTCGGGCGAGAGCGTCGAGTCGCGCAGCGGGACGTCGTCCAGGGTGACGCGCATCCCGCCGGAACCGTTGGAGGCCAGCTCGGAGGTGGCGCAGGACAGGCCGGCCGCGCCCAGGTCCTGGATGCCGACGACCAGCTTCTCGGCGAACGCCTCCAGGGTGCACTCGATGAGCAGCTTCTCCTGGAAGGGGTCGCCGACCTGGACGGCCGGGCGCTTGGAGGGCTTGGCGTCGTCGAAGGTCTCCGAGGCCAGGATCGAGGCGCCGCCGATGCCGTCGCCGCCGGTCCGGGCCCCGTACAGGACGACCTTGTTGCCGGCGCCGGACGCCTTGGCGAGGTGGATGTCCTCGTGCCGCATCACGCCGATGGCACCGGCGTTGACCAGCGGGTTGCCCTGGTAGCAGGCGTCGAAGACGACCTCGCCGCCGATGTTGGGCAGGCCCAGGCAGTTGCCGTAGCCGCCGATGCCGGCGACCACGCCGGGCAGCACCCGCTTGGTGTCGGGGTGGTCGGCCGCGCCGAAGCGCAGCGGGTCCACCACGGCGACCGGGCGGGCGCCCATCGCGATGATGTCGCGCACGATGCCGCCCACGCCGGTGGCCGCGCCCTGGTAGGGCTCGACGTACGAGGGGTGGTTGTGCGACTCCACCTTGAAGGTGACGGCGTAGCCCTGGCCGACGTCGACGACACCGGCGTTCTCGCCGATGCCGACGAGCATCGCGTCGGACTCGGGGGCCTTCTCGCCGAACTGGCGCAGATGGACCTTGGAGGACTTGTACGAGCAGTGCTCGGACCACATGACCGAGTACATGGCGAGTTCGGCGCCGGTCGGGCGGCGGCCGAGGATCTCCACGACCCGCTCGTACTCGTCCTTCTTCAGGCCCAGTTCGGCCCAGGGCAGCTCGACGTCGGGGGTCGCGGCCGCGTGCTCGACCGTGTCCAGAGGCGTCCTGCTCATGCGGTGACCAGCTTCTTGAGGATCGAGGTGAAGAACGGGAGGCCGTCGGTGCGGCCGGTGCCGATCAGCGGCTCGGTGGCGTGCTCGGGGTGCGGCATGAGGCCGACGACGTTCCCGGCCTCGTTGGTGATGCCGGCGATGTCGTTGAGCGAGCCGTTGGGGTTGCCGTCCAGGTAGCGGAAGGCGACCCGGCCCTCCGCCTCCAGCCGGTCGAGCGTGTACGCGTCGGCGACGTACCGGCCGTCCATGTTCTTCAGCGGGATGTGGATCTCCTGGCCGGCGGTGTAGTCGCCGGTCCAGGCAGTCTCGGCGTTCTCCACCCGCAGCTTCTGGTCGCGGCAGATGAAGTGGAGGTGATCGTTGCCCAGCATCGCGCCCGGCAGCAGATGGGCCTCGGTGAGGATCTGGAAGCCGTTGCAGATGCCGAGCACCGGCAGCCCGGCCTTCGCCTGCTCGATGAGCGTGTCCATCACCGGCGAGAAGCGCGCGATGGCGCCCGCCCGCAGATAGTCGCCGTAGGAGAAACCGCCGCACAGGACGACCGCGTCGACCTGGCGGAGGTCCTTCTCCTTGTGCCACAGGGCGACCGGCTCGGCGCCCGCGAGGCGGATCGCGCGCTGGGTGTCCCGGTCGTCCAGGCTGCCCGGGAAAGTGACGACGCCAATACGAGCGGTCACTTCGCGGCCCCCGCGACGACGTCATCGGACTCGACCTTGACGGTGAAGTCCTCGATCACGGTGTTGGCGAGGAAGGATTCGGCAAGATCGTGAATGCGGGCGAGCGCGGCCTCGTCGACGGGCCCGTCCACTTCCAGTTCGAATCGCTTTCCCTGACGTACGTCGGAGATGCCGTCGAAACCCAGGCGCGGCAGTGCGCGCTGCACCGCCTGGCCCTGGGGGTCGAGGATCTCCGGCTTGAGCATGACGTCGACTACGACGCGTGCCACTGGCACTCCCGGTGTGTGGTGCTGAGCAGGTTCCTTCAGACTACCCGCACAAAATTTCTACGCGGGTAGAGTAGGAGGAAAGTACGTGACGGCCGTCACCCGGCGACCGGGTGGGGGGTCTTCGAGAAAAGTTCTGGGAAAGTTCGGCGTTCCGCCCCGGAACCGGTATTGCGCCCGGGACACGCGGACAGATTTAGTCAGGGCTTCACTTCGCAATGCCCGGCACTGTACAAATGAATTGGCAACAGCCGATACTTTCCCCGATAACAGGCGAACAGTCGGCATCTCCGAACATCTCCCCATGTCATGGCGGAGCAAGCGGTCGCAGAGGTGCCGCACGAAGGGACCGATATTCGTGGCGCAGCGTGTCGTGGTCACTCTCTTTGACGACATCGACGGCTCGGAAGCGGCGGAGACGATCGCCTTCGGACTCGACGGCAGGTTCTACGAGATCGACCTGAACCAAGCCAATGCCAAGAAACTGCGGAAGGCGCTCGCGCCGTACGTGGAGGCCGGCCGCAAGCAGTCGAGGTCGGGCAAGGCGTACCGGCAGACGGAGGTCGCCCCCGATCCCTCCGCCGTCCGGGCCTGGGCGCAGGCCAACAAGATGGACGTGCCGGCCCGCGGCCGCATCCCCAAGAAGGTCTACGAGGCGTTCAGTGCCGCCCGGTGAGGGCCCGGCCCCCGGCCACCGGTGCGCCCCAGGGCCCGTCAGCGGGCCCTGGGAACAGCCGACTTGCGCAACCCCCCTGCTGATCAGCTAATGTCTGGAGCACGCCGAGGGGCGAGGCCGAAAAGCCGAGACCCACGGAGTACACGCGGGTGTAGTTCAGTAGTAGAACATCCCCCTTCCAGGGGGAAGGCGCAGTGTGCGATTCCTGTCACCCGCTCTGCACCGCCGGTCCCGACCACTCTTGTGGATCAGGTAGGCTGGTGCTCGCGCCGATCGGTGGGAGCCGGTCGGAGGCAATGCGGACGTAGCTCAGTTGGTAGAGCGCAACCTTGCCAAGGTTGAGGTCGCGAGTTCGAGCCTCGTCGTCCGCTCGGGAATAAGACCCCGGTCCATTGGACCGGGGTCTTTTCGTATGCGCCGCTTCCCCTCTCCGCGCCCAGGTCCCCCTGACATTTGTCATGACGGCCGATGACACCGCGCACTGCCGCCGGCCACCGCCCGGCCCGACGCTGGATTCATGAACAGGGACGAACACGAGCACGTGATCGAGGTCACCGACCTCCGCCGTGTCTACGGGGGCGGGTTCGAGGCCGTACGCGGGGTCACGTTTCACGTGAAACGAGGCGAGGTCTTCGCGCTGCTGGGCACCAACGGCGCCGGAAAGACCTCGACGGTCGAACTGCTGGAGGGCCTGGCCGCGCCCGCCTCGGGACGGGTACGCGTCCTGGGCCATGACCCCTACGCCGAACGTGCCACCGTACGGCCGCGTACCGGCGTGATGCTCCAGGAGGGCGGCTTCCCCTCGGAACTGACCGTGGAGGAGACCGCCCGCATGTGGGCCGGGTGCGTGAGCGGAGCACGCCCGCCGCAGGAGGCGCTGGCCCTGGTCGGCCTGGAACGGCGCACCGGCGTACGGGTGAAACAGCTGTCCGGCGGCGAACGGCGCCGTCTGGACCTGGCGCTCGCGCTGCTCGGTGACCCCGAGGTGCTGTTCCTGGACGAGCCGACGACCGGCCTGGACGCCGAAGGGCGGCGGGACACCTGGGAGTTGGTCCGGTCACTGCGCGACGGCGGGACGACCGTGCTGCTCACCACGCACTACCTGGAGGAGGCCGAGGACCTGGCCGACCGGCTCGCGATCCTGCACGAGGGACGCATCGCCGCCGCCGGCACCCCGGCCGAGGTCACCGCCGCGCAGCCGTCCCGGATCTCCTTCGAACTGCCCCACGGCCACCTGCTGGGAGACCTGCCGCCGCTCGGCACGCTCGGCGTGTGCGGACATGAGACGGACGGTGCCGTCGTGCGGCTGCACACCCGCGAGTTGCAGCGCACGGCCACGGAAGTGCTGCTGTGGGCCCGGCAGGCCGGACTCGAACTGCGCCGCCTGGACGCCAGGTCGGCCTCACTGGAGGAGGCGTTCCTCGGCATCGCGCGGGAAGCCTCCGCCGCCCGGCACGAGGAGGCCGTCGCATGAACACCGCATCCACCACCTCCACCGCCCCGGCGGCCGCGAGGCGCGCCGCCCCCACCACGCCGGTGGGCCGTATGGCCGCGCTCGCCCGCGCCGAACTCACCCTGTTCCTGCGCAGCAGGAGCACCCTGGTCGCGGCCCTGATCGTGCCGCTCGGGCTGCCGTTCAGCGTGCGCTCGGCGGCCGACGGGATGCATCTGGAGGACGCCGGGCTCACCGTCGGGCTGGTCATGCTGCCCGCCGCCATCGGCTTCTCGCTGCTGTTCGCCGTGTACTCCACGCTCGTCGGCGTGTTCGTCGCCCGGCGCGAGCAGCTCGTCCTCAAACGGCTGCGCACCGGCGAGCCGCGCGACCTGGAGATCCTCACCGGAGCGGGGCTGCCCGCCGCCGTCACCGGCCTGGTGCAGTCGCTGATCCTGGTGGCCGGCTGCACCGCCCTGCTCCACCTGTCCGCCCCGCACGCCCCTCAGCTCGCCGTCCTCGGACTGCTGCTCGGACTGGTGCTGTGCACACTGCTGGCGGCGGTCACCTCGGGCTTCACCCGGACCGTGGAGAGCGCCCAGGTCACCGCGATCCCGCTGATCATGGTCTCCATGGTGGGCTCGGGTGTCGTGTTCCCGCTGGAGCTGATGCCCGACCGCCTCGCCCGGATCTGCGCCCTGCTGCCGCTCACCCCGGTGATCACGCTGGTGCGCGGCGGCTGGACCGGCGACCTGAGCGCCGCCGAGGTGCTGCGGGCGCTGGCGGTGGCACTGGCCTGGTCGGCGGCCGCGGTGTTTGCTGTACGGCGGTGGTTCCGCTGGGAGCCCCGGCGCTGACCGCGCCGCGCCCACGACAAAGCCCGAGACAAAGCCCAAGACAGGCCCACGGCAGGCCCACGGCAGGAGGAGCGACTGTGTTCAGCGGGGTCCGGAGGTGGCAGCGGCGCGCCTGGCGCGAGCGCAGCAAGGCCGAACGGGTCGAGCTGCACAGCCTGATCACCTGGCGCGCCACGATCTGGGTGTTCGCGCTCAGCTGGCTCGAAATGCCCGTCGCCGGCGCCCTGCGCCACCGGCCGCTGCCGCTGGTCCTCGGCGGGCTGCTGCTCGTCGTGGGGCTGCTGCAGTGCGTGGTCGCCGGCCGGCTCGCCCGGCCCGCGCTCGACCACTACCTGGGCCGCGGCCCGCTGCCCGTGCGGACCCTGCGCGCCTCCTTCGTGCTGTTGGTCCTCGCGCTGGTCCTGCCGGTGGCGCTGACCCTCGTGGGCGGGCTCGCCGCCTGGACGGCACGGCTGGCGATCGGCGCCGCGCTGCTGCCGTTCGGCCTGCTGTACGGGCTGCTGGTGACGGTGTCCGTGTTCCTGCGCCGCTGCGCCGTGCTGGCGGCGGTCCTCATGGCCGTGTCCGCGCTCGCCGTCGGCACGGCCACCGACGCCGTCGTCACCGGCCTGCTGGTCGCCTTCGCCGCGGCCATGTCGCTGCTGGCCTCGCGCTGCGGCGCCTGGACCCTGTCGGTGCTGTGGGAGGCCGAACGCGCCCGCGAGGTCGAGGCCCGGCTCGCCGTCGCCGAGGAACGGCTGCGGTTCGGCCGGGACCTGCACGACGTGCTCGGCCGCAATCTCGCGGTGATCGCGCTCAAGGCCGAACTGGCGGTGCAGTTGGGCCGCCGCGGCCGGCCCGAGGCGGTGGAGCAGATGATCGAGGTGCAGCGGCTGGCCCAGGACTCGCAGCGCGAGGTGCGCGCGGTGGTCCGCGGCTACCGGGAGGCCGACCTCGGCGCGGAACTCGCCGGTGCCCAGGGTGTGCTGGAGGCGGCCGGCATCGACTGCGCCGTCAGCGGCTCGGCGGCCACGCTGCCCGTACCCGTGCAGTCCGCGCTGGGCTGGGTGGTCCGCGAGGCCGCCACGAACGTGCTGCGGCACGGCGACGCCCGGCACTGCACGGTCGCCCTGCGGGTGGCCGGCGGCCTGGCCGAGCTGACCGTGGAGAACGACGGGGCGCCCCCGCCCGGTGCCGCCGGCCGGCCCGGCAGCGGACTCGCCGGGCTGCGCGAGCGGCTGGCGGACCTCGACGGGACGTTGCGGGCCGGGCCGGTGGACGGCGACCGGTTCCGGCTGACCGCCCAGGTCCCGCTGGCGCCGGACGCACCGCCGTCCAGCACCCGGCCGCACCCCGCCCGCCCCAGCGGCGGGACCGCACCCCTGAACGAGGTCACCCCATGACGACGTCCACCGCCCCCGTACGACTGCTCCTCGCCGACGACGAGCACCTGATCCGGGGCGCGCTCGCCGCGCTGCTCTCCCTGGAGGACGACCTGCTGATCGTCGCGGAGGCGGCGAGCGGGCCGGAGGCGCTGGCCATGGCGCGGGCGCACACACCCGACGTGGCCGTCCTCGACCTGCAGATGCCGGGCGCGGACGGTGTGAAGGTCGCCACATCGCTGCGAGCCGAACTGCCCGGCTGCCGGGTGCTGATCGTGACCAGCCACGGGCGGCCCGGCCATCTCAAACGGGCCCTCGCGGCGGGCGTGCGCGGCTTTGTGCCCAAGACCGTCAGCGCCCAGCGGCTCGCCGAGATCATCCGGACCGTGCACGCCGGAAACCGCTACGTCGACCCCGAGTTGGCCGCCGACGCGATCTCCGCCGGGGACTCCCCGCTGACCGCGCGGGAGGCCGAGGTGCTGGAGCTGGCGGCGGACGGGGCGCCGGTCACGGAGATCGCCGAGCGGGCCGCGCTCTCCGCGGGGACCGTACGGAACTACCTGTCGTCGGCGGTGACGAAACTCGGTGCGGACAACCGGCATGCGGCGGTACGCCTCGCCCGCGAGCGCGGTTGGGTATAGTAGCTCTCGCGCCACGGCGCACTGCGGACGTAGCTCAGTTGGTAGAGCGCAACCTTGCCAAGGTTGAGGTCGCGAGTTCGAGCCTCGTCGTCCGCTCCAGCGAGAAGCCCCCCGGTCCTCACCGGGGGGCTTCTTCATGTCCTGTGCCCGTCCTACGACCAGCTGGTGCCGGTCAGCCGCTCGTACGCCTCCACGTACTTGGCCCGGGTCGCCTCCACCACCGGCTCGGGCAGTGGCGGCGGGGGCTGCTCACCCGTGCGGTCCCAGCCGGACTCGGCCGAGGTCAGCCAGTCACGGACGAACTGCTTGTCGTACGACGGCTGCGCGCGGCCCGGCTGCCACTGGTCGGCCGGCCAGAAGCGGGAGGAGTCCGGGGTGAGCACCTCGTCGGCGAGGACCAGCGTCTCCCCGTCGAAGCCGAACTCGAACTTGGTGTCGGCCAGGACGATCCCCCGCTCACGGGCGATGTCCCGGGCCCGGCCGTAGACGGCGAGGGTGGCCTGGCGCAGCTGGGCGGCGGTCTCGGCGCCGACCTGGCGGGCCACCTCCTCGTAGGAGACGTTCTCGTCGTGCTCGCCGACCTCGGCCTTGGTGGCCGGGGTGAAGAGGGGGGCGGGCAGCTCGGAGCCGTCGACCAGGCCCTCGGGGAGGGCGAGGCCGCAGACCGTGCGGGACGCCTTGTACTCGGCCAGGCCCGAGCCGGTGAGATAGCCGCGGGCCACGCACTCCACCGGGACCATCTTCAGCGACTTGCAGACCAGGGTGCGGCCGGCCCAGTCGGCCGGGGCGCCCTCGGGCACATCGGTGCTGAGCACGTGGTGGGGGGCGAGATCGGCGAGGCGGTCGAACCACCACAGGGAGAGCCGGGTGAGAATCCGGCCCTTGTCGGGGATCTCGGTGGGCAGCACCCAGTCGTAGGCGGACATGCGGTCGCTGGCGACCATCACGAGGTCGCCCGCCTCGTTCCGGTACAGCTCGCGCACCTTGCCGGTGTGCAGATGCACCAGACCCGGAACCTGGATCGGCTCGGGCTTTTCGACGAATCCGGACACGGTTCCTCCCCGTGGTTCTGTCCAATGCACCGATTCTCCCGTATCGGACAGGGGCGGCGGACAGCGGGGGGACGGGGTGGCGGGGGCGCGGTGCTCAGTCGCGCTTGCAGATGCGGTCCAGGAGGTTGGCGGTGGCCCGCTGGATGCGGGGGTCCACATGGCCCGGGCGGTCCAGCGCCGGGGACCAGGCGAACGTCCCGGACGCGAACACCAGCGCGCCGGACGGGGCCCGGTACAGGGACGTCTCCTGGTGGCGCGTGGCGCCCTCGCCGTCGGTGTACGGGGAGTGGGCGAGCAGGATGCGGCCTTGGTGCTCGGGCAGCGGGGTGCGCGGGAAGTAGCGGTCGGCCTCGCCCGCCACCAGGCCGTCGATCTCCTCGCCCTCCCGTGCCCCGGTCGCCTCCCACAGCCAGTGGCCGGCGTTGCGGACGATCAGCGGGTGCGGCTCGGGGACGCGGCCGGCGTACTGGATGCCGGCCAGTTGCTGCTCTGGCCGGTCGATCTCCCGCCACAGCACCGGTCGGCCGGGGCCCTTGCGTTTGCGGCAGGTCAGCAGGCGGTCGGGGACTCCGGCCGGGGACGGGCCCAGCTCCACCTGCCAGTACATGGTGTTGGCGGACAGGAAGACGAGCGAGGTGCCGTGCTCGCGGGCGAGTTCGGCGGTGCGGCGCATCGGGACCGACCAGTACTCGTCGTGACCGGGGAAGACCAGGCCCCGGTAGCGGGTGGGGTCCACGCGGCCCGCGTGCAGGTCGCTGGCGTCGGCGTAGGCGAGGTCGTAGCCGTAGCGCTCGGCCCAGCGGATGAAGTCGTAGGCGTGGCCCACGTGCAGGGGCAGGCCCGCGCCCGCGTACGGCCGGTCGAAGGAGACCGTGGTCGCCGCCTCGGCCTCGCCGAGCAGCCGGCCCTCCTCGTCCCAGGCGTGGTAGAGGCTGGCGCCGGTGTGGCCGTCCTCCGGGTAGAGGTTGTACGCCTGCCAGGTGACGTCGGGCAGCAGCAGGAGCAGGTCGGCCGGCCGGTCGTCGCGGACCGTGAACGGGATGTGCGAGCGGTAGCCGTCGGCGGTGGTCAGCACGGCGACGTACGCGCCGATGCTCCAGTACGACGGGATCTGCAGCCGCCAGGACAGCCACCAGTGGTGGCAGGAGACCGTGCGGTCGGCGGTCAGCGGCGCGGGCTGGACGATGCCGGACAGCCACGGGCTGGTGGTGATCTGGGCGGCGCCGTCGCCGCCGTAGTGGCCGATGCGGTAGACGTCGACGCCGAACTCCTGGGGCGGGTCGACGGTGATGTGGAAGTCGATCGCCTCGCCGGGGGAGACGGCCCCGGTGGAGGCGAAGCCCTTGATCTGGCGGCGCACGTCGTCGGCCGAGCGGGGACCGCCCCCGCCGGCGCGGGGGGCCGGGACGCGGCGCCCGGCGGCGGTCGCCCCGCCGGTGTCCGGCTGCGGGTCGACGTACCACGGCACGACGTGGCCGGTGTCGTCGAAGTACGTCTCGCTGCCGCGCAGCCAGGGCACGGGGCCCTGGCCGAAAGGGTCCGTCACGGCGTGTGCGAGGGCTCCCGACTCCCAGCGGCGGATGCGCTCCGATCCCATGGCTGTCCCCTCCCTCGTGCCCCCGTGCTCTGCCTGTGCGGCGGTGCGGATGTGTTCCTTCGCGGCTTGGTTCCTTCGCGGCTTGGTTCCTTCGCGGCTTCCTGTGGCGGCGGGTGGCGTATGTCGTATGCGACTGTCACGTGCTGTCGTATGCGACTGTCACGTGCGCGGCCGCTCCCAGCACATCACATACCGCACGCATGCTGTCACTACTCGTTGCGAATTGACCGAAAGTGGAAGGAGGGGGTCCGGTAGAGCCTCCTCCGGTCCGCCGACGGCCGGGGTCAGGCCAGGCGCACCGGCTTCTCCGGACGTATGCCCGCGTCGTTCAGCCAGCTCCGCAGCGGTGCCGGGTCGCCGTCCTCGACCAGGGCGAGGACCTTGGGCCCGAGGTCGGCGGCCCGCTCCCCGTTGATCAGGAGGGACGGGCCGTCGAGCCAGTCCAGTCCGGGGGCGGCTCCGGCGGTGTCCATCGCGGCGCAGCACACCATCGCGGTGACGTGGTCGGCGAGGAGGTCGCGGCCGGTGCGCGGGGGCTGGAGGGGGAACAGGGGCAGCGGGCCCTCGTCCCAGGAGAGCGGGGCGGGAGCCGTGCCCGGAGCCTGGACGGCGGCGTGGGCGGCGGCCGGCGCGGCTGCCTGTGCGGTTGGCTGCGCGGCTGTCTGCGCGGTGGCCGGGGCGTCGGCGGTCGGTGCGGCTGCCTGCTCGCGGGCCAGCTCGGCGCTGAGGCAGGCGGCGAGGGCGGCACCGCGTTCGTTGCCGAGGTCTGCGTCGCCGTCGGGGTCGGGGTATGCGTCGGTGTCGCGGTACGCGTCGGCATCTGTATCGGTATAGGGACCGGGACCGGTAGCGGGAACCGGAACGGGGGCCGGATCGGCGCCGGGCGCTTCGTCCCGGTCCGGTATCGCGACAGCGACACCGTCCGGGGTGCCTGCCGGTCTGCCGTCCGGGGCGCCGGGCCGGGTGCGGTCCGCATCGCCGGATATCACGTCGCCCAGGGAACTGGCCGCGCCGTCATGACCGGCCGTCACCGGTCTGCTCCCGTGGCCGCCGACCCCGGCGCCCGCGATGCCTGTGGTGCCTGTGGTGCCTGTGGTGCCGGCGGGGGACGACGCCGCCGGACCCTTCTTCGTCGTGGCGGAGCCGTGGTCGCCGGGCGCGAGGGTGTGCGGCGGGGAGGCCAGATGGTCCAGGACCCGGGCCAGCGTCGCGCCGTGCGCGTCGGCGGCCGGGGAGTCGGCGGAGCGGCGTACGCCCAGGGTGTCCAGGACGCGGTGCAGCCGGGCGGCCTCGGTGCGCCATTTGCGGTCCACGACCTCGTCCGGGTAGTCCTCCCAGTTCACCGGGGACCAACCCGGGCCGCGTTCGGCCGGGCCGCCGTGGAAGAGCCGCGCGGCCAGCAGGGAGACGGCCTCGTCGATCGCGCCGGGCTCCTCCAGCAGATCGCAGGCCGGCCGCTCGCCGAGCCGGGAGGCGAAACCCTCGGCGAGACGGTCCCGGCGGGACAGCTCGGTGAGGGCCGCGACGACGCCCGCGTCCAGCCGGGAGGGCCAGCGGCCCATCCGCCAGGCGGGCAGCGCGACCCGGGTCAGCAGCCGGTCCCAGCCCGCGTACGCCAGGCCCACCTGCTCCTGGGCGACGATCCGCAGCCCGTAGTCCACCGCCTGGGCCCGCGCGGCGGCGGCCGCCGCCACCCCCCGCTCCATCTGGGCCGCGTCCTCCCGGCAGCCGCGCAGCATCAGCCGGGCCACCCAGCCGACGCCCGCGCACAGCGCGTGCGACAGGAAGCGGCGGCCCGTGGTGGACGCGGCGGCCACCGCCGCGTCCAGGCCGCGGACGAAACGGCGGGCCGCGGCTATGTCCGGGTGCGCCGAGGGGCCCGTACCGGCGACGACCGGGGCGAGGACGGCCCGCAGCTCGCCCACGCGCATCCACCACAGGAACGGGGAGCCGATGACGAGCACCGGAGCCGCCGGCGCGCGGCGGGAACGGTCCGGGGGCAGGCCGCGCGGCCCCTCCGGCTCGTCGCCGCCGCCGTCACTCGCGGGCGGGCCGTGCGCCGGGTGCGTACGGTCCTCCAGCCAGCTGTCGCAGTCCGGGGTGAGCGCTATGGCGGACGGAGCGGGGACGTCGAGGCGGTCGGCGAGGTCGCGCACCAGGCGGTACAGGTCCGGGGCGGACGACTCGGGGACCGGGACCGTCGGGCTCGTCGCGGGCCGGGCCCGCGCGACGACCAGTCCGACACCCGCGGCGGCGAGCAGCACCACGACCGCCGGCGCGCCGACCGCCCACCGGGCCGCGTCCCAGCCGCGGCCCACGAGGTGGCCGGTGGAACCGCCGGCCAGCAGGACCACGGCGACGGCGGCGGGCAGCACGGCGACGGCCAGCGCCCGGCCGCGCACCCGCAGCACGGCCAGGGCACGGGAGCGCGCCGACACCGCGCCGACCTGCGTACTCGTACCCGCGCCCCTACCCGTACTGGTCACGACCGGACGTCACCCCCTCCCGACTGCGCCGACTGCCCTGAGTTGCTCACTCCCCCACTGTGGCACCCGCCACTGACATCGCAATGCCGGTGGGCCAAGTGCCGGAACGCTTGCGCCGCACCCTAGTTGGGGCCCCGGCCCACGTCAGCCGGATGGGCGATTGCTCACTCGATGGAATGGCTTTGGTCAGAGGTGGCTGACAGACAGCAAGGATCAGGCCCCGGATCGGTGTCCGGGGCCTGGGCAGGTCCGTTCCCGCGCGTCCCGCGTGCGGGCGCGCCCGCTACGCGTCCGCCGCGGCCTTCGCCGCGATGTCCGTACGGTGCTGGGAACCGTCGAGGCGGATGCGGCCGACGGCGGTGTACGCGCGCTCGCGGGCCTCGGTCAGGTCCCCGCCGGTGGCCGTCACGGACAGCACCCGGCCGCCCGCGCTCACGATCTCGTCGCCGTCCCGCCGGGTGCCGGCGTGCAGCACGTACGCGTGCGGGGCGTCCTGGGCGGCCACCTCGCCGAGGCCGGTGATCGCGTCGCCGGTGCGCGGCGTGCCCGGGTAGTTGTGCGAGGCGACGACCACGGTGACGGCGGCCTCCTCGCTCCAGCGCAGCGGCTCCAGGTGGGCGAGGGTGCCGGTGGCCGCCGCCATCAGGATGCCCGCCAGGGGGGTCCGCAGCCGGGCCAGGACCACCTGGGTCTCCGGGTCGCCGAACCGGGCGTTGAACTCGATCACCCGGACACCGCGGCCGGTGATCGCGAGACCGGCGTAGAGCAGCCCGGAGAACGGGGTGCCGCGGCGGCGCAGCTCGTCGACGGTGGGCTGCAGCACGCTGTGCAGGACCTCGTCCACCAGCGCGGGGTCGGCCCAGGGCAGCGGGGAGTAGGCGCCCATGCCGCCGGTGTTGGGGCCCTCGTCGCCGTCCAGGGCGCGCTTGAAGTCCTGGGCGGGCTGGAGCGGCAGCACCGTCACGCCGTCGGTGACGGCGAAGAGGGAGACCTCGGGACCGTCGAGGAACTCCTCGACGACCACCCGCTCGCAGGCGGCGGCGTGCGCCCGGGCCGTCTCCAGGTCGTCGGTGACGACGACGCCCTTGCCGGCGGCGAGGCCGTCGTCCTTGACGACGTACGGCGCGCCGAAGGCGTCGAATGCCTCGGCGGCCTCCTCCGCGGTCGTGCAGACGTACGACCGGGCCGTGGGGACGCCCGCCCCGGCCATCACGTCCTTGGCGAAGGCCTTGGAGCCCTCCAGCCGCGCGGCCTCCCGGGAGGGGCCGAAGGCCGGGATGCCGGCTTCGCGCACGGCGTCGGCGACCCCGGCGACCAGCGGGGCCTCCGGGCCGACGACCACGAGGTCGGCGCCCAGCTCCACGGCCAGCGCGGCGACGGCCTTGCCGTCCAGGGCGTCGACCGGGTGCAGCTCGGCGACCTCACCGATGCCGGCGTTGCCGGGCGCGCAGTGCAGCGCGCTGACGTCGGGGTCGAGGGACAGGGAACGGCACAGCGCGTGCTCGCGGGCACCGCCGCCGATGACGAGGACCTTCACGGGGGTCAGCCTAACGGCAGCGGGCGGGCACTCTTGTGCGGGCTGCCGAGCGGGCGGGCGCCACGGGGTCGTACGTTCCTCCTGGCCTCCTGGGGGGGGCGGGACGTACGGGTGCCGCCGCTCCGCTCCGTGGCTTGACCCCTCCGTTCACTCCGTCGGGTACTCGTCCACCACCGTCGCGCCCAGTTCCCGCACGATCAGGTCGTGGCCGGACAGGGCCGACTCGTTGAGGTCGGGGTCGTCGTCCTCGGGGATGTCGTCCTCGGGGGCGACGGGCGCCGGGGCGGCCGGACGGGCGGCGGCGGAGGGCCGGGCCTGCGCCGGTCCCGCGGACCGTCCCGTGGGACCCGCGCCCGGTCCGCCCGCTGCCTGCGGCGGCCGGGCCGGGGAAGCGGTGGGCGCGGGCGCCGGGGCGGCGGTCGGGGCTGCGGCCGATCGCTGCGCGGCCGGTACGCCGCCGCCGTATCCGCCGGTGCCTCCGGAGCCGTAGCCGCCACCACCGCCGTAGCCGCCGGCGGGCGAGGGCGCGGAGGCGCCGCCTCCGGTGGGGTCGACGATCGCCTCGATCTTCCACTGGACGTTGAACTGCTCGGCCAGCGCCTGCCGCAGTACGTCCTCGCTGCCGCTGCCGGAGAAGTTGTCGCGAGCGCCGGAGTTGACGAAGGCGATCTGGAGGGTGGTGCCGTCGAAGCCCGCGACCTGGGCGTTCTGGCTGAGCAGGATCCAGGTGAAGCGGCGGCGGTTCTTCACCGCCTCCAGGATGTTGGGCCACAAGGTACGCGGGTCGAGCCCGCCGGAGGCCGGGGCGGGAGGGGGAGCGGCGGGGGCGGCATGGGCGGCGGGCGCGGGCGCCGCGGCGGCCGCGGCAGGGCCCGCCGACGGGTCCGTCGGCGCGGCCGGCGGCCGGCCCCCGCCCGCGGCCGACGCCGTGGGCCAGCCGCCGGGCCGCCTGCCACCGCTGCCGGCGCCTGCCGCGGTGGGCCAGGCACCGGGCGCGGAGGCGGCGGGCGCGGACTGAGCGGGCGGGGCCGGCGGCGCGGCGGGCGCGGACGGCTGCTCCGGGGAACCGTCACCGGCCGGTGCGGCGGGTGCGGCGCCGTGACCGGCCCCCGGGCCGCCCTCGCCACCCGCACCCGGGAAGTCTCCTGATCCCGCCGCCGCCCCACCGGACCCCACCGGAGCCCCGGACCCCACCGGAGCCCCGGGCGCACCGGACGCAGCACCGGCAGACGCACCGGAGGCACTGGTAGCCCCCGAACCACCGGAGGCCGGGGCACCAGAAGCACCGGACGCACCCGCCGGAACACCGGGAACACCGGGAACACTGGACGCACCCGCCGAACCAGGCGCCGCCCCCGGCCCCCGCACCGCCGCCCGCGCCGCCGCGGGGCCGCCGCCGGGCGGCACCGGCTGGGGCTGCGACTGCGACTGCGACTGCGGCTGCGCGGGAGCCCCGCCACCGGCTGCCGCCGGGTGTGCCTCGGGTCCGGGCACGTATCCCATCGCGGGGGTCCCGGCCCCCGTGCTGAAGCTCACGCCGCGCTCGATGCGGTCGAGGCGGGCCATCACGGACCGCTCGTCGCCGTACGCGGCGGGCAGCAGGACGCGGGCGCAGATGAGTTCGAGCTGGAGGCGGGGCGAGGTGGCGCCGCGCATCTCGGTCAGGCCCTCGTTGACGAGGTCGGCGGCGCGGCTCAGCTCGGCGGCGCCGAAGGAACGGGCCTGGGCCTGCATCCGCTCGATGACGTCGGCGGGGGCGTCGATGAGCCCCTTCTCGGCCGCGTCCGGCACGGCGGCCAGGATCACGAGGTCCCGCAGCCGCTCCAGCAGGTCCGCCACGAAGCGCCGGGGGTCGTTGCCGCCCTCGATGATGCGGTCGACGACCTCGAAGGCGCCGGAGCCGTCCCCGGAGGAGAACGCCTCGACGACGGAGTCGAGCAGCGAGCCGTCGGTGTAGCCGAGGAGCGAGGTGGCCATGGCGTAGGTCACGCCGTCCTCGCCCGCGCCGGCGAGGAGCTGGTCCATGACGGACATGGAGTCACGCACGGAGCCGGCGCCGGCCCGCACCACCAGCGGGAGCACGCCGTGTGCGACGGGGATGTCCTCGCGCCCGCACACCTCGCCGAGGTACTCCCGCAGGGTGCCCGGCGGAACCAGCCGGAAGGGGTAGTGATGGGTCCGCGAACGGATCGTCCCGATGACCTTCTCGGGCTCGGTGGTCGCGAAGATGAACTTCAGATGCTCCGGCGGCTCCTCGACCACCTTGAGCAGCGCGTTGAAGCCGGCCGACGTGACCATGTGGGCCTCGTCGATGATGTAGATCTTGTACCGGCTGCGGGCGGGCCCGAAGAACGCCTTCTCGCGCAGGTCACGGGCGTCGTCCACGCCACCGTGGGACGCGGCGTCGATCTCGATGACGTCGATGGAGCCCGGGCCGTTGCGCGCCAGGTCGCGACACGAGTCGCACTCACCGCAGGGGGTGGGCGTCGGTCCGTTCTCGCAGTTCAGGCAGCGGGCGAGGATCCGCGCGCTGGTCGTCTTGCCGCATCCGCGCGGACCACTGAACAGGTACGCGTGATTGACCCGGTTGTTCCGCAGCGCCTGCTGCAGCGGGTCGGTGACATGCTCCTGCCCGATGACCTCGGCGAAGGACTCCGGGCGGTAGCGGCGGTACAGCGCGAGAGACGACACGCATACGAGGTTATAGGCGCCCACTGACAACCGGACCGGCCCACGAACGAGAGCGCCCCCCACGCACCCGCCAGAGCCGACCTACCCTTGCTGCCTTCCGGCCCTGGGGGAGTTCAGTCAGATAGCGCCGCGTGAGGGGCTGCGCAAAGAGTACCTGATCCAGGCCCCCGGGAACGAGTTCGCGAGCACTCCCTCGCGTCATGTAATGTCTCCAGCGGAGGATTCGCCTAGAGGCCTAGGGCGCACGCTTGGAAAGCGTGTTGGGGGCAACCCCTCACGAGTTCGAATCTCGTATCCTCCGCCGGCTGAAGGCCCGGACCGTTGCGACGGTCCGGGCCTTCGTCATATTCCGGGAAGTCTTTGTCTCGGTCTTTGTCATGCCCCTTGCCGTGGTCCTTGCCGTGGCGCCGGGCCCCGTCACGGTCCGCAGACGTTCGCCGTGAGGCACATCACGGGGGCGCGCCGCGGTGCCACAGTCCCCTGGCCGGTCGTCCTACCGCCTCTGCGCCCGCGACGCCGGGCACCGAGCCGTCCCCTACGTACACGCGCCCGACGTTCTGCTCGTCGCCGGGTCCGGCCGGCACGGCTTCACCTACCGCGTGACCAACGTGTCCAAGGTCAAGGTGATGGAGACGGACGTCAGCCTCGACCTCGGCACCGCCGACCGAAGCTCGACGACATCGCCCAACTGGACGTCACGGTCCTCTCCCCCGGCAGCACGCCCGGCAAGGTGAAGGACTCCGAGGGCGAGCCCGGCAAGGCGGGCGCCGGAGGCGCGGGTGCCGTGTTCGTCGTACGCCGCCGCAGGGGTGGGTCCGCTTCCTGGCCGGTCGGTTCTCAGAGGGCAGGGACCACTTGTCACCGGGCGTACGCCAGGGAGCCGGACCGTGCGTCGCGGTCCGGCTCCTCTTCAGCGTCCTTCACCGACCATCACTGATATGCGCCGATCTTCAGCGACTTCTCCGGCTCACCGGGGCGGCGCCGTGGTCGCCGGTGCCGGGGGCGTCGTCACGGGCGCCGGCTCCTCGGCGGCCGGGTCGGGCGGTGTCGGCCGGTGCAGGCGGTGGCGGGGGAAGGGGCGGCGGGGCGGGCGGGTCAGGGTGATCTGGCGTACGAGTTGCTGGAAGCAGGCCAGGGAGGCCAGGCCCGGCAGGGCGGCCGCCGACACGTCGATGACCGTCTTGGGCGCCTGGATGACGCACAGCAGCATCGCGATCGAGGAGAAGAGCAGCACCACGCACCAGGAGTGGACGGCGCGCCGCTGGTGCAGGGCCGCGCGCAGTACCGACAGCGACGCCACCAGCCAGGGGCCGTACACCAGCAGCGGCCACCAGGACGCGACGCTGCCCTGAATCCGGGCCACCGCCACGATGCGCAGCGGGTCGTAGGCGACCATCCCGCCGAAGAAGCTCACCGAGGAGGCCGTCACCGCGGCCAGCGCGGCGATCAGATGACTCGCGGCGCGGATTCCGTTCGGCCGCTTTCGTTCCCGTACTTTCCGGTGGCCCCGGGCGGCGTCCCGCAGAGGGGGGAGTTCCGCCGTGATTTCCTGGAGTTTTTCCAAGGAGGTGTTCGGGGTGTTCGAGGTGTTCGGGTTTTCGTCGGGTGGCTCGGGTGTGGGTGCCGTCGCGCTTTCGACGGGAGGAATTGTTTCCGGGTCCTCGGGGTGCCGGGTGGCCGGGAATTCGGTGAATTCCGTCCGCTGCTGCTCCACCATGGCGTCCTGGAGCATGAAGGCCAGTTCCTCGGCGGGGTCCCATGCCGAGTCCGGCGGGATCAGGGGGCCGGAGAAGAACTGGGTCGGGGCCCGGTGCCGGCCGGTGCCGGGGACGGACCCTTCGAAGGGGTCCTGGGCCGGCTGGAGATAATCGGCGGAATAGCCCGCGCGTCGGTCGATACGCTCGTCATACATGGCGGGCCCGGCTATTCGGACCGGGCGAACACGGACCGGCCGCCCGCGCCGACCCAACGGCGGGCCAGGTCGGCTTCGAGGGCGCTCATCTCGTCCAGGAAATCCCGCAGCAGTTCCTCGGTCACCTGACGGGGGACCGGGGGACCGCCTCTGGTCAGGGTGCCCTTGGCCACTTCCGTACTCGCGTCCTCGCGCTCGCGGCCCACGAGCAGACCCAAGTACCCTTCCCTGGATGCCTTAGTCATGTCCCACCTAACGCCACCCGTCTTCCCCAGATGCGCGGCAAACGGGTGAAGGAATTCCCCGTTCGGGTCTGTATTGTGCGATCGGATGCATCATCCGTTCAGCCGACGAGATGGGCGTCGGGCGACGAATCCTCGGGGAGAGCGTCACCCGCGAGCGGACGGGTGTTGTTCTGCAGCACCATGTCCATGTGCCGGCGGCGGCGCAATTCCTCGGCGTCGACCCGCCAGAGTCTGCACTGATAGGGCGGGAGGAGAATCGATCCCACAGTGCAGGCCGATGCGGACGCGATCAGCATCCAAAGGGTGATATTCCACATGTTCTTCTCCGTGGCCCGGCGGTGCGACACACGAATAACTCGACGGAATATGCAAGGTCACGGAACTGAAACAAAAGGTCCCCGAGTGGCCCAACCGGATGACTTGTGACTTGCATTCCATCCCACGGGGCAACCGCCCGTCATGGGCGAGATCCTGGTCGGTGCGTGTTCGTGGACGGACCCCCTGCTGGTGCGCAGCGGGTGGTACCCGGTGGGGTCGCGGGACGCGGAGGGGCGGCTGCGGCACTACGCCGCCCTGCTGCCGGTCGTCGAGGTCGACTCGACGTACTACGGCCTTCCCAGCGCGCGCAACAGCCGGCTCTGGGTGGAGCGGACACCGGACGGGTTCGTCTTCGACGTGAAGGCGTTCTCGCTGCTCACCGGGCATCCGGCCCGGTCTGCCGCGCTGCCGGAGGAACTGCGCGGCGATCCCCGCGATCCCGGGCTGCTGGACGCGGTGTGGGAACGCTTCGCCGAGGGGATCGAGCCCCTGCGCCGCGGCGGACGGCTGGGCGGTGTGCTGTTCCAGTTCCCGCCCTGGTTCCGGCCGGGCGCCCGCGCCGAGGCGTTCCTCGCCGACTGCGCCGAGCGCGCCACCGCGGCCAAGTGGCCCGTCTCGGTGGAGTTCCGCCACCCCGCGTGGTGGCGGGAGGGACAGGCCGCCGCGACGGCCGCGCTGCTGCGCCGGTACGACTTCGCCGCCGTCGCCGTGGACATGGCGCAGCAACTGCCCTCCTCCATACCGCCGGTCACCGCGGTCACCTCGCCCCGGCTGTCCGTCGTCCGGTTCCACGGGCGCAGCACGGCATGGGGGACCGGGAGCAAGGAGGACCGGTTCCGGTACGACTACGCCGACGCGGAACTCGCCGAGTGGGTACCGCGGTTGCGCGCGCTGGCCGGGCGGGCCGCGCGGGTGCACGTGCTGTTCAACAACTGCTGCGGCGCCGCGGCGGTCGGCGCCGCCGAGCGGATGCGCGCGCTGCTCGACGGGGGGTCCTCCTCTTCCCAGGGCTCCCAGGGCTCCTCCGGTCGCCTGGGGCAGCGCCCGTAGCGGCTGCTGGGGCAGTACCCGTAATGGCTCCTAGGGCAGCACCCGTAGGGGCTTCGTCGCGCTCGCCTGGTCGAGGTCCGACACCCGTACGGTCACCTTCGCGGTCCAGGTGCCGGGCATCGGGAGGGTGAGGGAGTCGGTCCCCCAGTAGCCGCCCCGGTCGGTGAGCCGGGCGTCGAGCGGGCCGATCCCCCGGTCCGGCAGGGTCAGGGCCAGGCGGAGTCCGGGGACGGTGGACAGGCCGCCGTCGGGGCCGAACACCACAGCCTCCACCGCGTTCTGGCCGACGCGTCCCGGTTCCAGGGTGATCTGCACGCTGCCCCGGCCGCCCGGCGCGCCGGTGTCGAACGGGACGGTCGTGACGGCGGCGCCCGGCACCCCCGCCGCGGGCGCCGCCTGGGACCCTTCGGCGACGGCCCGGCCCGGCGCGGTGCCGGTCAGCACCGTGGTCACCACCAGGACCACGACGCCCACGGCGGCCTCGGTGAGGACGGAGCGGCGCAGTCCACGGTGGCGGGGGTCGGGGGCGGGCGGCCGGGGGGCCTGCGGCGCGGCCGCCGACTCCGGCTCTGCCACTGCCTCCGCTTCCGGCTCTGCCTCTGTCTCCGCTTCCGGCTCTGCCTCTGCCTCCGCGTCGGGCTCGGACCTGGCCTCGGGTGGCGCCGGTGGTGGTGCGGGGCGTGGGGGGCCGCCGACCGGGGCCGGGGTCCGTGCGCGGAGCGTCCGCGCGGGGGTCACCGGCCGGACGGTCACCGTCGTCGCCGTGTCCGTCCCCTCCGTCGCGAGGAGTCGTGCCGTCCAGTGCCGTGAGCGTCCCGCGGCGGCCAGCAGCAGTGCCACCGCGGCCAGTTTGGCCAGGAGCAGCCTGCCGTACGCGGTGTCGGTGAGCCCGGCCCAGGAGCCGAGGCCGCGCCAGGACTGGTAGGTGCCGGTGATCACGAGGACGGTGACGGCGAGGAAGGCGATCCGCGAGAAGCGGGCCACCGTCGCCGCCGGGGCCGGTGCCGCCCGCCGCAGTGTCGACAGCAACGCCGTCAGGCCGCCCAGCCACACCGCCATCGCGAGCAGGTGCAGGACCGAGGACGTCATCGCGAGCGGGACCTGGAGGCCGGCCGCGGCGTGGTCGGACGCGGCCCAGGTCAGAGCCAGGGCGAGGGCCAGCGCGGCGGCCGTGGCCAGGACTGCGGGGGAGGGACGGTCCGCGCCGGGCTCGCCGGCTTCCGGTCGGTCCTGGTGGCCCGGTCGGTCCTGGTGGCCCGGGTGGTCCCGGTGGTCCTGGTGGTCCCGGTGGTCCCGGTGGTCCCGGTGGTCCCGGTGGTCCCGGTGGTCCCGGTGGTTCGGGTGGCCCGGGTGGTCCCGGTGGTCCGGGAGGTCCGGTCGGTGCTGGTGGTTCGGGTGGTCCCGGTGGTCCGGGAGGTCCGGGAGGTCCGGTCGGTGCTGGTGGTTCGGGTGGTCCAGGTGGCCCAAGGGGTCCGCCAGGCCGCGCCGGGAGAGGCGTAGGACGTGGGTGAGGAAGGCGGCGACCGGTGCGAGCAGGGCCAGCCGGGTCAGCAGGGCCAGGCCCGGGCGGCCGGTCAGGGTGTGGGCGAGTGCGGCGCGGGAGAGGGCCGTCGCCGGGCCCGTGCCCGCCTCGTAGGGTGCGCGCAGCACCAGCAGGACGGCCGTGGCCGCCAGCAGGCCCCACCAGCCCGCGGCCAGCGGGCCGCGCGGCGGGCCCGCGCCGTGCGGTGGACGGCACAGCAGGACGAACGCCGCCGTGCCGATGAGCAGGGCGGCGGCGCCGTACGCGGCGTAGCGGGCGAGCGCGTACAGGGCGGCGGTCACCGGGTCCTCGGTCGGGCCGGTGCCGGGGACGGCCGGTGCGGCGGTCGGTCGTCCCACGGAGAAGGTGAGGGCGCCGGAGACCGGGTGGCCGTCCGCGGACACCACCCGCCACGCCACGGTGAACGTGCCCCGGCCCGCCCCGGCCGGGAACGCGACGCGGGCCGTGTCCGCGCGGCCGGGCGCGTGAGCGGCCTCGCCCGTGCGCAGGCGGCGGCCGTCGGGGCCGAACAGGCGCAACGAGCCGTCGAGCAGCGCGACGGACTCCGTGAAGGTCAGCGTGACCGTGCGAGGGGCCGCCGTGAGGACGCTCCCGTCGGCGGGGTCGGTGGCCCGCAGGGCGGCGTGCGCCGAGGCGGGTCCGGCGCCGCCGAGGAGCGCGAGCACCAGCAGCGCGCCCAGCAGCACCGGCCGCGGCAGCAGCCCTCGGCGCCCCTCGCGTCCCGCGCACCACCGCCCTCGGGTCACGTCGCTCCTCCGCCTCGGCACTCGCCTCACCGGCCCACCGGCCCACCGGCCCACGGATACACGTACGGACGCAGGCGGCGCGGCGCTCACCCGAGAGGGAATCCGGGTGCGAGCGCGGCCGTCAGGAGGCGTGCGGGAAGGCCGTCTCGCGTGGGAGGAAGGCCAGGCGGGCGTGTTTCTGGGGCAGGTAGACGTCGGGGAGGTCGATCTCGGGCAGGACGACGGCCGGTCCCTGTTGGAAGCCCTCCCGCAGGAAGCGGGCCAGGGCCTTGGTGTTGCGCGCGTCGGGGTCGACCACGACCCGTCGCCGGTCCATGCCCAGCAGGACGTACGTCAGCAGGGCGCGCAGCAGCGCCGAAGTCCAGCCGGGCCGCCGGCCGCCGGGTCCTGGCGGGGCGAGCAGCAGGTGGAGGCCGATGTCGCCGGGGCGGACCGGGTAGCAGGCGCTCACCCGGTCGGCCTCCGGCTCGTACGTCTGGAGCAGCGCGGCCGGGGAGCCGTCCCTGAGCACCAGGAAGGCGTGGTGGGTGGTGAGCGTAGCCAGGTGGGCGTAGACCTCGGCGACCTGGCGTTCCGTCAGCCCGGTCATGCCCCAGAAGGCGGCGCGTTCCTCGCTCACCCAGCGGTGGACCGTGGCGGCGTCGGCGTACGGGTCGAGCGGCAGGACGCGGACGGTGCCGTAGCCGTCGACGGTCTGCTCGTGGACGGCTTCGCGCGCGGCAGCGGACGTGCGGGCGGCGGCGTGCGGGGTGGCGGGCATCAGAGGTCGGTCTCCTTCTCCAGAAGGTCCCAGTCGGTGACGACCGGGGCGAGGGTGCCCGCGGTCCACAGGGGCAGCTGGTCGCGGTGGTGGGGCGCGCCGGGGACGCCGTCCGCGCCGAACGGCACCACCCAGCGGCTGTCCTCCCTGCGGGCCAGGTCCCAGACGTAGCGCGCCACGGAACCGCGGGCGGCGCGGTCGGTCAGCCCGGGTACGGAGGAGGTGCACAGCACGCAGTCGTGGTCGCCGGACAGGGCGGGTTCGTCGTCCGCCCGTTCCTGCGGCGTGCCGGTCGCGGGCAGGGCCCGCCAGGGGGCGAGGCGGTGCCGGGTGCCCCAGGGCGCGGCCGGGCGGCCGGCCGCCTCCTCCAGGGCGGCGCGCACGAGCGCCGGGCGGTCGATGCCGTACAGGTCCCGCGCGGCGAGGAGGTGTTCCAGGGCGTGGCCGATGCGCGGGACGAGGGCGAGCCAGGGCCCGAACACCTCCGGGTAGGCGGGCGGTTCGGCGAGCGGGGCGAACACCGGGTGGGCGGCGAGGCGGTGGACGACGGCCGTGCGCAGGGCCGCGTACGCGCCCGCGTCCACGCTGTCCGCGTCCATCCGGCGGTCCCAGCGCAGCAGGCGGTCGCGCAGGGCGGCCGCCTCCCCGGTCAGGCCGTCCAGGGCGGCCACCCGGTCCAGCAGCGGCGCGGCGGAGGCGAGGTGGGTGTCCCGGTGGACGGCGGGCATGTCGGCGGCGGACCAGGCGGCGCGTTCGGCGAGGAGGGCGCGGATGCGGTCGGCGCGGTGCGGCGGGGCGAACTCGACGCCGAGCGGGGCGGAGGGGCCGCGCTGGTTGGCCATCACCGCGACGCCGTCGGTCAGTCCGGCGCGGGGCGGCTCGTGCCAGCCCTGCCAGGCGTGGCCGGGCTCCCAGGCGGGCACCGGACGCACCCGGTTGGCCGGGGCGCGCAGCGGGACCCGGCCCGCGACCCGGTGCAGGGTGCCGCCCTCGGTGTCGGCGGCCAGCACGACGTTCACCGGCTCGGCCCAGGCGTCGAACGCGCGGTCGACGTCGGCGACCCGGCGGGCGCGCAGCAGCGGCAGCAGGGCGCCGAAGCCGAGGTCGTCGGTGACCCGGGGCGGGCAGCGGAGGCTGAGCGCCACCGGGATGCCGGGGGCGTCGGCGTCGGGGGTGCTTGGGGCGCCGGGGGTGCCTTGGGGGCCATGAGTGCCATGAGTGCCATGAGTGCCGTGGGCGGCACGCGCATCGGGGACGTCACGGACAGCACGGGCGTCACGGGCAGCATGAGTGTCACGTACGTCATGAGTGTCACGTACGTCATGAGTGCCACGTACGTCATGAGTGCCACGTACGCCCTGGATCTCCGGCCCGGGGCCGGAGTCGGGGACGCCGTCCAGTCCCTCCGGGCCGCCCGCGATCACCGGGCCCCGGTCGGTCTCGATGATCTCGATCTCGGCGGGTTCCTCGCCCGCGACCTCGATGGTCTCCGTGTGCCGGGTGGCGCGCCGCCAGGTCCCGTCGGGGCCGAGCGCCTCGACGCCGGCGCCGGTCCTGCGCAGCCGCTCCCGGTAGAGGTCCTGGTAGTCGGCCATGGCGTTGGTGATGGCCCAGGCGACCGTGCCGGTGTGGCCGAAGTGGGCGATGCCGGGGACTCCGGGGACGGCGAGGCCGACGACGTCGAACTCCGGGCAGGCCAGGCGGATCTGCTGGTAGACGCCGGGGTCCTCGACGAAGCGGTGCGGGTCGCCGGCGAGCAGGGCGTGCCCGGTGACCGTGCGCGCACCGCCGATCAGCCAGCCGTTGCTGCCGGAGGTGCCGGGGCCGTCGGTGGCGAACAGGGCGACGGCCCCGGGTCCGAGACGGCGTACGGCCTGCTCGCGCCAGAGCTTGGCCGGGAAGCCGGCGAAGAGGATGTGCGCGCCGAGCCAGATCCCGAACGGGTGCCAGGGCTCCCAGCGGCCGGGGGCGAGTCCGGTCCGGGTGAACTCGGGGGCGCGCGCGGCGCCCTGCGCGAGGGAGTCGTTGACGCCTTCGGTGTACGCCCGCACCCAGGCCGCCGTCTCCGGGTCCCGGCGCTCCAGGGCCGTGAAGCAGCGGCGGGCGGTGTCGTCGAGGCGGGCGCGCCGGGCGAAGACGTCCCAGGCGAGGACGGTGGGCCCGAGGAAGGACGCCGAGGTGCCCTGCGACCGGTGCCGTTCGACCTCCAGCTGCCAGGCGCGGTCCAGGGCGGTGACCCGGCCCTGGGCGCGGGCGAGTTCGAGGACGTCGCCGGTCCGCAGGTGCGGCACGCCCCAGGGGTCGCGGTAGGTCTCGGCGGTCACAGTCCCACCCTCCTTGTTTAGGTAAGGCTAACCTTACTTCCCGCTCGTCGCGCAACCCGCCCGGCCGCGTCGGCTGCGTGCCGCCGCCCCGCGGGCGATCATCGGGGCCACGGGGGTCCCCCCTGCCCCTAAAGAGCTTGGGGGAGGATCCAGGAGCTGTGCCACTACCTCGTCGAGCACGACGAAGGCGATCCCGAGGCGGTCTGGCGGGCAGCGGGCAGCGGGCAGCGGGCAGCGGGCAGCGGGCAGCGGGCAGGAACTGCTGCGGCGGCTGGAGGAGCTGCCCGGGTTCGGCAAGCCGAAGGCACAGATCTTCCTCTCTTCCTCGCGCTGCTCGGCAAGCAGCTCGGCGTACGCCCCGAGGGGTGGCGGCAGGCCGCCGGGGCGTACGGCGAACCGGAGTCCTTCCGGTCCGTCGCCGACATCACCGGACCCGAGTCCCCGACCAAGGTGCGGGCGCACAAGCAGGAGATGAAGGCCGCGGCCAAGACAGACAAGACAGACAAGACAGACAGGGCGAACAAGTCGGCCAAGTCCGGCGGGGCCGCCGAGCCCACCGGAGCCGCCGAGCCCTCCGAATCCGCCGGGGAGTGAGGCTCCCTCCGGGAGAGGTGACCGGGGCCGCGCCTGTGCCGGTCAGCCGAACGGCCCTCGGCGGTGGCGGCCCGCGCGCGTCCGATCCCAGCATGGACCATGACCGAGCCACCGAGCAGCGGCCCAGGCGGGCCGGGGTACGACGACCACCATGTCCACGGCGCCCGCGACCCACGGGCCCCGCACACGCCCCAGCCACCGCCACCGCGATCCGACCGGGACCCGTACGGCACGGCCCACGAGCCGCCGCTGGAAGGGCCCCTGCACTTCCTCTCCCGGGCCGCCTGGCAGGCCGTCCTCGCCACCGGTGCCGCCGCCCTGGTCCTGGGCGTCCTCGTGCTGCTCTGGCCGGGCGCCTCGCTGCTGGCCGCGGGCATCCTCTTCGGTGTCTACCTCGTGGTCAGCGGCGTGCTCCAGCTGGTGTCCGCCTTCGGCACGCACAAGGCCACCTCGCTGCGGGTGCTGGCCTTCGTGAGCGGGGCCCTGTCCATCGTGCTGGGCCTGTTCTGCTTCCGCGGCGCCATGCAGTCGATCCTGCTGCTCGCGCTGTGGATCGGCATCGGCTGGCTGATCCGCGGGATCACGCAGACGATCGCCGCGATCCACGACCGCACGGCACCCGCGCGCGGCTGGCAGATCTTCCTCGGCGTCCTCACCTTCATCGCCGGGATCGTCCTGATCGACTCACCGCTGACCTCGGTCGCCGTGCTCACCCTGATCGGCGGCTGGTGGCTGGTCGTGGTCGGCGTCATGGAGATCGTCACCGCCTTCCGCATCCGCGGGCACGCCCGGCAGGTGCCGCGCACGGTGTGAGGGACGGGGGCGGCCGATCGCCCGTCGCGCAGCCGGGCGCCGTTGCGCGGACGGCGCCCGGCTCCTCCCCGGCGCCCGGCGCAGCACCGCCGCCCCGCCCACCGCCGTACGCCCGCCGCCGTACGCAGTGGGCCGGCTCACCGCCATCTGCGGGCCGTGCCGAAGAGGGACCGGGTGATCTCCTTGCCGAGCTGGGTGCCCGCGGACCGGGCCAGGGCACGGAACACCCCGCTGCCGACGACCTGTTCGACGATCGAGGGCTCCGCCCGGGCCTCCCGTACCTCACGGGTCTCCCGTACCTCCCGTACCTCCCGTTCCTCCCGCTCGGCCGTCAGCTTCTCGTACGCCGACTCGCGGTCCACAGCCTGTGCATAACGGCCGTACAAGGGCGACCCCTGCACCGCGTGGTCCAGCAACGCGCCGTCGGCAGGGCCCATCAGGGAGTCGGGGGCCCGCAGGCGGGTGGCCGCGACCGGGGTGGGGGCGCCGCTCTCGCCGAGCACCCTCACCACCGCCTCCCCGATGCCGAGTCCGGTCAGGACCTCCCCCAGGTCGTACGCCGAGTCCGGGAAGGCCCGTACCGTGGCCCGCAGTGCCTTACTGGTCGTCGGGAGTGAAGGCGACCCGGGCCCGCGCCTGCGGCGGGCAGTGGCCGTCCCACAGGAGGGCACCCAGAACGAGGGCGGGCCCGGCGAAGGCGTACGCGGAGGCGATCCGCCGGGCCTCGGGCGCGAGGGCCGGGCCGTCCGCCGGGCCCCCGGACGCGGTCCCGCTCCCGCTTCCGCTCTCGCTCGTCTCCAGCCCCTGTTCTCCAGCCCCCGTTCAGCCACTGTTCCCGATTCGCCCGGGTTTGCCACAGCAATTCCAGCGTCGCACTGCGGTGCCGAGGCTGCGCCCGGAACCTCTGGGCCGGTAGGCTTTCCGTGTGATCTTCAAGCGCATCGGAAACGGCCGGCCGTACCCCGACCACGGCCGGGAAAGCACCCGGCAGTGGGCGGACGTCGCGCCGCGCCCGGTCCGCCTCGATCAGCTCGTCACCACCAAGCAGCAGCTCGATCTGGAGACCCTGCTCGCGGAGGACTCGACCTTCTACGGCGACCTCTTCGCGCACGTCGTGAAGTGGCAGGGCGACCTGTACCTGGAGGACGGGCTGCACCGGGCGGTACGCGCGGCGCTGCAGCAGCGCCAGGTGCTGCACGCACGCGTGCTCGAACTGGACTGAGCCTTTCGGGTTCTGCTGGGCCCCGTCTGATGATCATCCGATAGGAATCACCTGCGGGGCGCACTACGCTGCGCCCATGAGCATGCTGACTCCCCCCGGCATGGGCGGGAAGTACCGGATCACCGGGAACCGATACCCGCGGATGCGCAGGCCCCGGCGGCACGCCCGGCTCGTGCTCGCGGTCGCCGCCTCCGTCGTGGCGCTCGGGGTGATCGGCTGGGGAACGCTGCAGCTCATCGACGTCTTCACCGGCGGCAAGAAGGCGAGCGTGGCCGGCGCCGGGACGCACTGCGCGGCCGGCACGGCGGTCAGGTCGGGCCCCGCCCCGGCCGCCACCGGCCGCGCGCTGCCCGAGCCGGGCACGATCACCGTCAACGTCCTCAACGCCACGCCCCGCGGCGGACTCGCCAAGCAGACCGCCGACGAACTGAAGAAGCGCGGCTTCCGCATCGGCCAGGTGGGCAACGCGCCCAAGGAGTACGACAAGAAGGTCAAGGGCGCCGGGCTGCTCCTCGGCCCCGCCGCCGCCCTCGACACCTCGCTGCCGGTGCTCGCCACGCAGCTCCCGGGCGCCGAGCACCGCACGGACACCCGCAAGGGCGCCGACGTGGACCTGATCATCGGCGACGGCTTCAAGCAACTGGCCACCCAGCCGGCCGCCACGAAGGCACTGGCCGCGCTGAAGACACCCCGGCCGACAGCGCCGGCGCCGGGGAAGGGCTGCTGAGCGCGGTCCTCGCGGAGCGGGGATCAGGCCGCTCGCCCGGTCACCCGTACGTTCACGTTCTTCCCCCTGGGCGTCAGGAGGGCGTACCGCACGTCCGGTGGGCCTACGGGCGGCCGGAGTTCCGCGGCGGCCGGCGCGGCCGGTACGGACGGTACGGCCGCCGCGGAACTACTCCGCCGCCCCGTACATCCGGTCCCCCGCGTCGCCGAGACCCGGGACGATGTAGCCGTGCTCGTCGAGGCGTTCGTCGACCGAGGCCGTCACGACGGTCACCGGGGCGCCCGCCAGGTCGCGTTCCATCACGGCCACGCCCTCGGGGGCGGCCAGCAGCACCACCGCGGTCACGTCGTCGGCGCCGCGCCGGATCAGCTCCTGGATCGCGGCGACCAGCGTGCCGCCGGTGGCGAGCATCGGGTCCAGGACGTACACCTGACGGCCGGAGAGGTCCTCCGGCATGCGCGTGGCGTACGTCGAGGCCTGCAGCGTCTCCTCGTTGCGGATCATGCCCAGGAAGCCCACCTCGGCGGTCGGCAGCAGGCGCACCATGCCGTCCAGCATGCCGAGCCCGGCCCGCAGGATCGGCACCACCAGCGGCCGCGGCCGGGCGAGCTTGACGCCGGTGGTCTGGGCGACCGGCGTGTGGATGTCGACCTGCTCGGTGCGCACGTCCCGGGTCGCCTCGTAGGCGAGCAGGGTGACCAGCTCGTCGGCGAGCCGGCGGAAGGTGGCGGAGTCGGTGCGGCGGTCGCGCAGCGTGGTGAGCTTGTGAGCGACCAGGGGGTGGTCGACGACATGGAGACGCATGCGTCAACAGTAACCGGGCGCCGTACGCCCCCGCCCGCCCGCCACCTGCCCCCCGTCCGCGCCTCCCGTACCCGCCGCCGCCGGCACCGCCGTGGCATCAAACCCGCCGGCCGGGGGAAGGCGGGAGGGACGGACTGGGGTGGTGAACCGATGCCTGACCGGCAGAACCGCAACGACCCGTCGCCGCGCCGCCGGCCGCGGACGGCGGACACGCGCGAGCCCATGAGGACCCCGCGCGAGCCCATAGGGACCGCGGCGGCGCCCGTGCGGGACGCGGAGCCCGCGGACGCCGGTACCGAGCGCCGCCGGCGCCGCGCCCAGTTCCTGCGCGACCTCGCCGAGGCCCGCGAACTGCGCGACCGGGTCCAGCCCCGCCGTGCCAAGGCCGCCCGGCTGCGGCACGCGATGCGCATGCGCACCTTCCGCTGGTAGCGGCCGGCAGCACCGGGGCGGGTTCCGGCGGTCGCGCGAACCGCCCGCCGGTCCCGCCCGGGCCCCGCCCCGGACCCGCCCGGCGGAGGGCCACCGCGCGAAAGCGGAGGGCCACCGCGCGAAACCCGTGCCGACGTTCCGAGGCGGCCGTGCGTGGCCGCCGGGCAAAGCCGCGTACGATCCGCAGGTGGTGGCAACGAGTGCGCTGGTGGCTCCTTTACCGACGTGCGGCGAAACAGCCGGACACAGGGAGCCGAAGACATCCCCAGAACGCCTTGTTTCTGCCACGATTCCGAGTGGGTGGGGCTCGGAGCCCAGCTCTTCCCGCCCTGAACCTCCGCCGGGGGGACCCCCAACCGGCACGCCTATGACCAGTGGGAGAGTCACGGTGTACTTCGCCGCACTGCTCGCGCGCACCGAAGACGGGTGGGAAGCGAGCGACACGGAGCTCGACGATGTGGAGACGCTGTCCGACCTTGCCGACCTGGCCCGGGAGAGCGCGTCCGAGGACGACACCGTGCTCGTCCTCATCGAGCAGGAGGACGCGTGGTTCGGTGTCGTCCGCGTGGACGGCGAGGACGACCCTCGCATCTACGTCTCGGACGCCGCCGCGGCCGCGCGCAGTTCGTACGGCGAGATCCTGCTCACCGACGAACTGCTCGGCCGGGAGCCCGGTGACGACGGCCCCGACCTGGACTCCCTCGACCTCGACGGCACGGAGGACGGCGAGCCCTCCTCGGCCGGGGACGACGGGGACGACGGGGACGAGGCCGGTTCCGCCGACGCCATCACGCACAGCCCGCTGGGCGACGGCGAGATCCTCGACGACCTGGGCGTCAGCGAGAAGGAGCTGCGCGCCCTGGACGCGGACGACGCGCTGAACGCCATCGCCGAGGCCCTGGGCGCCTCGGAGGTCCTGGAGACCGTCCGCTGACCCCGCCCGACGGCACGCGACACCCGCACGACGACAAGCGTCACCCGCCCGACGGCACGCGGCACCCGGCCGGTCCCTGCGGACCGGCCGGTCCGGCCGACCCGGTGCGGGACCGCTGGCGGGACGCGATGCGGCTCGCCCTGGAGCAGGCCGGCGGGGCCGTCCGGGGCGGGGACGTCCCGGTCGGCGCGGTCGTGCTGGCCGCCGACGGCAGCACCGTGCTCGCCGCCGCGCACAACGAACGCGAGGCCACCGGCGACCCGACCGCCCACGCGGAGGTCCTCGCCATCCGGCGGGCCGCCGAACGGACCGGGCGGTGGCGGCTGTCCGGCTGCACCCTGGTCGTCACCCTGGAGCCGTGCACGATGTGCGCGGGGGCGATCGTGCTCTCCCGGCTGGACCGGGTGGTCTACGGCGCCCGGGACGAGAAGGCGGGCGCCGCCGGGTCGCTCTGGGACGTCGTACGGGACCGGCGGCTCAACCACCGGCCCGAGGTGATCGAAGGCGTGCTGGCCGGGGAGTGCGCCGGGGTCCTCACCGAGTTCTTCCGCACCCGCTGACCCGTCGCCCGCGGCCGGGAAACGGATTTCGGACCACGGCCCCCGGTGTTGTAAGGTCTCCCTCGGTAGCGTGTCCGAGCGGCCGAAGGAGCTCGCCTCGAAAGCGAGTGTGGCGCAAGTCACCGAGGGTTCAAATCCCTCCGCTACCGCCGATGAAGGGCCCCGTCCGGTGGACGGGGCCCTTCGTGCGATCATCGTGAGCCGCGGCAGGGCAACCAGCGTCAGGGGGAGACCGCGATGGCGATGAACGCCAAGAAGCTCGTCGTCTACGTGCTCGTGGTCTTCGTGCTGTACCTCATCATCACCGACCCGGCCAAGGCCGCCGACTACGTCCAGATAGGGTTCGAGGGCATATCGAACGCTGCCAAGGCCATCGGCGACTTCATGACGTGGGCGGCCAACGGAGGTAAGTGATGATCCGCCACCTGGTCCTCTTCAAGCTCAACGAAGGCGTCGGCCGCGACGACCCGCGTGTCGAGGAGGGCGTACGGGCCTTCCGCGCCCTCGGCGGCCAGATCGACGAGCTGCGCTTCTGGGAGTGCGGCTGGAACATCAGCGACCGGCCCATCGCCCACGACTACGCGATCAACTCGGCGGTCGAGGACACCGACGCCCTCAAGCGCTACCTGGAGCACCCGGCCCACCAGGCGGGCGTGGCACTGTGGCGCGAGTTCGCCACCTGGGTGATCGCGGACTACGAGTTCTAGAACCCTCCGTCCGCGTCAGGACGCACGGTCGCACGGTCGGCCCCGCACCGGAACGGTGCGGGGCCTTCTCATGCTCTATGCCCAAATTCATCCCTCAACACGTGCATATGCGGTGCTTGAACACTTAGCGCATGTCTTGTGATGCTATGACCGCTTTTGACGGATGAGTGGATCGACGAAGAGGTGGCGTTGACCGTGTCGGCCAGTACTGCGCCGCCCCAGGAGGAAGCTCCCGCCCCGGCCCCGGCCCCGGCCGCCGCCCCTGCCCCCGCCCAGACCCCCGAGAAGCGCCGTGGCGCCGACACCCGGGCCCTCACCCAGGTGCTCTTCACCCAGCTGAAGGGGCTCGAACCGGGCAGCCCGGAACACGCCCGCGTGCGCGGGGCGCTCATCGAGGCGAACCTCCCCCTCGTACGGTACGCGGCCGCCCGCTTCCGCTCCCGCAACGAGCCCATGGAGGACGTCGTCCAGGTCGGCACGATCGGGCTCATCAACGCCATCGACCGCTTCGACCCGGACCGGGGCGTCCAGTTCCCGACCTTCGCGATGCCCACGGTCGTCGGCGAGATCAAGCGCTACTTCCGCGACAACGTCCGCACCGTCCACGTCCCGCGCCGGCTGCACGAGCTGTGGGTGCAGGTCAACAGCGCCACCGAGGACCTGACGACCGCCTTCGGCCGGTCCCCCTCGACCGCCGAGATCGCCGAGCGGCTGCGCATCACCGAGGACGAGGTGCTGTCCTGCATCGAGGCCGGGCGGTCGTACCACGCGACCTCGCTGGAGGCGGCCCAGGAGGGCGACGGGCTGCCCGGGCTGCTCGACCGGCTCGGCTACGAGGACCCGGCCCTCGACGGCGTCGAGCACCGCGATCTGGTCCGCCATCTCCTCGTCCAGCTCCCCGAACGCGAGCAGAGAATCCTGCTGCTGCGCTACTACAGCAATCTCACCCAGTCGCAGATCAGTGCGGAACTCGGGGTCTCCCAGATGCATGTCTCGCGACTACTCGCGCGTAGCTTCCAGCGGCTGCGATCCGCAAACAGGATCGAGGCGTAACCGTCCCGAGCGAATCGCTCACCAGCACGTATTCCGGCCCGTGCGGCCCGAAAGACCGTCAGACCCCTTTCCGCCAGGGCTGATTCACGAATCCGATGTCGACTTGTCACTACAGCGTGTTGCCGACATGTGACATTCTGCGGGAAGCGCGTTTGCCGTGGCTTCGGCTCCGGTATTCAGGTGAAGGCTGAGCTCTCCTCGTCAGAGGGCCGGCCACGACCGTCCCGCGACCCAGAGGGGGTGGCATGTCCGCAGAACAGGGCAGCTCCGAGGTGTTGACGCTCATCAAGGGCGAGGCGCCTTCCCCGGCGCTCGAACCGATCGACGCCCTCGACGACGTGACGGCCCTTCCGGCCGTCGCGGCTCCGCCCACGGCGTTCGAGACCCCGACGTTCGAGGCCCCGGAAGTCATCGACACCCGCACGCTGTCCCGCTCCCTGTTCCTGCGGCTCGCCGTGCTCGACGAGGACAGCCCCGAGCGTGCGTACGTCCGGGACACCCTGATCGAGCTGAACCTCCCCCTGGTCCGCTACGCGGCCGCCCGCTTCCGCTCGCGCAACGAGCCGATGGAGGACATCGTCCAGGTCGGCACCATCGGCCTGATCAAGGCGATCGACCGCTTCGACTGCGAACGCGGCGTGGAGTTCCCGACCTTCGCGATGCCGACGGTGGTCGGCGAGATCAAGCGCTTCTTCCGCGACACCTCGTGGTCGGTCCGGGTGCCCCGGCGGCTCCAGGAGCTGCGGCTGGCGCTGACCAAGGCCAGCGACGAGCTGTCGCAGAAGCTGGACCGGTCCCCGACCGTGGGCGAACTGGCCGCCGTGCTCGGGGTGTCCGAGGAGGACGTCGTCGACGGCCTCGCGGTCGGCAACGCGTACACCGCCTCCTCGCTCGACTCGCCGGCCCCCGAGGACGACGGCGGCGAGGGCTCCCTGGCGGACCGCCTCGGCTACGAGGACACGGCGCTGGAGGGCGTGGAGTACCGGGAGTCGCTCAAGCCCCTGCTGGCCAAGCTGCCGCCCCGGGAGCGGCGGATCATCATGCTGCGCTTCTTCGCCAACATGACGCAGTCGCAGATCGGCGAGGAGGTGGGCATCTCGCAGATGCACGTCTCCCGGCTGCTGACCCGGACCCTGGCCCAGCTGCGGGACGGGCTCATCTCCGACTGAACCGGACCGGGCCGGGCGGGACTGAACCGGACCGGACCGGACCTCCCGACCTCCGGGCGGGCCATGACTCATCGGCCGCCGACGCGCCGTGCAGGCGTGTCGGCGGCCGTCGTGTGTCGCGGTCCGGCGGCCGTCGTGCGTCGCGTCCCGGCGGGCGGACCTACTTGAGCGCGAGCCAGGCGATGGCCGCGACGACGACCACGGCGACGACGACGCCGACGATCAGGCCGATGCGCGGGCCGGAGGACGTCTGCTGCTGCTGAGCCTGCTGCGGGGCCGCCTCGTCGACGAACGCGCGGAACATCTGGGTGCTGCCGGCGGGGTCGTAGTTGCCCTGGGGGCCCTGGGTGTTAGCCATGGGCCGAGACCCTAGCGAAGAGGCGGGCCGCTGCCCAAGTGGGGGGCCGGTTTGTCCGGTTGGCCGTGCGGAATCCCGTCGGCCACCCGCCCGTGGCGGTCGCACGTGTGTCCACCTCCGCCACCTGCGGATTTACGTCTGCAATACTTGCCTTTGCCAAGTTTTTGCCCTGCCGCCCCCCTGTTTGTTTGCCTGTAGCAACCAACCGTATGTATGGTTGCCCCAAGCAACGATTACGGGAGATGCGATGGCCGAGCAGGCGCAGTACGAGGAGCTGGCACGCCAGCTCAGCGCCGTCGGTGCCGTGAAACGGGACCTGGGCCGGATCCTGCCGGCCGACTGCCCGGCCGGCTCCGCCGCCGTGCTGACCCTGCTCGGCCGCCACGGTGACATGCGCATGAGCAAGCTCGCCGAGCTGCTCGCGGTGGACATCTCCGTCACCAGCCGGCACGTGGCGCACGTCGCCGCGCGCGGCTGGATCGACCGGCTGCCGGACCCGGCGGACAAGCGCTCGCGCATCCTGCGCCTGACGCCCGCGGGCCTCGACCGGCTCGACGACCTCTCCCGGCGCAGCTCGCGGCTGCTCGCCGAACGGCTGAGCGACTGGAGCGACGACGAGGTCGGCCAGCTGATCCGGCTGATGACCCGGCTGCGCGACAGCTTCGGCGACTGCCGGTCCGCTCCGGTCCGCGCCCCCGCACCCGCACCCGCACCCGTAGTCCACGAGACCACCCGTACACCCGCAAGCACCTAAGCAAAGGAAGCCCATGGCAACGACCACACCAGCCGGTGTACGGGCTCACGCCAAGCACGGGGGCGCGTCCCCGGACGGCGCTCCGATGACGCACCGGCAGATCATGGAGGCCCTCTCCGGGCTGCTGCTCGGCATGTTCGTGGCGATCCTGTCGTCCACGATCGTCTCCAACGCGCTGCCGCACATCATCGGCGACCTGGGCGGCGGCCAGTCCGCCTACACCTGGGTCGTCACCGCCGCCCTGCTGTCGATGACCGCGGCCACTCCCCTGTGGGGCAAGCTCGCCGACCTGTACAGCAAGAAGGCGCTCGTCCAGATAGCCCTGATCATCTACGTCGTGGCGTCGATGGCGGCCGGTCTCTCGCAGAACCCCGGCATGCTGATCGTCTGCCGCGTGGTGCAGGGCGTCGGCGTCGGCGGCCTGTCCGCCCTGGCGCAGATCGTCATGGCCGCGATGATCTCCCCGCGTGAGCGCGGGCGTTACTCCGGCTACCTCGGCGCCACCTTCGCCGTCGCCACCGTCGGCGGCCCGCTGCTCGGCGGTGTCATCACCGACACCTCGTGGCTGGGCTGGCGCTGGTGCTTCTACGTCGGCGTGCCGTTCGCGATCATCGCGCTGATCGTCCTGCAGAAGACCCTGCACCTGCCCGTCGTGAAGCGGGACGTGAAGGTCGACTGGGGCGGCGCCACCCTGATCGCCGCGGCCGTCTCGCTGCTGCTGATCTGGGTCACCTTCGCCGGTGACAAGTACGACTGGCTGTCCTGGCAGACCGCGCTCATGGTCGGCGGCTCGATCGTCCTCGGCCTGCTGTTCGCGCTGGTCGAGGCGAAGGCCGCCGAGCCGATCATCCCGCTGCGGCTGTTCCGCAACCGCACGATCACGCTGGCCTCGCTGGCCTCGCTGTTCGTCGGTGTCGCGATGTTCACCGGCACGGTCTTCTTCAGCCAGTTCTTCCAGCTGGCCCGGGGCAGGACCCCGACCATGTCGGGTGTCATGACGATCCCGATGATCGGCGGCCTGTTCATCTCCTCGACCGTCTCCGGCCAGTTCATCACCCGTACCGGCCGCTGGAAGGCGTGGCTGGTCAGCGGTGGCGTCCTGGTGACGGCCGGTCTCGGCCTGCTGGGCACCATCCGGTACGACACGGCGTACTGGCAGATGGCGATCTTCATGGCGCTGCTGGGCCTCGGCATCGGCATGATGATGCAGAACCTCGTGCTGTGCACGCAGAACCAGGTCGACCCGAGCGACCTCGGCTCGGCCAGCTCCACGGTCACCTTCTTCCGTTCCCTCGGCGGCGCGGTGGGCGTCTCCGCGCTCGGCGCGGTGCTGGCCCGCCGGATCACCGACTACGTCCAGGACGGCCTGGCCGGCCTCGACCCGAAGTACCAGGCCGCCATGGGCGCTTCCGGCTCCAGCGGCACCATCCCGGACCTCGCCAAGCTCCCGGCCCCGCTGCGCACGGTCGTGGAGAGCGCCTACGGGCACGGCATCGCCGACGTCTTCCTGATCGCCGGCTGCCTGGCGGCGGTCGCCTTCGTGATCACGCTGTTCATCAAGGAGGTGCCGCTGCGCACCCGGGGCGGCCTCGCGCAGGCGGCCGAGGGCGAGCAGGCACCGATCGACCCGGCCGCGGCTCCGGTGGTGGCGGAGGCGCAGGAGCGGCAGCCGTTGGCCGGCGCGGTGGCGGCTGATCAGTTCGCGGCTCCGGCCGCGGTGGGGC
>NZ_JBEYVW010000026.1:0-121328 GCF_040644175.1 Streptomyces sp. NPDC047017 | reverse complement strand
AGCGCCTCGAAGAACCTCGCCTTCAGCACCTCAAAATCCACGATCCCCGCAACCCCCTGAAGTCCAGGGTGTTGCGGGGATCAGTAGAACCCGCCCACAGGCAGGGGGCGCCGCCGTGTTTCTCCCGCGCTTCCGCTCTTCGGCTCTTGGCTCTTGGCTCTTGGCTCTTGGCGGTGTCGCGTGCTCCGTGGTCAGGCGGTTGCGGGACCCGCCTGCTGCACGACCTCGAAGGACCACAGGGTCGACCCGGAGGCCGCCGGCCGCGGCCGCTCGCCGCCGCCCGCGCCGCCGCCCTCACCGCCGCCCTGGTGCGCGGCCTTCATCGGCCCCTCCATCCATGCCTGGAACGACGCCTCGTCCCGCCACCGGGTGTAGACGAGGTAGGTGTCGGTTCCCTCCACCGGACGCAGCAGCTCGAACCACTCGAACCCGTCGGAGTTCTCCACGGCGTGCGCCCGCGAGGCGAACCGCTTCTCCAGCGTCTCCCGCTGCTCGGCGGGCACGGTCAGTACGTTGATCTTGACTACGCTCATGCACCCATCCTGCCCGCTGCCCCACCGGGACGGACAGGGGGCCCGCCGCGCGCTCCTGTGCGCCCCCGACGGCATCCCCCGCGGACGCCCGACGTACCCCCGACGCGCCCCCGACGCGCCCCCGAAAGACCCATGGTGGGCCCCCTAGGGGATGTCACAGCTCGGCCGCAAAGCCGGTCCCGGGCACCGGGCCCCGGCACTCGACTCTCCGGAAGCGGGTACGTTCGACGACGTGGCTGGATTCAGGATCGGACGCGGCGGCCGGGACGACCGTGCCCCGCAAGCGCGCCCCCAACAACCTCCGTACGGGCGGCAGGCGCCCCAGGCGCCGTCGTACGGCTACCCGTCGGCGCCACAGCCGTACCCGCCGCAGGGAGGCTCCCGGCGCGGCGGGGGGCGGCCGGGAGGCGGCGGCGCCGGTGCGGGCGGTGCGGCCGGTGCGGGCCAGTGGCCCTCGGCGGACGGCGGCTACAGCGGCGGCCAGGGCGGCTACGGCGGTCAGGGCGGTCACGGTGGCCAGGGCGGTCATGGCGGCTACGCCGGTCACGGTGGTCACGGCGAGCCGGAGTACTTCGGTGACGGCGCCGCCGCAGCCGGCCGTCCGCGGAGCGGGCCCGACCCGTACGCGGCCGACAACCCGGGCCACACGCAGGCGTTCGCGATCGGCGAGGACCCGTACTCGCAGGGCGAGACCTACCGCGCGGGCTCGGCCCCGGCCGGACCGGTCGGACCGCGCCTGCACTGGAAGGACCTGCTGCGGGGCATCGTCGTCTCCCCCCAGCAGACGTTCCTGCAGATGCGCGACTACACGATGTGGGGCCCCGCCCTCGTCGTGACCTTCCTCTACGGCCTGCTGGCCGTCTTCGGCTTCGACGGCGCCCGCAAGGACGCGATCAACGCCACCCTCTCCAACGCGGTCCCGATCGTCCTGATCACAGCCGTGGCCATGATGATCAGCGCGTTCGTCCTGGGCGTGGTCACCCACACCCTGGCGCGCCAGCTCGGCGGCGACGGGGCCTGGCAGCCCACGGTCGGCCTCTCCATGCTGATCATGTCGCTGACGGACGCGCCGCGCCTGGTCTTCGCCCTGTTCCTCGGCGGCGACGCGGGCTTCGTGCAGATCCTGGGCTGGGCCACGTGGGTCGCGGCTGGCGCCCTGCTCACCCTCATGGTCAGCCGCTCCCACGACCTGCCCTGGCCGAAGGCGCTGGGCGCGAGCGCGATCCAGCTGATCGCACTGCTGTCGATCGTGAAGCTGGGCACGTTCTAGCGAGGAGACGACGGCAGGACGTGATGGGGAGGGGCCCGGCAGTTCACTGCCGGGCCCCTCCCCATCACGTCATACGGTCATACCGTGCCGTTCTTCCCGTCTCAGGCGTCGAGCACCTGTCCCGCCCGCTGGATGACGGGCGGCTCGACGGACCAGGGGAAGTTGATCCAGTCGTCGGTGCGCTTCCAGACGTACTCGCACTTCACCAGCGAGTGGGACTTCTCGTAGACGACGGCGCTGCGCACCTCGGCGACGGTGTCGAGGCAGAAGTCGCGGACCAGCTTGAGCGTCTTGCCGGTGTCGGCGACGTCGTCGGTGATCAGGACCTTCTTGTCGGAGAAGTCGATCACGTTGGGCACCGGCGCGAGCATGACGGGCATTTCCAGCGTGGTCCCCACACCGGTGTAGAACTCCACGTTCACGAGGTGGATGTTCTTGCAGTCCAGGGCGTAGGCGAGCCCGCCGGCGACGAAGACACCGCCGCGCGCGATGCTGAGCACTATGTCCGGCTCGTACCCGTCGTCGGCGATGGTCTGCGCGAGTTCGCGGACCGCGGTGCCGAACAGCTCGTAGGTGAGGTTCTCTCGTACGTCGCTCATGTGGTGGTGCCCCTCAGACCCGGGTCCGGTGGAAGTTGAGGTAGGAGCGGGAGGCCGTGGGCCCGCGCTGCCCCTGGTAACGGGACCCGTAGCGCTCACTGCCGTACGGGGCCTCGGCGGGCGAGGTGAGCTTGAACAGGCACAGCTGGCCGATCTTCATCCCCGGCCACAGCTTGATCGGCAGGGTCGCGAGGTTCGACAGCTCCAGGGTCACATGCCCGGAGAAGCCCGGGTCGATGAACCCGGCGGTGGAGTGGGTGACGAGCCCGAGCCGCCCGAGCGAGCTCTTGCCCTCCAGCCGCGAGGCGAGGTCGTCGGGCAGCGAGATGACCTCGTACGTGCTGGCGAGGACGAACTCCCCGGGGTGCAGGATGAAGGGCTCGTCGCCCTCCGGCTCGACGAGCCGGGTGAGGTCCGGCTGCTCGACCGAGGGGTCGATGTGCGGGTAGCGGTGGTTCTCGAACACCCGGAAATAGCGGTCGAGACGTACGTCGATGCTGGACGGCTGCACCATGGATGCGTCGAAGGGGTCGATGCGGACCCGCCCGGCGTCGATCTCGGCCCGGATGTCCTTGTCTGAGAGAAGCACGCCCCGAGGATACGCAAGGCGCGCGGAGCCCCCGTAATCAGGACGGACCCCACGCGCCGGAAACGGCTCCCCTCCCGTGCCGGGAGGCGCCGCTGATGCCCCTGCTGCTTCTACTGCCCTTACTGCTTCTGAGCCATGGACATGACCGGCATGGCCGACCTGGCTGGCGCGACCGACATGGCTGGCGTGACCGGCATGGCTGGCGTGACCGGCATGGCCGGTGTGACCGGTGTGACCGGCGTGACCGACGCGACGGGCACCGCACTGCGGAGCCGCGCACATCGCGGACACCGCATGAGCCGGCCCGGGCCGAGCCGCCCGGCCTGCTGCATCGGGAACGAAGCGGTGCTGAACACGTGCCCCTCGGCACAACGGACGACGGTGCGCTCCATCAAGCCTTCAAGTCCCTTCCCCAGAACCCCGCCCGGCCTTCTGTCGCCTGGCGACAAAAGCCACAGTACGGGATCAAAGAGACGACCCTCCAGGCGGCACTCCGCCCCCGCGAAACCCTTCCCCGACTCCTCCACCGTATGCCCCAACTCCGTTCCCCCACACGCCTCCTGCACTTCCCGGGAACACACCTGGCCCCCGGGGCTTGAGCACCGGGGGCCAGGGATGAGGTAGAGTGAGCCAGCACCGGACACCGATCACGATCGGCGCCCGGCGGCTTACGCGGGTGTAGTTTAATGGTAGAACATCAGCTTCCCAAGCTGAGAGCGCGAGTTCGATTCTCGTCACCCGCTCCATGAAGAAGGCCCAGGTCTGAGGCCCGGGCCTTTGCTGTGCGGGATGATCAGTCACCGGTCACCGGAAGCGTGCCGGATGTGCACCGCGTTGTTCGGCGGGCGGCGCCTCATGGCCTTGGACTGAGCCGCGGCTCCAGGGTGAGGGTGTCGGAAATGCCTGCCGCCCATTTGTTGATCGTGTTGAGAGACTCCGGCAAACAGAGGAATTGCGGTTTCCCCGCAAGGTTTCCCGCCCCTGTGGGGTAGCCGCCAAATGCGCCGCAAACGGTCTTGGGCCAGCAGTCAGACAGGCCAGAGCACAAGTCACAGCCACCATGGAAAAGCACAGATCACGGGGTCCCTTCGTCATACCCCGGTGAGGGTCCAAGTCGCCCTTCTCCCAGTCTCCGCGCATCAGGTTCACGATGTTCGGGCACCTGATCAAGCGATCCTGGGCTGTTGACACGTTGAGACAGCGGTCTGCGCCGGCGTGGACCCGACGCGCCCGCTCCCTCTCCGGCCCGCAGCAGATCTCAAGGCGAATGACGGATCGCCGCAGATGCTCGTACGGCAATTGGAACGGCTCTCTGTCTACTTGGTCTTCGACTGCATCCGGTCCCGTCGAGATGGCCGCGCTTGGCCCAGAGCCGACGTGGGGAATCGGCCGGAGCAGCGGCGGCAAGCGCCAGTTCGGTTCCCGTCATCCGGTCCTTCTTCCGCCTTCCCGCCGGCGGCTGCATCGGGGCGTCTGGCGGTCTTGGGCAGGAGGGCGGCGAAGTGAACGCATGGCTGGCGCAGGGGCTTTCGGGGCGGGTCGGTGATCCTGAGTCTTTCTCTTGGTGTGCCTCGATCAGTCGCCGTGTGGCGGAGGAGTGCTGCTCGCCATCTGCCCTGGTGGCAGGGGCCGGGGTTCGCCCAAGCCCACGAAATTCCAGGGTTCCGACAGTTCGCCGCCCGCGGTGAGGCCGTAGCGCATGAGGTGTTCCCAGCGGGCGTCGGTCTGGCCGCGCAGCTCCGCCCACAGGGGCAGTGCTCCGCCGTAGCCCGCGTCCACCGCGACCTTGAGCAGGCGGTCGGCGTTGTCCAGCAGCCCCTCCCGGGCACACATGCGCGCGAGGTCCGCGAGCACCTCCACATGGCCCGAGCGTGCCGCGGCGCGGGCTTGGTCCTCCGCCGCTTCGTGGTCACCGGCCTGCTGCTTCAGGCGGGCCAGCTCTCCCAGCGCCGGTGTCCGGCCCAGTTCGGCCGCGCGCCGGAAGAGCCGCTCCGCCTCCCGCTTCCTGCCGTCCGATTCCCGCAGCCGGGCCAGCAGGAGGAGCACATGGCCGTCCCCGGCCGAGGCCAGGCGTTCGGCCCCTTCGCTGTCCCCGCTCCTTTCCCTGCGCAGCACGAACTCATTGAGCACCTGCCTGTCACCGGCGGCAGCCGCCTGGAGGACCAGCACCTCGGCGCCGGAGGTGTCCCCGGTCTTCTCCCGCAGCCTGGCCAGCAGGACCAGCGCCCCCGAATTGCCCGCACGGTACGCGGTCTGCGCCAGGCGTTCGGCGCCTTGCCGGTCACTGGCCTGCTCACGCCGGTACGCCAACTCCAGCAGCGCGAAGGTACTGCCGCCGTCCGCGGCGCTGCACGCCATGCGCTCGGCTTCCGCGCCGGCTCCCTCCTGCTCCTTCAGCAGGGCGAGGTGGGCCAGCGCGTTGGTGCTTCCCCGCTCGGCCGCGCTCTGGTACAGCCGGAGCGTGGCCTCCTTGTCCCCGCCCTTCTCCCGCAGCCGGGCCAGCTCGGTCAGGGCGAACGTACTGCCCTGTCCCACAGCGGAGCACAGGGCCTCCTCCGCCCCCTCGTCGTCCCCCCACCTTCGCTTCAGGCGGGCGATCTCCGTGCGGGCGAAGATGCTGCCCGAGTCGGCTGCCAGGTCGAGGGCGCGGACCGCGCCCTGCCTGTCCCCGGACTGCCTTCGCAGACCGGCCAGCCTGATGGCGGGGCGCACTTTGCCGCGCCGAGCGGCCGCGAGGACCAGCTGCTCCGCCGCTTCGCCGTCGCCGGCCTGCTCCCGCATGCCCACCAGGGCCGACAGGGCGTACGTGCTGCCCGTCGTGGTCAAGGCGTGGAAGGCGAGCATGTCGGCACCGGACCTGTCCCCCACGTCTTCCCTGGACCGGGCCAGCCCCGCGAACGTCCTGATGTTTCCTCTGGCTGCGGCGTTCCTCGTCAGCCGCTGTGCCCCCTCTTCGTCACCGGCCTCCTGCCGGAGCCGGGCCAGCCAGGCCAGCGAAGAGCTGTCGCCCTGGTTGGCGGCGACGTGGGCCAGCTCCTCCGCCCTGCCGGGTTCGCCCAGTAGCTCGCGCAGCCGTACCAGCTCCCAGCGCGCCCGTTGATCGTCCGTCCACGCGGCCTCGTAGAACCGCTTGGCCTCGGCGAGGTCTCCCACGCCTTCGGCGAGACGGCCCAGTTCCCTGCGGACCTCGCTGCTTCCGCCCATCGACGCGTTCGCGTAGAGGGCCGCGGCGACCCGGAGCCTGCCTCTCTCCTGCGCCGCGCGCGCGAGCGCGACGCTGTCATCCGTGCCGAGGCAATGGCGGATCGCCGCCTCCCAGAAGGAGGCCGGCGGGCACAGGAGCCGGCGCTCTACGCGACCATGCTGTTCGAGGTAGTCCGCGAGCCGGTACGTCCTTCCGGGCGGCTCGTCGCCGTGGACTCCGACCGGTGTCAGCGGGCCGGGCACGCCATGGCACGGCATGGCGCAGTACGCGAGCGCCTCCTCCAGCCAGTTGCCTCCGCGCAGACCGAACTCCTGGTCCTTGAGGTAGCCTCCGGCGGCCTCGGTCAGGAGCGCGTGGGGCAGCAGGGGACCGTGCCCGAGCCGACGTAAGTCCATCGCGGCGTGGATCAGCGCCCTCTCGGCGGGTGGCGCGCACTGGTAACGCCGCATGAGTTCGGGAACACCGGCGAGGAACTGGGTGATCTCCCCGTCTGCCGCTCCCTTCAGGGCACTGGCGAGCCGCGGGTCGTCGTGGGCCTTCCGACGTGCCGTACGCAGGTCGCTCTCGGTGAACGCCGTGGGCACCACGAGGCACTGGCCGAGTTCGGTGAGCAGCTTGCGCTGCTGGTTGAAGCGGTCGTTCGCACCCGTGACCGAGGGAGCGGTCAGCGGGTCCCAGAACCGGGGCCAGATGGTGGCCAGGACCAGTACCGGTCCGTGGTGGCGGTCGGTCAGCACGGAGCGCAGCCCCGCGGTGATGCCCTCGGCGGTCCTGGCGTCCGGTGCGAGGAGATAGTGCTGGGCCTCGTTCAGCCAGATCACCGTCCGCGGGCCGACCTCCCGGAGATGCACCAGGGCGGCGTCCGGACGTGTCGGGTCGAAGGGGTGCCACACCCTCCACTCGGGCGGAAGCCGGCGTAACGCCTCCCAACAGGCCCGTGTCTTGCCGGTGGAAGAGTCACCGACCAGCGTGACCATGAGGCTCTCCCCGCCGGCCGCCCGATCCACGAGCGCGCCCAGCGTCGCGTCGTGGTCTCTCAGGACGTAGGCCGGCAGCACGGAGAGTGATTCCTCGCCGGGCACGCTGATCGCCCGATGCACCTCCAGGGCGAAGGGGTCGAGATCCTCGACGGGACTGCCCAACGGCTGAGCGAGATGGGCGGCGATCCACATCCGCCGTACCCGGGTCGCCTCCCGGTCCGGGTCCCTGTCCGTCTTCCTGGCCAGCAGCATGGCGACGGAGACGACGTCGTCCTGGCCTGTCGGAAGCTCTTTCGAAGCGATGATCCGGTGGATGGTGGCCTTCGACGGGCTGCCGGGAAAGGAGTCGTCTTCCCCGATGTCAGCCGCCATGCGGTGCGTCTGCGGCGCCCCGGCCTCCACATAGAGCTGGTAGACGTAGTCCTTCAAGTCCCGCAGCGGCGCCGGCGTCACGCCCAGCGGTCGGGAGATCCTTCGCTGACTCCCTTGCCGCGGATCACCGTTGTGACTGGTCATCGAAGCATCCTTGCCTAGGGACACCCACGCCGTCCGCGAGAACACGGATTCGACGGCGGTGCAGGGCTCGCGTCGAACCGCCGGGGCGCCTTCGCGTGAAAAATCAGGCCGGTGCCGCCCGTTCAGGACAGCAACGCCTTGAAACTCTCGTCCGCAGCGGCCCCCGCGACGGCGGAGACGAGGCTGCCCAGCATGATTCCCACCAGGGTCAGCCACTCACGACGGCTCAGTCGGCGTCGGGGCATGACAGCTCTCCCGTCTCGGTACGGTCGGTCGGCGGTCGCCGGCCAGCACCCACTCTCGCCGCCCTGAACGGGCCGTGGACGAGTTGAGACGAGCGGGCGACGGCCGCGTGGAGCGCGTGCGGCGATGCGCAGGCGGCGCCGGGGTGGGACACGGTCCCGCCGGCGGCCCTACATGACCTCGCCTGCCGCAAGGGCCCTTTCCGCGCTCTCGATGAGTTCCTTGTACGTCAGGACCTCGACCCGATTGAGATGCGAGGTGTGCACCCGCGGGGCCTCGTTTATTTCTTTCTCCTCTATTTCTGGCTGACTCCGGGGGTGCCCGATGAGGACAAGTGCGATGCGCTTTCACTAGTTTGACCCCGGCAGACCTTTTCAGCTCGACTAGGTGGAGTGAACCGTCGCCCCGGACGAGCGGGATGTCGACCTCGTCTCCCGGCACCAGTCGTCGCTGCTGGGCCTCACCGATGAAGCGCCCGCCGAATATCCAGTACATGCCCTTGAGCGCCCGTTGCAGGGCGTGTTCGGTAGCGGTGGCGTCTTCGGCAAAGGGCCGCCCCAGGATGTTCGCCGAGGTATTGAACGGCTTCCTTGCGCCACAAGTCGAGGTGGATCTCAAGAGCCATATCGGATCGTGTGGGCATGCCGGGATTCTGACGCACGGGTCTGACATCGAGCGGTCCAAGCCGTCCAGGCGCCCGGGACGCCCGGGCGGCCCGCCGTACGCGTCTTTGGCGAGTGGTGTTTCTCCCTGCCCCGGTCCACCGATCGGTGGACCCGAGGTTCAACCGGGCACCTCTGTCGGCCCAGGGCCCGTACTCCCCACTTATTTCATTGAACGGTCACCTACTCGGCGGTACGAAGCTAGAGTCGTCGCCCTGCCGGCATCCGCCCCTCGCTGTGGCGGTTGGGCACTGGTTCGCGAGTGCGGGCAGGACCGAGCGCGCTGGGGAGCGCGCAGCATGTGACGCAGGGGGGACCTGTACATGGCTCATGATCCAAGACGTCAGCAGACGGCGGAGGACAAGAAGAACCTTCGGGTCGGCTGCGGCGTGATGCTGGCCGCGCTTCTCGTGATCGGTGGCTGCGGCGCCCTGGTCGACGGCGGAAAGGACGCGTCGTCCAGCGTGTCGTCCTCGGCGTCCTCGCCTGGCGACGAACCGAGGTCGGTCACCGTCAAGGACTACGTCGGGATGGGGCTCCAGGCAGCCCAGGACGCGGCCCAGGGCGACGGCATCCGCCGCCTCGACTCCACCGACGCCACCGGCCGGAACCGCCAGCAGCTCTGGGACCGCAACTGGACCGTCTGCGCACAGACGCCCGCGGCCGGCGCGTCGATGAGCGCCGAGGACACGCTCACGTTCGACACCGTCAAATCCAGCGCGGGCGAGAGCTGCACCGGCCGGACGGGGACCGGCACGAGCGAGGCCCCCTCTGTCTCCGGGACGGACGATTCCCCCGCTGCCTCTGTCACGGAGGACGACGGCCCTTCCTCCGCAGGCGCCGGCACCGGTGACGACCACGGCGACGACTCCACCGGCGACGACTCCGGCTCGTCGAACAGCAGCTCCGGCTCGTCGGGGGACGACTCGGGTTCGTCCTCGTCCTCGGGCGGAGAGCAGCAGGCACCGGCCGGTGCCACCGCACGGTGCAGTGACGGCACGTACAGCTACTCCGCCCACCGCCGGGGCACCTGCTCGCATCACGGTGGCGTCGCGGTCTGGCTTGCCGGTGCGCCGTCCTAGGCTCTGTCGTCACCTTCCCGCCCGCCCCGCATGAATTCGCCGTTCTCCGTCGCGGCGAAGAAGCGAGTCGTACCCCCGTACGTGCCGGCCCTCTACCCGGTCTTCGCCTGGGGAACGCCCCTGTTCACTCTGCTCGTCGCCGCGACGGGGGCGCCCGGCGCCGAAGGACGTCCCGGGGTGAGGGCCGCCCGCGGCGGGGCGGTCAGGCCGCTGTCGTGGTCGGGGCGGTCGGGGTGCCGGGCGTCGTCGGTCGGGGCTGTGTCCGAAGGAGGTGGCGGCGGCGGGCCGGGAGGCCCGTGGTCGGGTTGGCCACGGCCCAGGCCGCGCCCTTGCAGACCAGTTCCTTGTAGACGGCGGCGAGGCGGCCGGTCAGGGCGGCGCGGACGGCGCGGTCGTCGGCGGTGACGTACTGGATCAGGCCCTCCTTGCGGCCCAGGGAGACGCACTGGTTGAAGTAGCGCAGCGGCACCTTCGGGAGCTTGCCGCCGGTCAGGCGGGCGGCGATCGCGTCGGCGGCCTGCCAGGCCATGGGCATGCCGGAGGCGCAGGACATCCGCAGCGGCTTGCCGCCCGGGCCCGCCGCCAGGGCCGCGTCACCGACGGCGTACACGTCCGGGTGGGAGCGGGAGCGCATGGTCTCGTCGACCACGATCCGGCCCGTGCCGGTGACCTCCAGGGTGGTGGCCCCGGCCAGGGGATGGACGGCGAAACCCGTGGTCCAGACGGTGACCGCCGCCGGGAGGTCCGTGCCGTCGGCGGTGATGACACGGTCGGCCCGCACGGCGGTGACGGCGGCGTGCTCGTACGCGGTGATGCCGAGCCGGCCGAAGACCCCGCGCAGGTGGCCGCGGCCCTTGGGCGAGAGCCAGTCCCCGAGCGCGCCGCGGGCGGCGAGGGTGACGTCCAGGTCCGGGCGGGCCTCCGCGATCTCGGTCACCGCCTCCACCCCGGTGAGGCCGCCGCCGACCACAACCACGGACTGCCCGGCGTCCAGGCGGGCCAGGCGCTCGCGCAGCCGGAGCGCTCCGGCGCGGCCGGCGATCTCGTGGGCGTGCTCCGCGACACCCGGGACGCCCTGGTCGTCCCACGCGCTGCCCAGGGCGTAGACGAGGGTGTCGTACGTCAACTCCTCGGTCGTGTCCGCCGCGTGCGCGCCGGTGCCGGTGACAGTGACGGTGACCGTCTTGCGGTCCGCGTCCACGGCGGTGACCCTCGCCTGCTTCAGGCTGACGCCGGTGCCCGCGAACATCTCGCCCAGCGGGCGGGACTTGAGCTTCTGGCCGACGGCGAGCTGGTGCATCCGGACGCGTTCGACGAAGTCGGGCTCGGTGTCGACGAGGGTGAGGGTGACGTCGTCGCGGTGCAGGCGCTTGGCGAGCCGCCCGGCGGCGGTGGCTCCGGCGTATCCGGCCCCGAGGACGATGATGCGGTGCTGCTGCATGTCCTAGCTCCTTGCTCCTGTCAGCTGCGGATTCGCCTCTTGAACCGGGCGGGCCGCGTTTTCCTGACAGGGAGCCGATGTGAAGCACCTCACACATCACATGCGGGGATTGCCGGGACGGGCTTCAGAAGGCGGTGAGCAAGGGGGTGCCGTGGTCGGTGGCCGCCCAGAGGCGGGTCGCGCGGTCGAGTTTGTCCGGGTTGACCTGATTGCGGAAGGCGGTGATGCCCTCGGCGGTGATCTCCAGGCACATGACGCCGACGACCCGGCCGTCGACGACCGCCACGAGGGCGGGGCCGCCGTTGGCGGTCGTCGCGTAGAGCGCGGGCGAGCCGCCGACCAGGTCGCGCTTGGCCTTGCTGGGCTTGAACAGGCCCCGCATGAACTTCGCGACCGCGAGGGCGCCCTCGAACGCCTTGGTGCGGGCCGGGACCTTCCCGCCGCCGTCGCCGACCGAGACGACGTCCTGGGTGAGCAGCCGTACCAGCGGCTCGGTCCGGCCGCTGGTGGCCGCCGCGAGGAACTCGTCGATGATCCGCCGGGCGGCGGCCTCGTCGATCTCGGTACGGGCCTTGCCGGCCGCGATGTGCTTCTTGGCGCGATGGAAGATCTGCTGGCAGGCGGCCTCGGTGAGGTCGAGCAGGCCGGCGATCTCCCGGTGCGGGTAGCCGAACGCCTCCCGCAGCACGTACACCGCCCGCTCGTTGGGCGACAGGCGCTCCAGCAGCGCGAGGACCGCGTACGAGACCGATTCGCGCTGTTCGGCGGTGTCGGCCGGGCCGAGCATCGGGTCCCCGGCGAGCAGCGGCTCGGGCAGCCACTGGCCGACGTAGGTCTCGCGCCGGGCGCGGGCCGAGGTGAGCTGGTTGAGGCACAGGTTGGTGAGCACCTTGGTCAGCCAGGCCTCGGGGACCTCGATGCGCCCGACGTCGGCGGCCTGCCAGCGCAGGAACGTTTCCTGCACGGCGTCCTCCGCCTCGCTCGCGGAACCGAGGAGGCGGTAGGCGATGGCCTCCAGGCGGGGCCTGGACGCCTCGAACCGGTCCACTTCGCTCATGGTCAGCGCCATGCCGGGATCCTAGCGAGTCCCGCCCGCGGGCACGCCGGGCACGCGGGGGGCGGTTCCTCTCCTCCGCGGGGCCGGGTCCCGACGTGTTAGTGTCGGTTCCAGATGCAGAAGGTGACGTTCGATAGCGGTCAGGGCCCGGAAATCCGACGGCCGAGAACATCGTTCGCGCTTGACGCCGACCGAACTGGCGCACAATTTTCGCAGCTGGAGCCCGCACCTCGGGGTGCGGACCCCGGCTCGCTGCATTTCCGGGGCCGTGCGGAATCTCCCCCGCACGGGACATGTTCTCCGTCCGACCCGTTCCGGCCGCCCCATCGTCCCCGACTCGTTCTCGCGATTCTCTGCGCTGCTCGACCGCTGCGGGAATTCCTTGATACGTGTCGCATCAAGGAAGGTCCCGCATGAACCGCGACCGTGCCCGCACGAACCGCGCCCACGATCGTTCCGGCGGCTCCGCCGCCCACCGCTCCGGCGGTCCCCGGCGCAGCCGCCGTCCCCAGGGCGGCGGTGGCCGTCCGGCCGCTCCCCAGGGCGAGTTCGCCATGCCGAAGACGATCACTCCCGCGCTGCCCGCGGTCGAGTCGTTCGCCGATCTCGCCCTGCCCGCGCGGCTGCTGAGCACGCTCGGCCGCGAGGGCGTGACCGCGCCGTTCCCGATCCAGGCGGCGACCCTGCCGAACTCGCTGGCCGGCCGCGACGTGCTGGGCCGGGGCCGGACCGGTTCGGGCAAGACCCTCGCCTTCGGTCTCGCGCTGCTGGCCCGGACCGCCGGGCGGCGCGCCGAGCCCCGGCAGCCGCTCGCGCTCGTCCTGGTCCCCACCCGTGAACTCGCCCAGCAGGTCACCGACGCCCTGACGCCGTACGCCCGTTCGGTCGGGCTGCGGGCGGCCACCGTGGTCGGCGGGATGTCGATCGGCCGGCAGGCGGGCGCGCTGCGGGCCGGTGCCGAGGTCGTCGTCGCGACGCCGGGACGGCTCAAGGACCTCATCGACCGCGGCGACTGCCGGCTGGACCAGGTCGCCATCACCGTCCTGGACGAGGCCGACCAGATGGCCGACATGGGCTTCATGCCGCAGGTCACCGCCCTGCTCGACCAGGTGCGCTCCGACGGGCAGCGGATGCTCTTCTCGGCCACCCTGGACCGCAACGTCGACCTGCTGGTCCGCCGCTACCTGAACGACCCGGTGGTCCACTCCGTCGACCCCTCCGCGGGTGCCGTCACCACGATGGAACACCACGTGCTGCACGTGCACGACGCGGACAAGCACCGTACGACCACGGAGATCGCGGCGCGCGACGGCCGGGTGATCATGTTCCTGGACACCAAGCACGCGGTGGACCGGCTGACCAAGCACCTGCTGAACAGCGGTGTGCGGGCGGCCGCGCTGCACGGCGGCAAGTCCCAGCCGCAGCGCACCCGGACGCTGGCCCAGTTCAAGGACGGCCACGTCACCGTCCTGGTCGCCACCAACGTCGCGGCGCGCGGCATCCACGTCGACAACCTCGATCTGGTCGTCAACGTCGACCCGCCCACCGACCCCAAGGACTACCTGCACCGCGGCGGCCGTACCGCCCGGGCCGGCGAGTCCGGCAGCGTGGTCACCCTGGTGACCCCGGACCAGCGCCGCGCGATGAGCCGGCTGATGGCCTCGGCCGGCATCACCCCGCTGATCACCCCGGTGCGTTCGGGCGAGGCGGAGCTGAGCCGCATCACCGGCGCGCAGGCTCCCTCCGGTGTCCCGGTGACCGTCGCGGCCCCGGTCGTGGAACGCGCCCCGCGCCGCACCGCGCCGTCCTCGTCCCGCGGCCGCCGCGGTGGCGGGGCCAAGGGCCGGCCCGCCGGTGAGGCCGCCCGCCGCGCCGCGCGCCGGCCGTCCGCCGTCGACCCGGCGGCCTGAGGGCTTCCCCGGCCCTCAAGGTCTTCCGTTCGGATCACGCCGCCTCATGGGCGCTCATCGGTGCTGATGGGCGCTCACGGGCCCGGGCACCGCTCCCCGACCCGGCCCGGTCCCGCCCGGCCCGGCGTGATCCGAACCAGCCCGATCCAGCCCGGCCCGGCGTGATCCGGCCCGACCGGCCCGATCCGAACCGAAAGCCCCCCGGCCGGGGCCCGCTCCCGACCCGACACGCAGTCACTCCCCACGCAAGGCCCATCGTCCCCCTCTCCCTGTGAGGCACCATGCGCTGTGTCATCGCCCGGTACCCGTTCGAGCTGACCCAGGCCGGAGTCCTGGCCTCGATGAAGGGCGTCAAGCCCGAAGCGGTCACGGCCGAGTCCGTGACCATCGGCCGACGCCGCTACCCCGTCAAGCAGGTGGGTGAGGTCATCACCCGCCAGGACCGCCGCGACTTCACCAGCGGCGAGGTCGTCCGGGCCATGACCCGCCTGGGCTTCACCTGCCACGCCGTCCCGGAGCCGGAACCGGCGCCCGGACTCACGCCCGAGTCCGGCCCCGCCGACCTCCCGCTGTGGGCCACACCCGACCCGGCCCCGACATCGCTGTGGAGCGCGCCGGAGTCCTCGCCTCACCGCTCGGAGTAGCTGAAGTCCCCCACCGTCCAGGCGTTGACGTCCTTGATGGCGACCCGGTACATCCCGCCCGTCTCCGGGATGCCGAGGCTGCCCTGGAGGATCCGCGCGAGGTGGAAGTGCAGGTGCGTCGGCGGCCCGTCGTGGGCGGGCCGCCGCCGGGCCCGGTGACCGGTGAAGACCTCGGCGAACGGGCCGAGCCGGTCGGAGTCCTTCAGGACCTCCGAGACGCGCTCCCGCCATGTGGCCTCGGGAGCCAGCCGGCCGGTGATGACGGCACCGCCGACGACCACGGTCAGCGACATCTGATTGCTTGGCTCCGACTCCACCATGGTGGCGAGGGCGATGAGCAGTTCGTCGGCATTCGACATGGCAGCGATTCTATTCAGCGGCGCGCGGGGCGACGGGGCGCGTGCCGTCAGGGACGTGGTGCCGCCGGGCCGTTCTCCGTCCCGCTCGTCCGGGCGGCGTCGGCGAGGGACTGGAGGGCGGCGAGGTGCGTCTCCAGGGCGGTGCGGCCGGTGGGGGTCAGGGAGAGCCAGGTGCGGGGGCGGCGGCCGACCGCGCCCTTGCGGACCGTGAGGTATCCGGCCTCCTCCAGGGCGGTCGTGATACGGCTGACGCTCGGGTCGGAGACCTGGCAGTAGTCGCGTACGGCGGCGAACTCCGCTTCGGCGCAGCCCGCGAGGAAGGCCATCATGATGAGCCGGGTCGGATGGTGGATGACCTGATTGATGGCCGGGGGCGGGGCCGGAGACGGGGACGGGGGCGGCGACTGGGGCGGGGGCGGCGCAGGGCTCATTCCGCGCTCTCCGTGCTCTCCGTGGCTCTCGGCGCGGTCGGCCCGGCGATGTGCGGGGTGTGCGGGGTATGCGGGGTGTGCGGGGTGTTCCTCCGGTCCTCCCGCCACCACAGGGCGGCTGCCGCCAGGACGGCCAGCACGACCGCGCCCACGGGCCGGCCGAACGCGAGGAACGCGAGGGCGGACAGGCCGTAGGCGGCCACCGGTACGCCTTCGCGCAGCAGGCGCTGCCGCGCGGTGCCCGGCGGCGGCCACGAGCGGACCCGCATGCGGGAGGCGCGCACCGCGCACATGACCGGGAAGACGGCCAGCGCCACGAGCGCCACGATCATGGCCACGGTCGCCGACGCCGTCGTACCGCCCTGGCGGTGGTACAGCGGGCCGAACAGCAGGCCCAGGCCGGCGCCGTGCGTGACGGCGGCCACCGGCGCCCACCACGAGGGCAGCGGCGGGGGCGTGTTGGCCGTCAGCCTGGCCCGCCTCGCGGCCTCCAGCGCCTTCCTGGCGCCCAGCGCGCCCAGCGCGCCCAGTCCGCCCGACGCGTTCGGCACGCCTGATACACCCGGTACGCCCGGTACACCCGGGTATTCGCTGCTCGACATGAGTCCCCGCCCGTTCGGTCGATTCCGCTGCCTCCTGGCGGCTTCGGCTCCTCCATCATGGCATCTACTTTTGTGATGCGAAAGTACTTGCGCGAGATTCGACCGAGGCCGCCGGTTCAGGCCACCCCGAGAAACCGCAGCGCCGCCAGGACGCGGCGGTGGTCCGTGTCGGCCTTCGGCAGGTCGAGCTTGGTGAAGATGCTGTTGATGTGCTTGGCCACCGCGCTCTCGCCGACCACGAGTTCCCGGGCGATCCCGGCGTTGGACCGGCCGCCGGCCATCAGCTCCAGGACCTCGCGCTCGCGCCGGGTGAGCCGGTCCAGGGGATCGCTGTGGCGGCGTACCAGCAGCTGGGAGACGACCTGGGGGTCGAGCGCGGTGCCGCCGGCCGCCACCCGGCGCAGCGCCTCGGCGAACTCCTCGACGTCCGCGACCCGTTGCTTGAGCAGGTAGCCGATCCCGGAGGTGTGGGCGGACAGCAGGTCGGCCGCGTACCGCTCCTCCACGTACTGCGACAGCAGCAGGACCGCCGTGTGCGGCCACTGCCGCCGGATGACCAGCGCGGCCCGCACGCCCTCGTCCGTGAAGCCGGGCGGCATGCGGACGTCCACCACCGCGATGTCCGGCCGGTGCTCCTCCACCGCCGCCAACAGCGCCTGCGCGTCGCCCACTTCGGCGGCCACCTCGAACCCGGCCATCTCCAGCACCTTCACCACGCCGATCCGCAGCAGGACGGAATCCTCGGCGATCACGGCACGCACGGCAGCTCCACGGTCAGCACGGTCGGCCCCCCGACGGGGCTGTCGACGGACAGCGTGCCATCGACCGAGGCGACCCGTTTGGCCAGCCCCGCGAGTCCCGTGCCGGCGGCCGGGTCGGCGCCGCCCGCGCCGTCGTCGCTGACGACGACCAGCAGGGTGCTGCCGAAGCGTTCCACCATCACCTCGGCGGTGGCCGCCGCCGCGTGCTTGACGACGTTCGTCAGCGCCTCGGAGACCACGAAGTAGGCGACGGCCTCGATGGTGGGCGAGGGCCGCGACGGCAGGTCCACCCGCACCCGGACCGGCAGGGGCACCCGGGCGGCGAGACCGGAGAGCGCGGCGTCCAGGCCGCGGTCCTCCAGGACGGCCGGGTGCAGTCCGCGCACCAGGCCGCTCAGCTCCTCGATCGCCTCCTTCGCCTCCCGGTGCGCCGCGTCGATCACCCGCCGGGCGTCCTCGGGCAGGTCGCGGAGGGTGGCCTTGGCCAGCCCCAGGTTGACCGCCAGGGACACCAGCCGCTGCTGGGCGCCGTCGTGCAGGTCGCGTTCGATGCGGCGGCGTTCGGCGTCGGCCGCGTCCGCCAGGCCCGCCCGGGTCTCGGTGAGCACCTCGACCCGGCGCGCCAGCCGCTCCTCGCGGCTGGGCCCGAGCAGCGCGGTGGCGGTACGGGTCTCCAGCCGCACCAGGGCGCCGCAGAGCCACGCCGCAGCGCAGAGCACGGCGAGGCCGGCCACCGTGACGTAGGCGCACCAGGTGCTGTACCCGGGCAGGTCCAGGCGGCGGTCCAGCGGGACCAGCCAGATCCACCCGTAGACCGAGGCGGCCAGGGCGCCCGCCGCCCACAGCAGCAGGACGCAGACCGCCGCGAGGGCCAGCAGCGGCCCGTCGACGAAGTGGTACGTCCACTGCCGGCGCGCCGCCGGGGACCGCAGCCACACGGCCAGGCGCGGCCGCGGCCCCTGGTAGGGGGCGGGCAGCTCGACGCCGAGCCGGGTGCGGAAGCGGCCGTGCTGGGCGGCGGTCAGCGCGGGTCCGGCCAGCGCGACGGCGGCGAGCGGGAGGAACACCGCGGTCAGGATCGCCGCCATCGAGGTGGGCACGGTGAGCATCCACGGCAGGCCCATGACGAGCAGCACGCCGAACTGGATCAGGACACCGGTGGCGAGGAACGCGACCGGTCGGCCGGTCCCCCTGAACGGCTTCAGGGCCAGGTGCTTCAGGCGTGCGGTGGTCCGGGAGGCCGGGGCCGTCGGGGCGGTCCGGGCCGGCGGGGCGGTCCGGGCCGGCGGGGCGGTCCGGGCGGTCGGCGTGGTCTGCATGAGAAGACCGTAGGTGCCGAGGTCAGAGGCGGTCCATGGCGTGGGTTCCCGCTTCGGGGGTGCAACTGGTGCCACCCCGGTCCGGTCCTCCGCGTTACTGACCGCGAGCGCCGCGCGGTGAAGGCTTGGGCCCATGGCGGAGTGCCGTGGACACGACGAGGAGAACCGACCGATGAGCGCTGTGACCGTCCCCGCGGGCCGCCGGCTCCGGGTGGAGTACGCCCTGATCGGCTGCGGGCTGGCGCTGCTGCCCTGGCTGGCCGTGCTGGCGGGCGTGCTGCCGGGGGCCGCCGGAGCCACGCGCTGGCGCGGGGCCTGGATCGGCCTGGACGTCCTGGAGGCGCTGGGCCTGATCGCCACGGGGCTGCCGGTGCTGCGCCGCCACCGCCTGCACGCGCTCGCGGCCACCGCCACCGCGACCCTGCTGGTCACCGACGCCTGGTTCGACACGATGACGGCGGCCCCGGGCCCGGACCGGCTCGCCGCGCTGGCCATGGCGCTCTGCGCGGAACTGCCGCTGGCGGTGGTGTGCGGCGTCCTGGCGGCTCGCCGCCAGGGGGAGAGTCACCGTGGCCGCCCACAGAGCTGAACGCACAGGGTCACGGAGTCCTGAACGCACAGGGGCGCGGAGACGTGAACCCGTCCGCCGTCACACCGGCGCAACCAAGCTCCGGGCAGTTTTTTCCCAACGGTTCACCAAGGACTGGTGAGCTGCACTCCACCGGTTCCCGCAGGGCACCCCGTCGTGCGGACGTTCCAAGGAGTCGCTGCCATGCACAGACCCACCCGTCGTCGCCTCACGATCGCCACCGCGCTGGCCGCCGCCACCGCGGCCGCCCTCACCGCCACCACGGTGGCCGGCGCCTCGGACGGCGAGCGGCACGCCGAGCGCGCCGTCCAGGGCGGGAAGGCGAAGAACGTCATCCTGCTGATCGGTGACGGCATGGGCGACTCGGAGATCACCCTCGCCCGCGACTACACCGTGGGCGCGAGCGGCCGGCTGGACATGGACCGGTTCCCGCTGACCGGCGCGTACACGACGTACGCGGTGCACGCCGACGGCACCCCGGACTACGTCACCGACTCCGCCGCCAGCGGCACCGGCTGGGCCACCGGCCGCAAGACGGTCAACGGCCGGATCTCCAAGACGCCGGGCACCGACAAGGCGGTCCCGACCATCCTGGAGCTGGCGCAGCGGGGCGGGTACGCCACCGGCAGCGTCACTACCGCCGAGCTGACCGACGCCACTCCGGCGGTGCTCGCCTCGCACGTCACCGACCGTTCCTGCCAGGGCCCGGCGGACATGGCCAAGTGCCCCGAGGACGCCCTCGCGGCCGGCGGGCCCGGCTCCATCGCCGAGCAGTCCGTGAACCACAAGGTCGACGTGCTGTTCGGCGGCGGCGGGCAGCGCTTCGACCAGAAGGTCACCACCGGGACGTACCGGGGCCTGACCGTACGGGAGCAGGCGCGCCGGCTCGGCTATCAGGTCGTCACCGACGACGCCTCGATGAAGGCCGCGAAGGCGGGCAAGCCGGTCCTCGGCCTGTTCGCCCCCGGCAACGTGCCCGTGGAGTGGACCGGCAAGGCCGCCGCGGTCGGCGGCACCGCCCCGCAGCGCTGCGCGAGCGCCAACCCGCAGCGCCCTGCGGCCACCCCGAGCCTGGCCGACTCCGCCGCCAAGGCGATCCAGCTCCTGGAGGCCAAGCAGCGGCACGCGCACGCCAAGAAGGGCTTCTTCCTGCAGATCGAGGGCGCCTCCATCGACAAGCAGGACCACGCGGCCGACCCGTGCGGCCAGATCGGCGAGACCGCCGCCTTCGACCGCGCGGTCAAGGTGGCCCGCGCCTACGCCGCCCGGCTCCCCGACACCCTGGTGGTGACCACCGCCGACCACGGCCACTCCAGCCAGATCGTGCCGCTGGAGGCCACCCCGCCCGGCCTGTCCTCCACCCTGGTCACCGACGAGGGCCAGCAACTGAAGGTCAACTACTCGACCAACACCCCGGGCCAGTCCCAGGAGCACACCGGCACCGAGGTCCGGATCGCCGCCCAGGGGCCGCAGGCGTACCGCGTCCTCGGCGTCACCGACCAGACCGACCTGTTCACCACGCTCCGCGAGGCGCTGCGCCTGCGCTGAGTCCCGCCGCGCCCCGTCGCGCGGTCACCACCCCGAGGGGGGTGGGAGAAGCCACCGGCTTCTCCCACCCCCCTCGCCCGTTCTCCGGCCGCACCGGTCCGTCCCCTGCCGTCCGTCCCCTGCCGTGCGGGCAACCACAACTCCGGCTGCTAACGTCTACCGACCTGGAGACGTTCATTCATAGGACATCCCGAATTCACGAGGATTCCACCTCCAGAACCGGCCCGGAGATCCACCTGATGACGACAACCTCCCCGACCGCCCTTGCGCTCGACGGCGCGTCCATCGACGGCGGGCTCTACACCGACGTCACCGACTTCGCCCGCCACACGCACTGGCTGAACGGGACCGCGGCCGCCTACTCCTCCGTCGGCATGGGTGTCTTCGTGATCATCCTGCTCGCCGCCTGGTGGACGGCGCGCCGGCAGGGCAACTCGGTCATGACGGCGGTCCTGGCGACCCCGTTCGCCGTCGTCATCGCCTACGCCGCCAACACCGGCGTCAAGGACGTCTTCGAGGAACCGCGCCCCTGCCGGGCCCTGCCGCACGACTTCCTCATCGAGGCGTGCCCGCCGGTGGACGACTACGCCTTCCCCAGCAACCACACCACGGTCGCCTTCGCCTTCGTGGTGGCGCTGTTCTTCGTCAACCGGTGGCTGGGCTCCATCGCCCTGCTCGCGGCCGTGGCGATGGGCGCCTCACGGGTGTACGTCGGCGCGCACTACCCGCACGACGTCGGGGTGGGCGCGGTCGTCGGCAGCGTCGTCTCGCTGCTCGTCGTCCTGGTGGCCTTCCGGTTCTGCACCCCGCTGGTGCAGCGGCTGCGCGCCGGGGCACTGCGCCCGTTGCTCGTCGACCGGTCCGCCTGAGCCACCCGCACCCCCGCCGCAGGGCCGCTCCGGACCGCCCTCATCGCACCCCCGCGGCCCACTCCGAGCCGCCCTCATCGCACGCCGCCGGGCCGCTCCCAGCCGCCCGCGCCCCGCTCACACGACGGACCCCGGGCCGTCGGCGCCCGCCGCCCGCGCGCGCCGGCGGTCCCGTCGTATCAGGACGCCGGTGGCGCCCGCGACGACCAGCAGGGCCGCGGCGGGCGGGACCAGGAACGCGGTGAGCACCGCCGTCAGGCTCATGGGCTCCGTCACGACTCCTTCCGGTGGGTGATCGCCGCCTCGATCGCGGTCAGCCGGTCGGCCAGCAGGGCGAGGGCGGCCGTGGCGCGGGTGAGCGGGTCCTGGGCCGGGCCGCCCAGGGCGCGGGCGCGGACGTGGGCGGCCTTCAGCTCGGTCCAGCGCGCGGCCCGGGCGGGGGTGAGGGTGCCGCGCAGTTCGGCCAGTTTCAGCAGGTTGGCCTCGGCCCCGGTGGTGAGGGTCCGGGCCTCGGCGGTGAAGTGGTCGTCCAGCACCGCGGCCAGCTCCGCCCCGTTCATGACGGGCCGGACCCGCTGCACGATCTTGTTCAGGGTGCGGTACGAGCCCTGGAGGCGGAACGGCGGCTCGGTGCGGGTGTCCTCGGACTGGGCGGCGGAGGCGATGTAGGCGGCGTTGACCGCGAGGACCGTCTCGCGCGCGGTGAGCAGATGGCGCAGCACCGACACGATCCGGTCCAGCTCGGCGGGGTCGTAGGGGTGGGTGAGGCGGTCCGCGCGGGCCGCCGGGTCGCCGGCCGCCAGCCGCGCCAGCAGGTCCAGGTCGCCCCGGTCGCGGCCGGCCAGCGGGGCGAGCACCGGGTGGGAGGTGAGCGCGTTCTCCAGGAAGCTGGACGCGAAGGCGTCCTCCTTGCCGGACAGCACGTCACCGAGGTTCCACACGTCGGCGCGGTTGGCGAGCATGTCGGGGACGCGGAAGCGGTCGCCGGACTCGGTGTAGGGGTTGCCGGTCATGCACACCGCGAACCGCTTGCCGCGCAGGTCGTAGGTGCGCGGCTCGCCGCCCCGCACCCCGTCCACCCGGCGGGTGGCGTCGCACAGCGGGATGAACTTCTGCAGCAGTTCGGGCGAGGTGTGCTGGATGTCGTCGAGGTGCAGCAGGGTGTTGTTGCCCGCCGCCAGCGCGAAGTTGATCTTCTCGACCTCCTGGCGGGCGGTGGCGTCCGGGGCCTCGGCCGGGTCGAGCGAGGTCACGCCGTGCCCGAGGGCCGGGCCGCTGACCCGGACCATCATCAGGCCGAGCCGGTCGGCGACGTACTCCATCAGCGTCGTCTTGCCGTAGCCGGGCGGCGAGACGAGCAGCAGCAGGCCGCCGGTGTCGGTGCGCCTGGTCTCGCCCGCCGTGCCGAGCTGGCGGGCGAGGCTGTCGCCGACCAGCGGCAGGTACACCTCGTCGATCAGCCGGTTGCGGACGAAGGACGCCAGGGAGCGCGGCCGGTGCTCGTCCAGCCGCAGCCGGGCCCGCTCGGCGGCCACCAGCGCGGTGCGCCGCCGCTGGTGGGCGCGGAAGGCCGGTACGTCGTGCTCGGCGAAGCGGCGGGTGCGGGCCAGGAACTCGTCGATCCGCAGCGTCAGGGTGCGTCCCGTGACGCGGGGGTGGGCGCCGAGCAGGCCCTCGGCGACGGCCACCGGTGAGACGTCGGACTCGTGGCGGACGAGGTCCGGGCACAGTTCGGCGGCGACCGCCTCGGCCAGGTCCCCGGCGGTGACGGCGGCGCCGGTCGAGTCGGCGTACGCCGTCAGCCACGCGGTGGCGAGCTGGTGCTGGGCGGCGAGGCCGCCGAGCGCGGCCAGGTCGTCGTCGTAGGCCGAACCGCCCACCGTACGGCGGAACTTGTCGAGCAGGGTGCGGGTGCCGGCGCTGATGACGAAGCCCTCGGGGCCGCCGGTCAGCTCCTCGAAGAGGTAGGCCGCGGCGGCCCGGCCGTCGTCGCGGTGCGCGGGGCCGGCGGCGGGGGCCGGCCACGCCGTGACCGCCGCCGCGAGTTCGGCCTCCAGTTCGGTGACCGCGCCGGCCGCCGCCGGGCCGAAGGTGTCGCGGGCGCGGGCCAGGGACACGGCCCGGCGGGTCCAGGCCGCGCGGTCCTCGGGGGCGGCGCCGTGCGCCCAGAAGAGCTGGGCGGCGGCCCGGGCGGCCGGCTCGTGCCGCATCACCCCGGCCCGTTCGTGCAGCGGCAGCAGGGCGGTGAGGAGCACGGTGGCGTCGTGGTCGTGGACGCCGCGCTCGTAGCCCTCGTCGTACGCCTCCTGCGCGGCCCGGCGGACCAGGGCGGCGAGGTCGTCGGCGGCGGCGAGGGCGGCCGGGCCGTGCTCGCGCAGCAGCCGGGCGGCCAGGTGCTCGGCGCGGTAGACCTCCTCGGACTCCGAGGGCAGCCGCCGGTCCCACCAGCGGCGGGCGCCCACGATGTCCGGGTCGGTGACCGGGGCGCGGTAGTCGGTGCCGGTCAGGGCGAAGGCGAGGCCGTCGCCGTCCGGGACCAGGGTGAGGTCCAGGGGCTGGGTGGTGACGGCGAAGCGGTGGGCGCCCAGGCGGATGGTCCGGCCGCCGTCGGCGTACAGGTCGGTGCGGTCGCGCAGCGCGCGGGACGCCTCCTGGCGGGCCGCCTTGAGCCGGCCGTCCAGTTCCTCCGCGCGGACCGGGTCACCGAGTCCGCGCAGCTCCTCGGCGGTGCGGCGGACCTTGGCGACCATCGGGTCGGAGGCGAAGTAGGTGCTGACCGCGTCGGCGTCGGCGAGGCCGGCCGCGCGCCGGGCGACCGTCTCCAGGATGCGGACGGCGGCCGCCGCGAGCTGCTCGGCGCGGCGGGCGCGGGCGTCCAGGAGGGACTGCCTGCGGGCGGAGAAGGCGTCGTGGACCTCGGCGCGCCGGGCGGCCAGCTCCCCGAGGAAGTCCTCGGACTCCGCGAACCGCGACTCCAGGTTCTCCAGCCGCACCAGCGCGCCCGACAGCTGCTCGTCGCACGCCTCGGGGCTGTCCGCGGCGGCCAGCGCGCCGGTGACGGCCTGGCCGAGCAGCGCGAACTCGGCGGCGAACTCGGCGCGGCCCTCCCGCTCGCCCAGTTCGCGGCGGCGGGCGTCCAGCAGGGCGCGGGCCCGGTTGACGCCGCCGAGCACCCCGGCGACGCGCTCCAGGACGGCGGTGCGCACGGTGGCGTCCGCGATGTCGAGCCCGGCGACGACCTCGGTGACCGTGCGCAGGGTGCCGGCCAGCTCGTCGAGCCGGTCCGCGACCGGTGCCGCCGCGGCCGCCGCCTCGATCGCCCCGGCGTCCTCGGCGAGCCGCTCGACCTCCCCGAGGTGCTCGGCGAAGGCGTCCTCGCGGGCCAGCGCGGCAACGGCCCGCTTGCCGAACGCGGCCAGGTCGCCGTCCGCCTCGGCGGCGAGTCCGTCGATGCGGGCGGTGTCGGCGTACCGCATCTCCTTCAGGGCCAGCAGATGGCCCTGGGCGGTGCGCAGTTCGGTCAGGCCGGTCACCCAGGCGGCGGCCCCGCGCGGTGCCTCGCCGCGCAGCCGGCGCACCACGGCGGCGAGCCGGCCGGCGGCCTCCTCCAGCGCCTCGGCCGCCCGCCGGGTCAGGCGCTGTACGGTACGGAACTCGCCGAGCACCTGCTCGGCGGTCTCCCGTACCGCCTCCAGCGGGCCGCGCAGGTTCCCGAGGCCGGGCTCGCCCAGCCAGTGGTGGGTGTCGGCGGCGCGTACGCAGGCCGCGGCCAGCGCCTCGTACACCTCTGTGGTCGGGGTGGTCTCCGCGACCGCGCGGCTGAGGGACAGGCAGTCGGAGATGCCGCGCACGAGGTCGGCGTTGCCGACCCGGGCGAGCGGGCCGGTGCCGGTCGCGGCGGCGGCGTGGGTGTCGGAGACGTAGGGGGAGGTCCACTGCTGGATCGGGTGCACGCGGGCCGGTGCGTCGGCCGTGGCCGCCGCCTCCGCGCGCAGCGCGAGCAGCCCGCCGTCCTCGAACAGCGCCCAGCCGTGGCAGGCCAGCGGGGTGGCGACCTCCTCGCGGATGGTGTTGTACGACAGCAGCAGGCCGCGTCCCCGGTCACGGTCGTGGAAGGCGTACAGCACGTCCTCGCCGTAGGGCGAGCGCACCTCGCGTTCGAACTCCAGGCCGGTGGTGTCGATCTCGTACGTCTTGTGCGTGCCGGTGGCCAGGCAGTAGCCGCCGGGGAAGATGACGCCCTGGTCCTCGGGCAGGCGGCGGCACGCCTGCCCGATGCCGTCGAGGCGGACGACCGTGCGGGTGAGGGTGTTGAAGACGAGGTGGCGGTGGGCGTCCTCCTTGTAGGGGCGCACCCGCAGCAGGATCAGCGCGCCCACCCGGGCGTACGCGATGTCGGCGTCGGCGAGCGCCTGGAGCGGTTCGTCGACCGGTTCGCCGTGGATGCCCTCGCCGGTCTCGGTGTCGTCCTCGGTCTTGACGGTGAGGGCGCCGCCGACGGTCGACACGTGGATCTCGCCGCCGACGGACACGTGCGGGTGGCGGCCCAGGCGGTGGTCCTCGCGGGTGGTCCGCGTCCAGGTGAAGTCGTGGGCGGGCGGCAGCACATGGTCGCGTTCGCCGCGCGCGTCGAGGAAGGCGGCCCGCCCGTCGCCGGTCAGGTTCCAGCGCAGCACCCGGATGTCGTCAGCCTTCTCGCCGGTGCGGAAGACGGCGAGGAGCCGGCCCTCGGCGCGGTGCAGGCGCAGCAGCCGGGCCTGCCGGTAGTAGCGGTGCAGGGCCGCGAACTCGCGGACGAACGCCGGGTCGTCGAGCAGGCCGGGCACGGCGTCCTCGGGCAGCCGGTCCAGGCCGCGGTCGTACAGGGCGAGGACGTCACCGACCCGGGGTTCGGGGCGGGTGCCGTCGTCCGGTCCGGTGTGGGCCGCGTCGCAGCCGAACAGCAGCCGGTCGCCGACGGCGACGACGTCCCGGGGCACGCCGGGGTGCTCGGTGCGCAGCCGGCCGGTGCCGGTGAGGTCGAGCCGGGTGGCGCCGAACTCCTCGGCGCGGCGGGCGTTGAGCTGTTCGGCGCCGCGGGCCAGTTCGGCGGCCCGGGCGGTGAGCCGGTCGCGCAGCACCTCGTACGTGCCGCTGTCCACGGCGTCGTACGAACCCGTCTCCTGGGCGGTGGCCATGGACGTGCGTCCCTTCGAAGGCTGCGGGGGTTCGGGGCTTGGGGAAGTGGGGGCCGGGAGCCGCCGCCCCCCGAGCGGCGGCTCCCGGCCCCCGTGGGCCTCGGCCGTGGGCGTCAGACCCGGGCGGTGCCGTTGAGGGCCGTGCCGTTGAGGGGGCCGGTGCCGCCGTCGAGGGCGGTGACCGGGAGGTCGGCCAGGCCCAGTTCGCCCGCGCGGTCCAGGAGTTGCTGGAACTGCCCGGCCTGCGTGCCGCCGCCCGTGTGCATCAGCTTCATCAGCAGCGCGGAGACGGTCAGGTTCCGCACATCGGCCGTGGAGACCGAGCCGAGGACGCGGCCCAGGTCGTCGGCGAGGCCGGCGGAACCGTCCAGGTAGGGCTTGGCCAGTGCCTGCGCGGTGTGCGAGTGCTCGACGAACCCGTCGACGCCCTTGCCCAGCGAGACGGCGTTGACCAGCCGGTCGAAGAAGACGGAGTCGCCGCCGACGATGTCGATGTCGGCGTGCTCCAGGCCGGTGGCGAGCACCGTGGCCTGCGCCTCGGCGACCTGGCGCTGCACGTCGAGCCCGGCCAGCCGGATCTCCTTCTCCGCCTGGAGCCGCAGCCGGTACTCCTCGTGGCCGCGGGATGCCTCGTCCAGGGCGGCCATCGCGGCCGCCTTCTCGCTCAGGCCCGCCGCCTCCGCCTTCAGCTTCTCGCCGATCGCGGTGGCCTCGGCGATCGCCTTGGCCTGGGCGCCCTCCGCCTCGGCGCGCAGCCGGGCCTCGGTGCCCTGGGCCTCCGCGCGCAGCCGGGCCTGGGTGGCCTCGGCCTCGGCGCGGCCGGTCTTCTCGATGACCTCGGCCTCCTTGTCGCGGACCTGCACGGCGGCCAGCCCCGCGGCGGCGGCCTCCGCCTGGATGCCCTCGGCCGTCCGCAGCTTGGCGCGGGCCTCCAGGTCGGCGGACTTGAGCCGGGCCTCGGCGAGGGTGACCTCCTCGGCGGCGCGGTGCGTGGCGGCCTGCTCGGCGGCCTCGGCGGCCTTGATGTCCTTGACCAGCTTCTCCTGAGCCTCCGCCTCGGCGGCGATGATCACGGCCTGCCGCTCGCGCTCCGCCTCCTCCACGGCGCGCAGCTTCTTGATGGACTCCTCCTGCTCGGCGACCGTGCGGTCCACCGCGACCCGCTCGCGCACCACCTCGGCGATCTCCCGCTTCTCCGCCTCGACCTCCTTGTCGGCGGAGATCCGCGTCAGCTGGGTCTCCCGCTCGCGGGCGATGACCTCCAGCATGCGGTCCTTCTCGATGCGCTCGTTCTCCACGGCGATGACCCGCTCGCGGTTCTTCGCGGCGACGGCGATCTCCCGGGCCTGGTTCTCCCGCTGCACGCCGAGCTGCTCCTCGGTGCGCAGGAAGGCGCCCTGCGCGCGCAGCCGCTCCTCCTCCACCACGCGGGCGGTCTCGGCCTCCTCGCGGGCGCGGGAGGTCTCGATCTCCCGCTTCTGCTTGATCTCGGCGTCGGCCTGGCGGCGCTCCAGCTCCAGGATGGCCTCGCGCGCGTCGACGTTCTGCCGGGTGATCTCCTTCTCCTCGGTGCGCTGCGCCTCGTTGGTGCGCACGTGCTCGACGGCCGTCAGCTCGGTGATCTTCCGGATGCCCTGGGCGTCGAGGACGTTGGCCGGGTCGAGCTGGGTCAGCGGCGTCTGCTCCAGGTAGTCGATCGCCGCGTCCTCCAGGTGGTACCCGCTGAGGTCGACGCCGATCAACTCGATGATCTGGTACCGCAGTTCTTCCCGCTTGGTGTACAGGTCCGTGAAGTCCATCTGCTTGCCGACGGTCTTCAGCGCCTCGGAGAACTTCGCGTGGAACAGCTCCTGCAGCGTGGCCTGGTCGCTGGCGCGGGCGGTGCCGACGGCCTGGGCGACCTTGATGACGTCCGCGGCGGTCTTGTTGACCTTCACGAAGAACGAGATGCGGATGTCGGCGCGGATGTTGTCCCGGCAGATGAGCCCGTCCCGGCCGGAACGGGTGATCTCTATCGCCTTCACCGAGATGTCCATCACCTCGGCCTTGTGCAGCACCGGCAGCACGACCTGCCCGGTGAAGGACACGTCGACCCGGCGGGTCCGGGAGACGATCAGCGCCCGGCCCTGGTCCACCTTGCGGTACAGCCGGGAGAAGGCGAGCAGCGCGATCAGCACGAGGATCAGGCAGGCTGCGGCGAACACGCCGATGACGAGCATGGCAAACGTCCCTTGCGATGAGGAATTCGAGCCGGGCGGGCGGTGCGGGCCGCCCTCGGCACTGACGCGGTCGCGGCGGGGACCGGGCCGCGGGATGCGCCTCGCCGGGCGGCACCGGCGCCTGGCATCCGCCGCCCGGCGCGGAACCGTTCCCGCGCCGGAACGTCCCGCGGCGGGCGCCAGGTGTCGGGCGCCGGCCGTTCCGGCCGGACATCCCACGCACCGGCGGCCGTCGGCCGCGGACGGGAATCCCCCTCTCCCCCGTACCGCCCCCGATGCCGGTGACCGGCAAGAACCCACCGGCCCCCGGTCCCGGAGGCATCCCCCGTAGTGCTCCCCCGCACCACATGCTGCCGGGTAACACGCACACGGCGCATTGCCGGTTCCCGGCAGAGTTCGACGGCCCCTCCATGCCGGGGAGAGACCCGGAACCGGCCGTCCGGGAGCCGTCAGGGGTTCCGTTTCAGCGAAAGCATTCTTCACTCAGTGTGTTCATGTGGGCACTGATCGTGCGGTACGGTCGCCTCGACAACCCGGTCTTCGAGGTGCCTCGCCAGGCATACGAAGACGGCCCCCGCGACGGCTGCAACCGTCCGCGAGGGCCTGAACCACCAGTGGAATCGGACTTCCCACCGTGATGTACCGGCACCATATCGCGCCCCCGCGCGCCTTCACCCAGTTCGCGCACGACCTCATCCGGCATCCTCGGCTGTCCTCCGACGCCGTACGGCTGCTGACCTGGCAGCTCTCGCTTCCGCAGGGGGCGCGCGAGTCGTTGTCGCGCTCCGCCGAACGGGCCCGTATCGGGGCGACCGCCTTTTCCCGGGCCAAGGCGCAGCTCAAGGCCGAGGGTTACGTGCACGAGCGGCGGGTGCAGGGGCCCGGCGGGCTGTGGGTGACGCGGCAGCTCGTCTCCAACGTGCCGTTGAACGCCGCCGAGGCGGCCAAGCTGCTGGCGCGGACGCCCATGACACCCGTGACGCCCGTGACGCCCGTGACGTCCGTGACGTCCGTGGGGGCCACGAGCGCGGCGGACGCCGTGCAGGCCGTCCGCGCGTCCCCGCGAACCGGGCGTACGGCACCCCCGCCCACCTGCGCGGACCTCGAATCACCGCAGCTCGCACCGAGTCCCGCGGTTCCGGCCGTCGGTGCGCCGAGTCCTCGGTCCACCGGCGGTCAACCAGGAAAAGACCCCGGAGGAAACACCTCCCACCATCCGGCGGCCGGACCGGCCCGCGCCCTCGTCGCCGCGCTCCCCGGCCTCGCCCGCGAACTGCGCGACATCCCTCGGGGCATGTACGGCGAACTGGCGCAGCTCACCGACCGCTGGCTCGCCGCCGGGCACACCCCCGCCGCGATCCGCACCCACATCCTGCGCGGGCTCCCCGACGACGGCACCCCCGTCCGGCGCCCGGGCGGCCTGCTGCGCCACCTGCTGCGGGAGGTACCGCCGCCACCCCCCGCGCGGCGGCCGGAGCCCCCGCCCGCGCCCGGCGCGGCCCCCCGCCTGTCGGCCCGGCTGGCCGGGACGCGCGAGTGCGAGGGCGACCACGTACAGCCGTGCCTGTTCCGGCCGGCCGGTGCGGAGAGGCTCTGTCCGAGCTGCGCCTCCCGGGGTGACTCCTGTGGTGACTACCGTGGTGACTCCTGTGGTGAGACGAACATCGCCCGTCCCCGAGCAACGCACGGGCCCGGATTACGGTCCCTACGGTTGGACCCAGAGTGAGGTGGGCAACTGCGTCGAGGAGCCGAGTGGTGGTGCACAGGTACGGAGGACTGGAAGGGCCGGCCGGGGGGGCGGTGTGACGCCGGGCGGGTGGCGCGGGGCGCGATACGGGCGTGCGGTGGCGGTCCGGGTGGCGCTGTTCGTCGTGCGCACCCTGCGCACCGAGTTCCATCACATGGTCACGGACCCGGTGCGCCGGCTGACGCGCCGGGGCCTGTCCGGGCTGGTGCTCGCCTTCGTCGCCGCCTTCGGCGTGATCTTCTTCCACGCGATCGCCCAGCACCCGGCGGGCGAGACGGCGGTGCGGATCACCGGCGGCGTCCAGGCCGACCTGCCGCTGTGGCTGGCCCTGCTGCGCACCCCCGTCTCGCTCTACGTCCCCGCCCTGGACCTGCCGGTGTGGGCGGGCATCACCCAGCTCTTCCTGGCGTTCGCGCTGGCCGAACTGGCCCTGGGCCGGCTCCGCACCCTGTTCATCTCCTACGTCACCACCCTGGCCGGCACCCTCACCGTGCGGGTGATGATCGCCGCGGGGCCGGGCTGGTGCGGCTTCGGGCTGCCGCCGGAGATCGGGCACGTCCTCGACACCGGCCCGTCGGCGGCCGTGGTCGGCCTGTTCACCTACCTCTCCCTGGTCCGGCGCGCCCCCGTCGTCTTCTTCCTCACCGGCGGCTCGATGGTCGCCGAGTCGATCGTCAAGCCCAACCTGGCCGGGCGCGAGCACCTGATCGCGGTCGCCGCGGCCGTCGTGCTCGCCGTCGTCCACGAACGCGCCTGGCGCCGCCTCCGGCTGCCCCGCCGGCCTCCCCGCCGCCCCCGCCCGCCCCGGCCGCCCGGGCGGCGGAGCCGGCCAGGTCCGGTCGCCGCGCCCCCTGTCGTACGGCCCGTGGTTGCCTATCCTGAAGCCACGCTCCGGCGCGCCGAACCCGCGCCGGCGATTCCGTGCGACCGCGTGCCGGGCGGCCGTGCGCAGGAGTGAACGGCAGGGGGAAGGACGGGGGAACGATGAACTGGATCTGGTGGGTGCTCATCCTGTTCTGGACCGGCGGCTTCGCATGGCTGGCGGACACCGCCAGGACCGCGCTGCGCAACCGGCACCAGCGCCGGATGGAGCTGATGGAGGCGCAAAAGGCGGACCGCCTCGCCGTGGAGGCCGCGCACCGGCCGCCGGAGCCGGTCTGCGGGTGCACGCACCACCTCGCCAAGCACGACCGCAGCGGCCACTGCCACGAGCGCGTGGAGGTGCCGACCGCCTGGGACGAGAACAAGCAGCCGGTGCGCTACGAGCCGGGGCGGTGCAACTGCCAGCAGTACGTCGGCCCGCAGCCGCTGTCTCAGGTGTACGCCGAGGAGCTGACCGACCTGGCCTGAGAAGAGCCGACCGACCTGGCCTGATGCGGTCCGTCCGGCGCGCGCCGCTGGCGCGGCAGGCGCGGGACGGCCCCGGCCGGGGCGCCGCGCCGGCCGCGGGGCGTGCGCTGCGGCCAGAACAGGACGTACAGCGCGGAACCGGCCGCGAAGGCCAGTCTCAGCAGGCCCTGCACGGAGTCCGAGGGGACCAGCAGGGCGCTGCCGTACAGCGAGATCAGCGCTATCCAGCTCACCCACGGCACCAGCCGCCGCTGCCCGATGGAGTCCCACACCAGGGTGCCGAGCAGCACCGAGGCGTTGTAGTACGTGTACACGCTCGGGTCGAGGACGATCCGGGCGTCGGCGGCCAGCAGCAGCACGGCCGGCCAGCGGCCGCGGCGTACCGCCAGCGCGCCCAGGGCGATGCCCAGGGTCATCTGCGCGGGCCGGTCCCACCACGGGGTCGCCGGATCGCTCACGCCGAACCAGCGCAGCGCGGAGGCCGCCTGGTTGGGGATGGTGAAGCGGGCGGCGGCGAAGGTCTCCAGGTGGGTGAGGTAGAACGGCAGCCAGGCCGCGGCCACCAGGCCCACCAGCCAGCCGCCCGCGCGCAGCCAGGCGGGCCGGGGCAGCGCGAGCAGCAGCGGCAGGAAGCCCACCGCCCACGGCTTGGAGTCCACGGCCAGTGCCAGCAGCACCCCGACGGCGGTGGCGTTGCCGCGCACCAGGGCCCGTACGGCCAGGGTGGTGAAGAACAGCGCCAGCACGTCGTCGAGGTGCGCGAACCGTACGGAGACCTCCACCCACATGGGGATGAAGGCGGCCCCGGCGATCAGCACCCGCTGCTGGAGGCGCTTGTGGTTCAGGCCGGTGCCGAGGTTGTGCTCGGCGGCGGTCCGGCCGATGAGGACCAGCATGTACAGGCCCAGGCCGGACATGAACGCCTCGGCGAGGTTCTCGCCCAGCGCGGGCGGGAACGGCTCGAACAGCGCGGCGACCAGGAAACTGACCGGGCCGATCTGGAGTTCGGGGTGGTTGGCGTACAGCGCGAGACCGCCGCCGGGCACCTGGGTGAACAGGAGTTCCTCACCGGACTTCAGATAGTGCCAGGACACGGCCCCGTGACGTTCGGCCACGCAGAACCACAGGACCGTCCACACCGTCAGCAGCGCGGTGTGCCATCGCACCGCGTAGGGGCCGATCCGCAGGCCGTCCCCGGCCGCGGTCGCCGTCGTCTCGCCGTTGCGCACGTTCCGTCCTTCCACCACGGGCAATCCACCACGGGCCGAACAGTCAGATGAGGATCGGCCGGGTGCGGTTCAGCCTCACCGCCGGGGTCCGGCCGGCGCACACGCGGTCCGGGCGGCCCGCCGAATCCGTGCAGGAGCATCACACAGGCCGCACACAGTGGGGTAACGCCCTTGTCAGCGTGGCCGACCGCCCGGCAGGCCGACCCAGGAAGATCCGCATGGACTACTGCTCCACGTGCCGACGACACCTCAACGGCACTCTGGTGTGTCCCGGCTGCGGTGCGTACGCGCCGGACATAGCCCCGGACACCACCGCGTCCGCCACGACGCCCTTCGCACCGGGTCCGGCGGCGGCCCGCGTCCCGCTGTCCGCCGGGCACGGCACACCGCCGTACGCCGATGCCGCGGAGGCGCCCGCCGGTCTCGCGGAGGCGCCCGCCGGTCTCGCGGAGGCGCCCGCCGGGCTCGCGGAGGGCGGCTTCGAGTCGCCGCGGCCCGGGCGGCGCGGCGGCGGAAGGTGGCGCGGTGGAAGAAGACCCAGCGCCGGGCCCTGGTGGCGACCGCCGTGGCGCTCGTCGGCGGCGGCCTGACCGTCGCCTCGACGGACCGGCACACCGCCGACCGGGCGCAGGCCGCCCCCGCGCCGCGGGACCCGGCCCCGGACAGCGCGGGCAGCCGCCCGGCCGGGGACGGCGACGGCCCGGCGGGGACCGCGGCCGCCGGGACCCGGCACACCTCACCCGGCTCTCCGGCCGCGCCCGGCCCGGCCGGTGCCGGCCACCGGAGGTCCGCCACGGCCAGCACGGCCACCGCGCCGCACGACACGTACGGCACGCGGGGCGCGTACGGCACGTACAGCACGTACAGCACGCAGGACGTCACGATGTCGCAGAGCGTGCAGCCGTACTCCCCCGCCGAGAACGGGACGGGCACGGGGAACGGGGCGGCGCGGCCGTCCGGCGGGCATCCGTCGTCCGCGCCGCCCCGGCAGCCGCAGCAGCCGGGCACGTCCACCGGCGCCCCGGCCACGACGGCCGGGCACCACCCCACCGGGGCCACCGGCCCGTCCGGTACGTCCGGCTCCTCCGGCACGGACCCCGGTTCTTCCCCGGCCTCCGGCCCCGCCGCCCCGCCGCCCTCCTCGCCGCAGCTCTGCCTGCTCGTGATCTGCCTGGGCTGACCGACCGGCCGGCCGCCCGCCGCACCCCTCCGGGCTCAGGCCCGGTCCGCGGCCTCCGCGCCCTCCGATGCCTCCGTGTCGAAGCTGGCGAAGTACGCCGCCGCCATGTCCTCCTGGGCGTGGCCCTGCGCGGCGGCGCGGGCGAAGCGTTCGGCGCTCGCGGCGGCCACGTCGAGGCGGACGCCGTACCGGGCACCGGCCCGCACGATCAGCCGGGCGTCCTTCTCGGCGGTCGCCACCGCGAAACTCGGCGGCAGCAGCCGGTCATCGAGCAGCAGGTCCGCCTTGGCGTGCAGGTAGCCCATGTCGAGCGGGCCGCCGGAGATCAGGTCGAGGAAGCCGCGCGGGTCCACCCCGAGCCCCTTGGCCAGGGCCAGGGCCTCACCGGCCGCGGTGGTGACCGCGAGCACCCAGCTGTTGGCCACCAGCTTCAGCCGGGTCGCGCCGGCCGCCGCCCCGTCCTCGCCGGACCACACCGTGCGGGTGCCGACCGCGTCCAGGACCGGGGCCAGCACGTCCCGCCCCCGGTCCGGTCCGGCCGCCAGCACGGTGAGCTGCCCGGCCTCCGCGGGCTGCCGGGTGCCGAGCACCGGGGCGTCGTAGAAGAGCAGGCCGTGCGTCCTGGCCAGTTCCGCCAGCGAGCGCACCGAGTCAAGCCCTGCCGTGGTGGACTGCATCCACACCGCGCCCTGCCGGGCCGCGGGGGCCGCCTCGCGCATGGTCTCCAGGACCGTGTCACCGTCGTACAGCATGGTCAGGACGACGTCCGCGTCGCGCACCGCCTCCGCCGGGGTCCCGGTGACCTGCGCGCCGTCGGCGGCCAGCGGCTCGGCCTTGGCGCGGGTGCGGTTCCAGACGCGGACGGTGTGCCCGGCCCGCGCGAGGTTGCGGGCCATCGCGGCGCCCATGATCCCGGTGCCCAGGACACCCACGGTACGGGTGGTGGTGTCGCTCATGTCGGGTCCTTTCTGATCCGTTGTCGTCGATCCCTGTCCGTACTGATTCATCCCGATCTCTGCGGCGAGAATCACGTGGGTTATCACCCGGGTTCACTTTTGCGGCTTTCTGGACAGAGTTCCCTTGTTGCTCCCTCGCTGCCCGAAGAGGAGACCGCGTGACCGGCCCCGCCTCCCCGCCCGCCTCCCCGCCCGACCTGTCCTCCCGCAGCCCCGACTGGTGGCGGCAGGCCGTCGTCTACCAGGTGTACCCGCGCAGCTTCGCGGACGCCGACGGCGACGGGCTCGGCGACCTCCGGGGCGTCACCCGGCACCTGGGCCACCTGGCCTCGCTCGGTGTCGACGCCCTGTGGCTGAGCCCCTTCTACCCCTCCGAGCTGGCCGACGGCGGTTACGACGTCGCCGACCACCGGGACGTCGATCCGCGCCTGGGCACCCTGGACGACTTCGACGCGCTGACCGCCGAGGCGCACCGCCTGGGCCTCAAGGTGATCGTCGACATCGTGCCCAACCACAGCTCGCACCGGCACCGCTGGTTCCAGGAGGCGCTGCGGGCCGGTCCCGGCTCCGCCGCCCGCGCCCGGTACGTCTTCCGGGACGGCCGCGGCGAGCACGGTGAACTGCCGCCCACCGACTGGCGGTCCGTGTTCGGCGGCAGCGCCTGGACGAGGGTGCCGGACGGGCAGTGGTACCTGCACCTGTTCGCGCCCGAGCAGCCGGACTTCGACTGGCGCGGCGAGGAGGTCCGCGCCGACTTCCGCAGCACGCTGCGGTTCTGGTCCGACCGGGGCGTGGACGGCTTCCGCGTCGATGTGGCGCACGCCCTGGCCAAGGACCTCGGCGAGCCACTGCGGGACGTCGGGGACATCGGCGCCACCGGCGAGGAGGCGCTGCCACGGCTGGCGCCGGGCAGCCATCCGTACTGGGACCGGGACGAGGTGCACGAGATCTACCGCGACTGGCGGAAGATCTTCGACGCCTACTCCCCGCCGCGCACCGCCGTCGCCGAGGCCTGGGTGCCCGACGCCCGGCGCGCGCTGTACGCCCGCCCGGAGGAACTGGGCCAGGCGTTCAACTTCGAGTATCTGCAAACCGGCTGGGACGCCGACGAGCTGCGCCGGGCCGTCACCGCGTCCCTGGCCACCGCCGGGGCCGCCGGCGCCCCGGCGACCTGGGTGCTCTCCAACCACGACGTGATCCGGCACGCCACGCGGCTGATGCTGCCGCCGGGCACCGACGACAACGCCTGGCTGCTGTCCGGCGGCCGTGCCCCGGCCGTCGACCGGACGGCGGGGCTGCGCCGGGCCCGGGCGGCGACCCTGCTGATGCTGGCGCTGCCCGGTTCGGCCTACGTCTACCAGGGCGAGGAACTCGGCCTGCCCGAGGTCGCCGACCTGCCCACCGAGGTGCTCCAGGACCCGATCTGGGAGCAGACGGGCCACCTCCGCAAGGGCAGGGACGGCTGCCGGGTGCCGCTGCCGTGGACGACGACCGGGCCGTCGTACGGCTTCGGGGCGGGCGGTGCCTGGCTGCCGCAGCCGCCCTCCTTCGCCGCGTACGCCGTGCGGGCGCAGGACGGGGTGGAGGGCTCGACGCTGGAGCTGTACCGCACGGCCCTGCGGCTGCGCCGCAAGCTGCTCGCGGGCGAGTCGCTGACCTGGGCGGAGGACACCCCGGCCGGGGTGCTGGCGTTCGCCCGGTCCGAGGGCTGGCGGTGCGTCACCAACCTGTCGGACGCCGAGGTGCCGCTGCCGCCGGGGGAGGTGCTGCTGAGCAGCGCGCCGCTGACGGGGCGCCGGCTGGAGCCGGACACCACGGTCTGGCTCGCGTAGGGCCGTTCAGGTCCGTTCAGGTCCGTTCAGGGCCTGTCCCTGTCACGGAAGGCGTCGGGCCCGGCTCACCCGGTCGTCGGGCTCGGGCCGGGCTGCGGGCCGCCGCCGACGTCCAGCGGGCTCGACGTGGCGCCGGGCGGCGGGGTGAGCACGACCTGGGGCGCGCCGCCGGAGGGGGGCGGCGGGGTCAGGTCGGAGGCGGGCAGCTTCGGCGGGGCGGTCTCCTGGTAGAGCACCCGGTCGTAGTCGACCAGGCCGGTGTTCTCCATGACCGTGATGTGGTCCAGGACGGTGGCGTTGGCCTGGTCGGCCAGCGCCCGGACCAGGCTGTTCCTGGTGGTGGACCGGATCTTGGCGATGGTGTTGAAGATCTGGCCGTGGGTGACCCGCAGGATGTTCGCCATGTCGCTGTCGAACCGCTTGCCGGAGTCGGCGCCCAGCGTGCTGACGAACCCCCGCTGCTGCGGGCTGGCCGCGTCGGGCAGCGTGATGTCCAGCAGCGGCGCGATCCGGCGGCAGCTCGCGTCCAGCGCCGCGTGCCCGTCGATCAGATGCTCGCCCGCGGTGACCACCGCCTTGGTGGTGCCCTTGCGCACGGCCATGTGCCCGACCGGGTACTCCCACAGCCCGGCCGCGCGCACCTTGACCACGAAGTCCCGGTCCGCCTCGGTGAGCGGCCCCCACTGTGTCTGGGCGACGACCCGGGTGGGGGCGCCGGTGACGGTCTGGAACCCGAGCATGCCGGGGTAGGCGAGCGCGGCGAGGGTCAGGCCGAGGGCTCCGCTCACGAAGAGCGTCCCCGTCGCGTTCCGCGAGAAGCGCACCGTCGTGTCTCCTGTCCGGTCGTGGCTCGTGCCCGTGGACGGTTCGGGCACCGCTCGGTACGGACGCGACGGCCGCGGAAACCTTTGGTCCCGGTAAAATCCCAAGTCCGTCAACTGACCTTCTGATCCAGAAGGTTGACACAATGTTGACCGCCGCGTGGGAGAGACCTGGCGAAGCGCCGCCCTACATTCGGCCGCATGCCCCCACAGCCTCCCCGCGTCCCCGCCGCGCTCCCCGTCCTGCCCTACCGCAAGCCCACCAAGGGCCGGGACTACTGGGTGCTCGACGACGTCCTGCCCGACGCGGCCGCCGTACGGGAGCGGTGCCTGACCAGGGACGACTGGGTGAAGGGGTACCCGTACACCGCGCAGACCTGGCCGGGGCTGCGGACCATGCCGGGCCTGGAACCGGCCGAACTGGCCCGGGTGGAGCGGCTGGTGAAGAAGGCGACCGGGGCGAAGGACCTGTGGGTGCAGCAGGCGACCGGCGGCGGCACCCTCAACCACAACTGCGTGCAGGTGGTCGGCGAGGGCGAGAGCGAGCCGCGCCCGCACACCGACTCCCGCGCGCTGTGCCGGTACGCGGCCGTGCTCTACCTCAACCCGGACGTCCCGGGGGACTGCGGGACCAGCTTCTACCGCCAGTCGCTGCCCGGCGGCCGGCTCGGCGGCAACATCGTGCAGGCCCCGCACACCAACCTCGTCGAGGCGCTGGGCACCCGGTTCGTCGCGCCGGACGCCTTCGAGGAGGACGTCCGCGTGCCGCACAAGGCCAACCGGCTGCTCCTCTACCACGCCAATCTGGTGCACAGCGCGACCGGTTACTGCGGCAGCACCCTGGAGGACAAGCGGATGACGGCGGTCTTCTTCTGGATGGCGTGACCACCCGCTCCCGGCGCTAGGGCCTGTGGCGAAAGTGGCGCCTGCCGGGCGACGCCCGGCACGCCCTCCGGGCGACGACGCCACTTTCGCAACAGGCCCTAGGCCCCCGCGGCGGCGCCGCCCTCGGCGTTGCCCTCGACAGTGGCCAGGTACAGCTTCACGTACCGTTCCACGTCGACGTCCAGCGCCACGTCCACCAGCCGCTGTTCGCGGGCCTCGCCGTGCAGTTCTGCCTCGCCGGGGCGGGGGCGGCGGTCGACGACCGTCTGCCCGCGTGCCGGTCCCGGCGCGAGGGTCACCTCGACCGGCAGCCGGTGCGTGGTCAGTCCCGCCGGGTCGGCGACCGCGCAGACCGCGCCCGCGTCGCCGAGGCCGCCGGCCGGGTCCTCCTCGGTGGTGACCGGGTCGCGGTGGCTCAGCAGCCGCCCGGCCAGCCGGGTGCCCGGCTCGGCGCTCGCGCCCAGCCGCCGTACGTCGTCGGCCGGGACGATCACCCGTTCGAACACGTCCAGGCCGTACATGGTGATCGGCACCCCGGCGGTGAGCAGGATCGCGGCGGCCTCCGGGTCGTGCCACACGTTGAACTCGGCGACCGCCGTGGCGTTGCCGGTGGCGACCGCGCCGCCCATGAAGACGATCCGCTCGATGTTGCCGGTCACCTCGGGGTGGGTGCGCAGCAGCAGCGCGATGTTGGTCAGCGGCGCGGTGGGGATCAGGGTGACCGGGCGGGGCGAGGCCAGGATCTCCCGGCGCAGCAGCGCGACCGCGTCCACCTCGGCGGGCCGGCGGGCGGGCTCGGGCAGCCCGAGGTCGCCCATGCCGTCGTGGCCGTGCACGTGGTGCGCGGTGCGCACCGGCTCGATCAGGGGCCGCTCGGCGCCCCGCGCGACCGGGATCCCGGGGGCGCCCGCCTGCTCCAGGACGGTCAGCGTGTTCCGTACCACCTGGTCCACGTCCGTGTTCCCGGCCACGCAGGTGACCGCGCGCAGGTCAAGGCCCGGGTGGCGCACGGCGAACAGCAGGGCGAGCGCGTCGTCGACGCCGGTGTCGCAGTCGATGATCACGGGGATGGCCGCGGCGGTGGCGTCGGGGGTGACTGCGGGGATGGGTGCGGGGGTGGCGTCGGGGGTGACTGCGGGGCTGGGCTGACCGGTCACGGCGGGGCTCCCTGGGAAACGTTCCTGCGTTGCGTCGTCCGCGCTTCTCGTACTTCCGTCGTCCGCGCTCCTGGTAACTGTCGCATCTTCCCGGCCCCGGCCCTGGCCCCGGCCCCTCACCCGGACGGCCCGGCGCGGTGGTGGACGCGGCGGGCCGGTGATGCCGTGGGATGCGCAGGAGGCTCGCCCGCCGTCCCTCCCGCTGCCCGCTCCCCGCCCGTTCCACCGTCCGTCCCCTGCCCGTCCGCCGTCCGTCCCGCTGGAGGCATCCGCCCATGCCCCGTCCCCCGGCCGTCCGTGCCGCGCTGTCCGCCTCCGTGCTCTGCGGGGCCGCCCTGCTGACCGCCACCGCCTGCTCCGCCGGGCAGCCGGGCCGGCCGGCCGACGCCCCCGCGTCCGCCGCCGCGGCCACCCCTGCGGCCACCCGCCCCGCCACCCCGGCCCCCACGGCCGCCGCCGCGCTCACCGCCGCCCAGGCGCAGTCCGCGCTGCTCACCGAGGCCGACCTCGTACGTCCTGGCAGCCGTCCGAGGGCGTGGCGACCTGGCGGGACGGCATCCTCAAGGCGCGCACCGACGCGGCACCCGACTGCCGCCGCCTGCTCGACGCCCTCTACGCCGACCAGCCCCTCGGCGCGCCCACCGGCACGTACGCGGTGGCCGGCTTCGACGACGGCGACGACCAGGCGCAACTGCGCCATCAGGTGCTCTCGCTGCGCCCGGCCGACGTGGACCGCACCCTGGCCTGGCTGCGGACGCTGCCGAAGACCTGCGCCCGGTTCACCGCGACCACCCCCGGGGCCGGGAAGCAGGACGTCCAGGTCAGCGAGCTGGCGCTGCCCGCCCTCGGGGACGCCCGCCAGGGACTGCGGATCACCTTCACCGCCCCGCCCGGCACCTCGGAGGACGCCGACGACCCAGACGGAGACGGCGACGGTGACGGCCCGGACGGCGGTACGGCGCCGGCCCTCACCCTGGACGTCGCCGCGGTGCGGGTCGGCGGCGACGCGTTCGCCCTCACCGACGGCGCGCCCGGCGACCTCGCGTCCGACGCCGCCGTGGCGGCGGCCCGGCGCGGCGCGGACCGTCTGACGGCCGTCCAGCACGGGGCCCGGGTCCAGGCGTGAGCCCCGCCGTACGGACCTGACGGGGTCCCGGCGGGCCCCGGTCTCACAGCAGCGGCGGCGCCGGGGCCGGACCCAGGGTCGTCGTGCCCGGGGCCGTACGGTGGCCCAGGCCGGTGCGGTACGCGTCCAGGGCGGCCTCCACCCGGCCGGTACGGCGCAGCAGATCGCCGAGGAGACGGCACAGGTCGGCCAGGTCACCGGCGGCGCCGGCGCGTTCCAGCAGACTCAGCGCGCGCACGTAGTGCTCCTCGGCGGCCTCCGTGTCCCGGGCGTCCTCCGCGATGATGCCGAGCAGCCGGTGCGCGGCGGCGGCGTGCACGGCGCCCCGCTCGGAGGACAGGTCACCGAGGACGTCCCGCAGCAGCCCGGCGGCCTCCTCGGACTTGCCCCGCCGGTGCAGGACGTCGGCCAGTTCGACCACGACCTGGCTGGTGTAGAGCGCGGCCCGCTTGGCGGTCAGCATGCCGTGCGCGGCGCGCAGCTCCTCCTCGGCGCGGCCGAGTTCGCCGTTCTGCGCGCAGACGTAACCGCGCATCCAGTGGCAGTTGGCGAGTTCGGTGCGCAGCTGGAGCTGCCGGTACAGCTCGGCGGCCTTGGCCAGCGAGGCGTCCGCCTCGGCGAGCCGGCCCTCGGCGAGCAGCGTGCGGGCGACGGACCGGTGCATCCGGGCCACCAGCGCCGGATCGCCGGCCCGGGGCGCGAGGGCGAGCGCGAACTCGGCCGCCTGGGCCGCCCGCGCGTGGGCGCCCATGTCCATGTACGGGCCGATCACACCGGCGTACAGCAGGAGCAGGGCGTCGGGGTCGTGCAGGCCGGTCCGGTTGAGTTCGTCGAGGGTGGACTCGAAGAGGTAGACGGCGTACCGCAGTTCCCCGGCCAGGTAGTGGGAGACGGCCCGGCCGCGCAGGGCGGGGACGCGGGCGGGCAGCGGCGCGCCGGCGAGGACCTGCTCGGACCGCTCGAAGTAGGCCCGGCCGCGCTCCAGCTCGCCGGTCTCCAGGGCGCACTCACCGAGCCCGAGCAGGGCCTCGGCCCGCAGGTCCGCGAGTTCGTGCCGCTCGGCCTCCGCGAGCAGCCGGTCGTACAGCTCCGCGGCCCCCTCGGTCTCCCCGGTGGCCAGGGTCCGCTGGGCCTCGGTGAGCCGCAGCCGCAGGTCGGTGACGAGATGGGCGGGCCGTCCGGTGGCCAGTTCCTCGAAGGCGACGCCGAGCCGTTCGGCGAGGTGGCGCAGCGCCTCGTCGGAGGGGCGCACCCGGCCGGCCTCCAGCGTGGAGACGTACGCGGGCGTGTAGACCGGTTCGGCCAACTGGCGCTGGGTGAGCCCGCGTTCGTGCCGCAGCCGCTGCACCCTGCGCCCGATGGTCTCCGGGTCGTCCCGCTTCGCCATGCGCTTCATCATGCCAGGAAGCGGGCCTGCGGCGGGCGGTTCCGGCGGACGTCGGAGGCCACCGGACGTTTCCGTCCCGTCCTGTCCCAACTCCCCTCGCCCCGCTTTTCGTTCGGCCCGCCCACCCCCTAGGTTGGGAAGCACGTTAAACCCGCTTAACCCGTCACTGTCGTCTGTCGCCGCTGCGAGGTCGGTTGCCGTGCTCGGACGCCCTGTCGCGCACCCCGGACGCGTCCGCGCCCGCCATGTCCGGGGAGTGGGCGCGGCCCTCGTCGCGGTGGCCGCCCTGGTCACCGCGGCCAACGTGGGCGGCCTGGCGCGGGCCGCCGACCCCGGCCCGGACCGGCCGGCGGTGGTCCAGGACGATCGCTAGTGCCTGGCCGCCCGTCCCTGCCGGTCGGGCCGGCAGGGACGTACCTGCCGGTCGGGCCGGTCGGGCTCAGTCCGGCAGTGCCCTGCGCAGGGCCGTGTCCAGGTCGCGGGCGAGCACCGCGTCGCTCGGCGGGTCGTCACCGAACAGCTGTCCCAGCACGGTGGTGAAGGTCTGGGTGAAGGCCCCGTACAGCGGGGTGCGGGGGCGGGAGACGGCCCGTTGCAGGGCCGGGAGCAGGATCGGGCGGGCGTAGTCCGGGCGGCCGGCCGCGTCGCGCGGCATCCGGTCGGTGCTCTCGCCGGTGGGTGCCGCCGTGGGCCCCGCAGCGGCGGCCGCGGCGGCGCACTTGACGCCGTCGTCCACGTACGCCGACGTACGGGTCGCGGCGAACCCCGCGTCCAGCAGGCAGCGTTCGCTCCCGGCGCCGGTGAGGAAGGCGATCAGCTGCGCCGCCTTCCCGGCCCGCTGCGAGGACCCGGTCACCGCCAGGTCCTGGCCGCCGAGCACCGCCCGGCCGGGCAGCGGCGCCACGCCCAACTGACGTGCGGAGAACGTCTGGTGGAGCGTGCCGTAGGCGTACGGCCACTGCCGCAGGAAGGCGGTGCGGCCGTCCGCGAAGTCGCTGAGCGAGGCGGTCTCGTCGGAGGCGACGGCGTGGTCCAGGGTGTACGGCTTCTCGGTGCGCCGACGCAACTCGGCGATCCCGTCGGCCAGTTGTTGACGGCTCCCGGTGTAGCGGCCGGCCGCGTCGGTGAGCGCGAAGTCCTTCGTGGCGGACGCGAACGCCTCGACGGCGTTGACCGTACGGCCCTCGTACGCGGCGAGCTGCGTCGTCCACAGCTTCTCGTAGCCCTGGGGCGGGTGCGCGTCCAGCGTGTCGCCCAGGCCCCGCAGATCCTGCCAGGTCAGCCCGGAGCCGAGGGTGGTCTGCCGGACGCCCGCCGCGCCCAGGTAGTCCTTCCGGTAGTACAGCAGCCCCACATCGCTGTTGAACGGCACCGCGTAGACCCGGTCCTTCCAGCGGGCCGTACCGGCGACCGACGCGATCACGTCACCGTCCAGCGCCGTGTCCGGCAGCGGCCGGACGAGCCCGGCCTCGGCGAACTCCGGCACCCAGGTCACGTCCAGGTTGACCACGTCGTACTCGGCGCTGCCCGACTGGAGCGCGCCCAGCAGCTGACTGCGCTGCTCGTCGGCGGAGCCGGGCAGCTCGACGAGCCGGGCGTGGTAGCCGGTGCCCTGCTTGTCCTGCTGCCGGTTCCAGGCGTCGATGAGCTGCTGGCGGATGCCGTTCTTGCCGGTCACGTCCCGGCCGCTGGCCACCACGATCTCGCCGGGCACGTCGGCGGCCGCGGTCGGCACCGCCTTGGGCGCGCCGCCGCCGCACGCGGTGAGCGCGAGGAGCGCGGCGAGCACGGGCAGCGCGAGGAGGCGGGCGCACCGGGAGGACGGCGGGCGGGCGGGACGCCGTACCGTCACCGGCGCTGCGGTCGGGGGCCGTCCCGTCGTCGGCCGTGTCGTCGGTGGCATCAGTCCTCCCCCGTCCCCACGCGCGCGACCTCGTCGTGCAGGCCCGCGCCGAGGTCGTCGACCGCGTCCAGGCAGCGGCCGTGGCCGGCCGCGGCGATCAGGGCGTCCGGGCGGCCCTGGTCGCAGGACCCGCCGACCAGGGACACCATGTCCACCGGCACCTTCCGCCGGCCCGCCCGGTCCAGCACCTCGGCCAGGTTCTTCCCGGTCAGCTTGTCGGCGTCCTCGTCGTCGGTGATGTAGACGATGAGCTGCGGCCGTTCGTCGTCGGTGCCGCGCGCCGCGAGGTAGTCCAGCGCGGCGAGCAGCGCCGCGTGCGGATCTGCCTCGGCGTCCCGCACCCGCGCCCCGGTGTCCACCGCGTGCTCGGCGTCGGCACGGCGGTGCGGGCCGAAGCCGAGCACCGTGTCGTGGTCCTGGCCGCCGGGCCCGTCGTAGACCCCCCACACCCCGTACTCGTCCTGGCTGCCGAGGCCGCCCAGGGACTGCTTGAGGATGCCGGGCCCGCCGCTGGGCCCCGGCCAGCGCGTGCTCATCGAACCGGAGCTGTCCAGGAGGTAGAGGACCCGGCCGGGACCGTTGGCGCCGCGGTACCGGTCGAGCGTGGTGTCCATCGCGGTCCGCGCGGCGGCACCGGGCAGCGGCCCCGGCGCGGGCAGCACGCCCGCACCGGCGTGGCCGGCGTCGAGCAGCGGATGCCCGGCGGCCGACGCGGAGCGGAACCCGGCGGCGGTGAACGCGGCGAGCCCCTCCGTGCCGGTCAGCCACCGCCGGAACCGGTCCACGCAGTCGTCGCGCGCCGCCGCGTCCCGGTCCCCGTCCTCCCAGCGGACCCGCACGAACGTGGGCGTCAGCGCCGGTACGTCGGTGGGGTACTCGGCGCTGCGCGGCACCCGTGTGGTGCGCGCGCAGCCCACCCCGCCGCGCAGCAGGAACTCCGGGACCAGCACGGCCGTACGGGCGTCGGCGGCGTGGTCGCCGGGCAGCGCGCACAGCAGTTCGGCGGCCGTGGGCGCGGGCGGTCCGGTGGGCCGTACGCCCTGCTCGGCGGCGCGCGGTTCGGCGCCGCCGCCGTACAGGCCGATCGTCGCCAGCAGCGCGGAGTCGGTGACCTCCGGGTCGGCGCGCAGCACCGCGGCGCCGCCGTCCTGCTTCTTCAGGTCCCCGATCAGCCGGGACAGCGACAGCCCGGTCCGCTGCCCGGCCGGCTGCCCGGTCCCCGTCTTGGTCCCGGTGGCGGTGGCGGTCCCGGTGGCGGTGCCGGTTCCCGGGACGGCGAGCACGACCGGGGAGTACGCGAACGGCGCCGCGTCCGGCTCCAGGTCGGCGAAGGAACGGTCGGTGCGGGCGGCGGTGACCCGGGCGGCGTCCGTCGCGGAGGCCGGGACCCACACGTCCGGCTGCGGCCCGACGTCCCGCTGCGGGTTGGTGTCCTCCTCCCGGGGCTCCTGCCAGGCGTCGGTCTGCTGGCGCAGCGCGGTGACCGCGCTGCTCGCGCCCGCGCTGTAGACGGTGATGCCGCTGCGGCGGCAGCCGTGGCCGGTGGTGTTGGCGTCGGAGGTGAGGTAGGCGTCCGCGGCGGCGCGCAGGGTCGGCTCCAGGTCGGGGTCGGTCAGCACCCGCAGTTCGAGCGGCGGGGCGCAGGCGTGGCCGCCACCGGCGCCGATCACGCGGTGGCCGGCGTACCCGAGCGTGGCGAGGGCGAGCACGAGGGCGGCGCTGAGCGCGATCCGGGCCACCACGCGCAGCCTCCGGAACCACCGCACGACCCCACCGGCGAAGCCGGCGAGGACACCGAGCGCGGCGAGGAGGGCGGTCAGCGGGGGCTTGGCTCCGGGCGAGGCCCCAGGCCCAGGATCTGGCCCCGGCCCAGGATCTGGCCCCGGCCCAGGCCCAGGATCTGGTCCCGGCTCCGGATCGGGCTCGGGACCTGCCTCGGGCTCGGGACCTGCCTCGGGCTCGGGCTCGGGCGAACCGGCTCTCGCTTCCACGGCCCCCGCCGGCGCCTCGGGTGCGGGAACTGGACCGGGCGCGGGCTCATGGTCTGGGGTGCCCCTCGATCCGGGCACGGGCCGCGGACCCGGCTCGGGAGTGGGTGCGGGCGCGGGGCCCACGCCGGGTAACGGCGTGGGGCCCGCCCCCGGCTCGTCGGCCTCCCCCGCCGTCAGCAGCACGTCCACGCCCGGTTCCCCGGCGAACTGCGGCTCCCACGCGTCCTGGCTGGTGGTCCGCAGCCCGGCGGTCAGCATCCGTTCCCGCAGCGGCGCGAAGAGCGAGGGGAGCGAGGACTCCGCGTCCGTGCCGAGGAGTCGTACGAGATGGTCGGTGAACGGAGTGGGCCCGGTGCCGTCGCCGGAGTCGATGAGGCGGTTGGCCTGCACGCACATCAGCAGCTGGGTCTTGCGCCGCCGGTCGGCGGAGTCGTGCCAGACCTTGGCGGCGTTGCCCGCGTAGCAGCAGTCGAGGACGACCACGATCCGCTCGGCCCGGCTGCCCGCGAGCACGGTGAGCACCCCGGTGAACGCGTCCGCGCCCGGGAACACCGCCTGCCCGCCCGCGACGACCCGCGCGTTGCGCATCTGGAGGAACAGCTCGTTGCCCGCGCTCGGCACCGCGCCGTGCCCGGCGAAGTAGAACAGGAGCAGCCCCTCGGCCTCCTGGGCGGCGGTGCGCAGTTCCTCGCTGAACTCGTCCAGGGTCGGCGAGCGGGCGACGACGATCTCCTGCTTGGTGAACACGCCGCCGCGCGGCAGCGCCCGCTGGAGCCTGCTGAGGTTGTGCCGGACGGCGGGCAGATCGCCCGGGACGCCGTCCGCCTCGGCCGGTTGCCGGTGGTCGTACTCCGACACGCCGACCACAAGCGCCCGGTTCACCCGCCCGCGCGGGTCGAAGCGGCTCTCGGGACTCACGGGGCTATCCCTCGTCGGGGTTCACCGGATCGACGTGGGGCTCGGGCGAGTCGCCGGACTCCACCCGGCGGCGGTTCGCCAGCCAGGCCGACACCGCCCGCCGGGTCTGCTCCACCAGCTCCTTGAAGAACGCGTCGGCGCCCGCGCCGACCACGACGAGCAGGATCTCCATCCCGGCACCCATGTGCCCGGGCGGCCCGTCGCCGCGGGGCCGCTCCAGGATGCGCAGCCGCCCGCCGCTGACCAGTTCCTCCAGCGGTTTCTCCCGCTCCAGCCACGCCTTCAGCGCGGCGACATCGTTGCTGCCGCCCGCGCCCCCGTCCAACCGGACCCGGATGCCCCGGCCGACCACGCCGTCCCCCTCAGCCATAACTCACCATCCTGGCACCGCGTCAGCTCCAGGGCGAGGGGTCGTACCGACCGGAACGCCCGCACCACCCCCGAAAGCCCCGCCCCCGCGCCCCCGCCACCGGTCGTGCGCCCGCACCCCCACCAATCCCGCGCCCGCACCCCCGTCAGTCCTGCGCCCGCCCCCCGTCAGTCCTGCGTCTGCAACTGCCGCAGCTGCCGGTGCACATCGTCCAGCGCGCCCTCCCGGCGTCCTGGCACGCGGTCGCGCAACTCCGCGAGCAGCGGGCCGAGTTCGCGGGCGCGCTCGGGGTCGTCGATGCGGCCCCACTGGTGGTGCGCGCGGTCCACGGCGGCCTCGACCGAGGGGGTGTCGGCGTGCTGGCCCAGGGCCAGCCGGGTGGCCGCGACGGTGAGCCAGGCCCGGCAGCTGCGGGCCGGGTCCCCGGCGAGCATCGCCAGGTCGGCGCGGACCTCGGTCCAGTGCAGCGCGTCCTCGGCGGCCGGTCCGTGCGCCCGTACGGCGTCCTGCTCCCAGCGCGCGGCCAGCGCGTCCGCGTCGCCGTGCCGCCCGGACTCCACGCAGGCCGCGATGGCCGCGTGCGGGTCGGTCGCGGCCGGCCGCGGCGCGGCGAGCACGATGCCCGGGCCGCCGTACGCCCGTCCGGTGCCGCCCGGCCGGTCGCCCTCCTCGGCCGCCAGCCGCGCCAGCGCCTGCTCGTGCAGCTGCTCCAGCGGAGGCCGGTGCCCGCTGCGCAGGAGCGTGGCCACCGTCCTCATGTACGCGGGTGCGGCCACCGCGCGCCGCGCCGAGGGCGGTGCGATCCGCCCGTACACGGAGATGTTGCCGCCCGTGTCCAGCGGGCGCTGAGCGAGCTGCTGCCAGCTCTCCTGGTCGGCGTACAGATCGGCCACGACCGTGGTCGTGCCCTCCGGGCGCAGCCGCAGCTCGTCGCGCAGCCAGTGCCAGGGCAGGGCGGTGTAGCGCATGGTCGCCGGGGTGGTGCGGGCCAGCGCCAGATGGGGCAGGCGCTGCTTGCGGTCGAGCTGGAGCTGGCCGGTGACGTAGACGGTCAGCGGGCCGGGGGCCGCGGCGGCGGCGCGCAGCCGGGTCAGGACGGCCTGCGGCTCCAGCGGGTCGGCCAGCTCGACGACGGTCGCGGTCCGGGTGCCGGACAGCACGGCGGGTTCGACGGCGGCCAGCACCGGCAGCACGGCGGCGGCGTCCACCAGCCGCCCCTTGCCCTGGGGCGAGGCGGCGAGCAGCAGCACGGTTCCGGGCATGGTCCCCCCGCGTCGGTGATCGGTCGGTCGCGTACGGCGTCACGGTAACCGCTGCCGGTACACCGGCGGATGCCGGACCGGGAACATCTTCACCCCGTCGACTTGCCAGGGTTGCCCTGGCGGTGTGCTCTGGTAGGGCGGGGGCGAGGAGAGAGGAGTGCTCCCATGGTCCACGCGGCACCCGTGTCCGGCTCCGCCACGCGCCCCGGCGCCCGGCACCCCCGCACGCCCGACCTCTTCAGCGACCGCGCGCACACCGTCGGCCGGTGGGCGGTCCCCCTGGCCGTCGGACTGGTCTACGGCTACTGGGCCGCCTCCAACCGGCGCTCCGGCGGGCCGATCACGGCCGGGAACGTGGTGTTCGGCTTCGTGACGGTGATCGTCTTCGCGGTGCTCATGGCGGCCGCGCTGTCCCTGGCCCCGCGCCTGCGGCGCGAGCAGCACGCCTTCCTGTGGTTCCTGTTCTCCGGCGCGGCCCTCGGCTTCCTGTACGGCCAGACCGGCGCGTCGATCCTGCGGACCATCGGGCTGTCCCTGGCGTTCGGTGTGGCGGTGGGCCTGATCTGCTTCTACTGGCTCTACACGCACGAGGACGCCCGGGGCCGCCGCATCGGCTGAGGCCACCCGGCGCCTGGCGCTTGGCGCTTGGCGCTTGGCGCTTGGCGCTTGGCGCTTGGCGCTTGGCGCCTGACACCCGGCGCGGGGGACGCGTAACGGACGAGGGCCGCGGGCCCGGCGTGTGTGCCGGGCCCGCGGCCCTCTGGGCGCGTCCTCCTCCCGCCCACTCCGCGCGCCCACTTCGCGTACTCGCTCCGCGCGCTCACCCGAATGCCGTGCCCCCGCTGGCGGAGCCGCCGCCGGGGGCCTTCGCTGGGAGCGTGTCCCGACGCCTGCGAAGCGGCCTGTCGGCCGTGCTGATCACGCTCTCGTGCCTGCTCGTGCCGTTCGGCGCGCTGTCGGCCTGGGCGGCGTACGGACTCGCCGACACCGGCCGGTACGTCACCACGATGGCCCCGCTCGCCGCCGACCCGGACGTGCGCGACGCCATCGCGGACACGGTCGGGAACGGGATCGTGCACCAGATCGGCCAGGAGATGGACGCCCGCGTGGTGCGCGGGACGGTGGCCCCGTTCGTGCACGACGCGGTCCGCTCGTTCACCCAGACCGCGGCCTTCCGCACCGCGTGGGACGAGGGCAACCGGGTCGCCCACGACGCCGTCCTGAGCGCCCTGCGCGACGACCGCGAGCAGCGCGACCGGCCGGTCACCGTGGATCTCGCCCCCGTCACCGCCCAGGTCAAGGCCCGTCTCGCCCAGGACCACGTGCCGCTCGCGAGCCGCATCCCCGTCGAGCACACCGAGGTCGCCCTCCTCCCGGCCCAGGACCTGGGCCGCCTGCGGAAGGGGTTCCACGTGCTGGAAGTCGCCGGGTTCTGGCTGCCCGTGTCGGCGATCGCGTTCGCCGCCGCCGGCATCGCCCTGGCCGCCCGCCGCCGCCGCGCGCTCACCGCGACCGCCCTCGGCACCGCGCTCGGCGGCGCGCTGCTGGCCCTCGCCCTCGCGGTGGGCCGCACCCTGACCCTGTCCGACCTGCCCGCCGAGGTCTCCCAGCCGGCCGCGGGCGCCGTCTACGACGCGCTGACGGCCACCCTGCGCACCACCTCCTGGCTGCTGGTGGCGCTCGGCCTGACCGTGGCCGCGCTGACCTGGCTCGCCCGGCACCGCCCTGGCCGCGCCCAGCCGCCCCGGCCCCCCGGCCCGCGCCCCCGCCCGCGCCTGGTCCTGAGCCGCCGCGCACGAACCACCGGCACCGGCACCGGCACCGGGGCCGGGGCTGGGGCCGGAACCAGGACCGGCACCGGGACTGTGGCCCCGGCCGTGGCCCCGGCCGCCGCCACGGAACCGCCCCCACCGCCCCGGCCCCAGGACCCACCCCCGGCCCAGGAACCGACGCGGTTGCGGGCCTGAGCCGCCCCAGCCGCCCCAGCCGCCGCAGCCGCCGCACGCCCCGGTGGCGCCGCCCCGCGCCGCACACCGGCCCCGACCGCACTCCCAGCCGGCCGGCCCGCACCGCACCGGCCCTGGGCGCCCAGATCGACCACGTACTGGTCTCGGCCCAGTTCTCCGCGGCCGACGCCCGCTTCCCGCGGGTGACCGGCAGCGATCACCGCGCGCTGCTGGTGGAGATCACCCTCCATGAACGCCAGGGGACGACCGGCCTCCGGTGACCGCTAACCTTACGTGTCCGTCCTGGCCAGGGATCGACGGGAACAACTCACGCGAAGGGTTGCGCACATGGGCATTCTCACTCGCCTGCGGAACGCGTTCGGCCGGTCACGCAAGGGGCGTGCGGCCGAGGCGGAGGGGGCGGATCAGGTTCCGGCCCAGGCACCGTCGCCCGCGGCCGCGCCGCAGCCGGAACCCGAGGCACAGGTCCCGTCCCCCTCGCCCGAGCCGACCCCGGAACCCCCGGCCACGGAGCCCCCGGCCACGGAATCTCCTGCCCCGGAAACCCCGGCCGCGGCCCACGTCCCGGACCCGCGCTCCGCGCCCCGCGAGGAGCAGGAGGAACACGACCTCGTCACGGCCGCCTTCGACAACGTCACGGTCCCCAGGCCGGCCCAGCCGACGGACCCGGTGACACCCCCTGAGCCCGAGCCCGAGCCCGAGACCCCGACAGCCGAGACACCGGAGCCTGAGCCGGAACCGAAGCCGAAGCCCAAGCCGGAACCGGAGCAGGAGCCGAAGCAGGAGCCGGAGCCGGAAGCTGAGCCGGAGCCGACCGACCCCCCGCAAGCCGCCGACGCCCCGGAACCCCCACAGGCGGCACCCGCACCCGACCACGCATCCCGCACGGGTGGTGCGGGTGGGAACGAACCCCCGGCCGAAGGCGAAGCCGAGGCCGAACCCGCCCCCACCCCGCTCCCGCAGGCCCCCCGCGAAGCCGAGGCCGAACCCGCCAGACCCGCCACCCCCCTCACCCGGGTCAAGTCCCGCGCAGCGGCCCTCGCCCCCGCCTACAAGGCCGCCACCACCGCGCTCAAGAAGAGGGACCTCACCGGCACCCGCGCCAAGGTCCACCTCGTCCTCGACCGCTCCGCCTCCATGCGCGCGTACTACAAGGACGGCTCCGCCCAGGCCCTCGCCGAGCAGACCCTCGCCCTCGCCGCCCACCTCGACCCCGAGGCCACGGTCCACGTCACCTTCTTCTCCACCGAGGTGGACGGCACCGCCGACCTCACCCTCGCCGACCACGAGAACAAGATCGACGAGGTGCACGCCGGCCTCGGCCGCATGGGCCGTACGACCTACCACGCGGCGGTGGAAGCGGTCCTCGCCCACCACGAGGAGTCGGGCGGCGACCCGGCCGCCCCCGTCCTGGTGGTCTTCCAGACGGACGGCGCCCCGGACGCGAAGACCCCGGCCACCCAGTCCCTCGCGGACGCCGCGAAGAGCCACCCCGGTGTCTTCTTCTCCTTCGTCGCCTTCGGGGAGCACGACAACAAGGCGTTCGACTACCTCCGCAAGCTGAAGACCGGCAACACGTCCTTCTTCCACGCCGGCCCGGTCCCGCGCGACCTCACGGACAAGGAGCTGTACGAGGGCGTACTCGCCACCTGGCGCCCGTAACGCCCGGCAGCGCACCCGCACCACACCCCGCGCGCCCCCGGCCGCCCCTTTCCCACCCTGTAAAACGGGAAGCGGGCGGCCCACCCGTCTCGGCTACCATTTCAAGGTTCGCAAAACAACCCGACCTGGGAGCAGCCCGAGATGGCTCGACACCTCATCACCAGCGCCCTTCCGTACATCAACGGGATCAAGCACCTGGGCAACATGGTGGGGTCCATGCTCCCGGCGGACGTGTACGCGCGCTACCTGCGCCAGCGCGGCCACGACGTCCTGTACATCTGCGCCACCGACGAGCACGGCACCCCGGCGGAGCTGGCCGCCAAGGAGCGGGGCGTCCCGGTCGCCGAGTTCTGCGCGCAGGCGCACGACGCGCAGAAGGCGGTCTACGACGGCTTCGCGCTGGCCTTCGACTACTTCGGCCGCAGCTCCTCCCCGGAGAACGTCGAGATCACCCAGCACTTCGCCCGCAGGCTGCACGAGAACGGCTTCATCGAGGAGCGGGCGATCCGCCAGGTCTACTCGCCCGCCGACGGCCGCTTCCTGCCGGACCGCTACGTGGAGGGCACCTGCCCGCACTGCGGCTACGACAAGGCGCGCGGCGACCAGTGCGAGAACTGCACCCGGGTCCTGGACCCGACCGACCTGATCGACCCGCGCAGCGCCATCTCCGGCTCCACGGACCTGGAGGTCCGCGAGACCAAGCACCTGTTCCTGCTTCAGTCCAAGTTGCAGCACGAGGTCGAGGAGTGGGTGGCGCGGCACGAGGAGTCGTGGCCGCAGCTGGCGTCCTCCATCGCCCGCAAGTGGCTGACCGAGGGCCTGCACGACCGCGCCATCACCCGTGACCTGGACTGGGGCGTCCCGGTCCCGGCGGACACCTGGCCGGAGCTGGCGGCCGAGGGCAAGGTCTTCTACGTGTGGTTCGACGCCCCGATCGAGTACATCGGCGCGACGAAGGAATGGGCCGACCAGGACCCGGAGCACCGTGACTGGAAGTCCTGGTGGTACGAGGCGGACGACACCGTCCGGTACACCGAGTTCATGGCCAAGGACAACGTCCCCTTCCACACGGTGATGTTCCCGGCGACCGAACTCGGCGTGCGCGAGCCGTGGAAGAAGGTCGACTTCGTCAAGGCGTTCAACTGGCTGACGTACTACGGCGGGAAGTTCTCCACCTCGCAGAAGCGGGGTGTCTTCACCGACCAGGCGCTGGAGATCCTGCCCGCCGACTACTGGCGCTACTTCCTGATCGCCAACGCGCCCGAGTCCGACGACTCCTCCTTCACCTGGGAGCACTTCACGGCCACGGTGAACAAGGACCTGGCCGACACCCTGGGCAACTTCGTCAACCGCGTCCTGTCCTTCTCCAAGAAGCGCTTCGGCGAGGAGGTCCCGGCGGGCGGCACACCCGGCGCGGCGGAGGCGCGGCTCGGCGAGGAGATCGCCCGGCTGCTCGCGGAGTACGAGGAGCACATGGAGGCCCTCCAGTTCCGCAAGGCGGCCGCCGCGCTGCGCGCGCTGTGGTCGGCGGGCAACTCCTACCTGGAGGAGAAGGCCCCCTGGCTGGAGATCAAGACCGACAAGGACGGCGCGGCCCTGACGCTGCGCACGGCGATGAACCTGATCCACCTGTACGCGGTGGTCTCGGAGCCGTTCATCCCCAGCACGGCCGAGGCGATGCGCGCGGCGTTCTCGCTCGCCGGTGACACGGCGACCTGGGCGACCGCCGCCGAGGCCAAGGCCCTGGCCGCCGTCCCGGCCGGCACCCCCTTCACCGTCCCGCCGGTCCTCTTCGCCAAGCTCACCGAGGACGACCTCGCGGCGTACAAGGAGCGCTTCGGCGGCACCGAGGCAGCCTGACCGCCACCCCGTCCCCACCGGACACGGAAGAACACGGAAGAACACGGAAGAGGGGGGAGAGGCCCGGAACCGGGCCTCTCCCCCCTCTTCTTCTCCCTCTGCCTGCTACCTACTACCTGCTACCTGCTACTTCGGCTGCGGCTTGCGCACCGACAGGTGCAGCTCGCGCAGCCGGGACTCGTCCAGCTCCGTCGGGGCGCCCATCATCAGGTCCAGCGCGTTGCCGTTGAGCGGGAAGGCGATGGTCTCGCGGATGTTGGGCTCGTCGGCCAGCAGCATCACGATGCGGTCGACGCCGGGGGCGATGCCGCCGTGCGGCGGGGCGCCGAAGCGGAACGCGCGGAGCATGCCGGCGAACTTCTCCTCGACGGTCTCCCGGTCGTAGCCCGCGATCTCGAACGCCTTGAGCATGATCTCCGGCTCGTGGTTCCGGATCGCGCCCGAGGACAGCTCCACACCGTTGCACACGATGTCGTACTGCCAGCCGAGGATGGACAGCGGGTCCTGGGTCTCCAGGGCCTCCAGACCGCCCTGCGGCATGGAGAACGGGTTGTGCGAGAAGTCGATCGCGCCGGTCTCCTCGTCCTTCTCGTACATCGGGAAGTCGACGATCCAGCAGAAGCGGAAGACGCCGTCCTCGAACTGGCCGGCCCGCTTGGCGGCCTCGACCCGGACCGCGCCCATGATCTTGGAGACCTCGTCGAACTCGCCGGCGCCGAAGAACACCGCGTGGCCGGCGGCCAGCGAGAGGCGCTTGGTCAGCTCGGCGACGTTCTCCTCGGTGAGGAACTTGGCGATCGGGCCGGTGAGCGAGCCGTCCTCGCCGACCCGGACCCAGGCCAGGCCCTTCGCGCCCTGCTGGACGGCGTAGTCACCCAGCTGGTCGAAGAACTTGCGCGGCTGCGCGGAGACGTCCGGCACCGCCAGCGCGCGCACGTGCTTGCCGGCGAACGCCTTGAACTCCGAACCCGCGAAGACGTCCGTGAGGTCGACCAGTTCCAGCTTGGCGCGCAGGTCCGGCTTGTCGGAGCCGTACTTGAGCATCGCCTCGCGGAACGGGATGCGCGGGAAGGGCGAGGTGACGTGGCGGCCGCCGCCGAACTCCTCGAACAGCTCGGTCATGAGCTTCTCGATCGGCCCGAAGACGTCCTCCTGCTCGACGAAGCTCATCTCGACGTCGAGCTGGTAGAACTCGCCCGGCGAGCGGTCCGCGCGGGCGTCCTCGTCGCGGAAGCAGGGCGCGATCTGGAAGTAGCGGTCGAAGCCGGAGATCATCAGCAGCTGCTTGAACTGCTGCGGGGCCTGCGGCAGGGCGTAGAACCTGCCCGGGTGCAGCCGGGAGGGCACGACGAAGTCGCGGGCGCCCTCGGGCGAGGTGGCGGACAGGATCGGCGTCGCCATCTCGTTGAAGCCCAGCGCCGTCATCTTGTGCCGGATCGCGGAGATGACCGCCGTACGCAGCATGATGTTGCGGTGCATGCGCTCGCGGCGCAGGTCCAGGAAGCGGTACTCCAGGCGCCGCTCCTCGTTGACCCCGTCCTCGGCGTTGATCGTGAACGGCAGCGGGGCGGCCTCGCCCAGCACCTCGACCTCGCCGACCTCGATCTCGACCTCGCCGGTGGGCAGGTCGGTGTTCACGTTCTCGGTTCCACGTGAAACGACGCCGCCGTCGATCCGGACGACCGTCTCCTTGGAGAGCTTGTCCAGCGTCTCGTACGCGGGCGTGCCGGGACGGGCGACGAGCTGCGTGATGCCGTGGTGGTCGCGCAGATCGATGAAGAGGATGCCGCCCAGGTCGCGCCGATTGTGCAGCCAGCCACTGAGCCGGACGTCGCTGCCGACGTCAGAGGCGCGGAGCTCGCCGCAGGTGTGGGACCTGTACCGATGCATCGTCGTTCATCCAGTCTTCGCGGATCGGGGATCGCCGGGCGGGCAGGGGCCCGGACCCACCCAGCCTACCGGCCGCCCCAAGATCGGCTCTCCCCGATTCCCGGCTCCCCGGCCGCGGACCGCCCCCGCCCGGGGAGCCCGCCCGTACGCCTTCGGTGGCAGTGTTCGATCGCCTCTTCTTACAGTGGGGCAATGCGCACTGGTGAGCCCCTGCCCGCCGTGGGGGACGTCCTCGCCGCCCTGGCGACCGGCCTGTGGCACTGGGACACCTCCACCGGGCTGGTCGCGGTCGACGCCGAGGCGGCACGGCTGCTCGGGCTGCCCGCCCAGGGCGTCACCCTCACGGAGGGCCAGGTGCGCGCCCGGCTGCACCCGGTCGACTGGAACGAGATCACCGGCGTGGTGCGGCTCGCCGCCGCCGAGGGCACCCTCGCCGAGGTGCGGGTGCGGATCATGGACGAGCGGGGCCGGATCATCCGGGTGGTGCGCAGCCGCTCCCGGCCCGCCTACGACTCGGTGAAGAAGGCGTACGAGCTGATCGGCACCCTCCAGGAGGTGGCCGAGCCCACCCCGGGCTCCCCGGCCGGGCGCAGCGCGGTCACCGGCGACTGGCGGCGCTCACGGGAGGCGTTCCTGCTGGACGCCGGGCGGGCGCTGGCGGAGGCGCGGTCCACGGCGGAGGTGCTGCGGGTGGCGGCCGGCCTGTCGATGCCCGGTTTCTCACCGGACGGGCTGGCCGTCTTCGGCGTGGAGGGCGACCGGCTGACGATCATCGGCCACCACGGGCAGCGCCCCGGCGACGAGGGCCCCTTCGTCCACATGGCGCTGGGCACCGACTACCCGGCCGCCGAGGTGGTCCGCACCGGCCGGGCCGTCTACCTGTCCTCACCCGAGGAGTACCGGGCCCGCTACCCGCTCACCTGGCCGCTCGCCCAGCAGTTCCACCGCCGCTCCTGGGCGTTCCTGCCGCTGACCGCCTCCGGCCGCACCATGGGCGCCTGGATGGCGGCCTTCACCTATCCGGTCGCCTTCAACCCGGACGAGCGCTCGGTGCTGACGACGGTGGCCCGGATGCTCGCCCAGGCGCTGTCCCGGGCCGGCACCGCCGAGACCGAGCGGGAGCTGAGCGAGGGCCTGCAGCGCTCGATGATGCCCACACTGGGCCCCGAGGTGCCCGGCATGGACCTGGCCGCCCGGTACATCCCCACCGGCGGCGGCCTCCAGGTCGGCGGCGACTGGTACGACATGATCCCGCTGCCCGGCGGCACCTCCCGCAACCGGCGCCGGGCCAGGGCCGGACGGTTCGCCCTGGTCATGGGGGACGTGCAGGGCCATGACGTGCGCGCGGCGGGCCTCATGGGCCAGTTGCGCATCGCGCTGCGCGCCTACGCCTCCGAGGGGCACCGCCCGGACGCGGTCCTCTCCCGCGCCTCCCGTTTCCTGCACGGCATCACCGAGGCCGAGGGCGACCTCGCCGACCTGCGCTTCGCGACCTGCCTGTACGCCGAGGTCGATCCGCGCACCGGCGTCCTGGAGGTGGCCCGCGCCGGGCATCCGGACCCGGCGATCCGGATGGCGGACGGGACGGTGCTGCTGCGGCCGACGGCCGGCGGGCTGCCGCTCGGCATCGACCCGGACGCCGACTACCCCACCACCCGGTTCGTCCTGGAGCCCGGCGAGACCATGATGGTCTGCACGGACGGCCTGATCGAGACCGGCGGCCACGACCTGGAGTCGGGCTGGCAGCGCATCCGGGCCACCCTGGAGCGGCACGACGGGGACGCCGAGGAACTGGCCGACGCGCTGGTGCAGGCCGTGCACGGGCCCTCCTCGCACCACTTCACCGGGCCGCTCGCCGACCGCCGCGAGGACGACATCGCCGTCCTGCTGCTGAGCCGCCGCCGCGACGCCCACGGCGGCGCGGTCACCGCACGCCCGGAGGTGCGGCGCACCCTGCTGACGGTCGCGCAGGCCGAGCCCGAGCGGATCTCGGTGGCCCGCCAGCAGCTGCGCGAGCTGCTGCACGACTGGACCTGCGCCGATCAGGTGGACTCGGCGGTGCTGCTGCTTTCGGAGACGCTCACCAACGTCCTGGTGCACACCGACACCGACGCGCTGCTCCTCGCCGAGGTCAGCGGCGAGCCGGGCGAGCGGCGGATGCGGGTGGAGGTCACCGACGCCGGCGACGACCTGCCGCACAAGCGCCGGCCGGGGGAGCTGGCCTCCTCCGGGCGCGGGCTGGTGCTGATCGAGGTGCTGGCGGACGCGTGGGGCGTCGAGCCGCGCGGGGTCGGCAAGAGCATCTGGTTCGAGCTGTACGAGCCGCCCCGCGACAAGCCCTGACGGGGCCGTACGCCCTCGTACGCCCCGGTGCGGGCCGCCGTGCTCAGCGCGCGTACCGCTCGCGCAGCTCGTGCAGCACCCCGGAGGCGGCCGCCGTCAGCGGCACCGCCAGCAGCATGCCGACGATCCCCGCGGCCGACGCCCCGGCGGTGATCGCCACCAGCACGGCCGCCGGGTGCAGCTGCACGGTCCGGCTCTGGATCACCGGTTGCAGCACGTGCCCCTCCAGCACCTGCACGGCGAGCACCACGCCGAGCGTCCACAGCGCGACGGCGAACCCGCGGTCGGCGAGCGCGACCAGCACGGACACGGTGCCGGAGATGAACGCGCCCAGGTAGGGGATGTAGGCGCCGACGAAGACCAGCGCGCCGAGCCCGAGCGCGCCCGGCACGTCGAGCAGCAGCAGGCCCACGGTGATGCAGACGGCGTCGATGAGGGCGATGAGCGTGGTCCCGCGCATGAAGCCCTCGACGGCCGCGAAGGCCCGCCGGGCCATGGCCTCCACGGTGTCGGCGGTCCGGCCGGGGGCGAGCGAGCGCAGGGCGGCCAGGGCGCGGTTCGAGTCGCGCAGGAAGAAGAAGGCCAGCAGCAGCGCCAGGACGGCCATGGCCAGGTACTCGGCGACCACGCTGACCCCGCTGATGACGTTGGAGACGGCCGTCCCGCCGAACTTCGACAGCAGCTCGCGGCCGTGCGCGGCGAGGTCCGACAGGGAGGTGCCGGCCGCCCCGAAGTACCCGGCGACGGACTTGGCCGCGTTCTCCAGCGAGGAGATGATCTGCGGCCCGCTGTCGATCATCGCGAGGACCACGATGTATCCCACGCCGCCGACGACGGCCAGCACGGCGGCGCAGGTGATCCCGGCCGCGAGCGAGCGGTTCACGCCGCCGCGCACCAGCCGCCGGAACAGCGGCCGCAGCAGGGCGGAGCCCAGCAGCGCCAGCAGGACGGGGGTGACGGCCGTGCGGAACTCGACGCACAGCCGCACCACGATCCACACCACCCCGGAGACCAGCAGCGCGACGGCGCACCAGGCGGCCAGACGCCGGACGGGTTCGGGCAGCAGACGCACCCCACCAGCGCACCACGCGCCGGGCGGGCTGTCCTGTACGGACGGCCCGCCCGGGTGACGGCACGGCCAGGTGACGGCACGGCCAGGTGACGGGACGGCCAGGTGACGGGACGCCCGGGTGACGACGCCCGCGCAGACGCCGGTCAGCCCTGGGGGCCGTCCTCCGTCATCCCGTGCACGGCCGGGACCGTGCCCAGCCGGCCCTTCTGGAAGTCCTCGAACGCCTGCATGAGTTCGTCGCGGGTGTTCATGACGAACGGGCCGTAGTGGACCATCGGCTCCCGGATCGGCCGGCCGCCCAGCAGGACCACCTCCAGGTCGGGGGTGTGCGCGTCCTGCTTGCCGTCCGCGCGGACGGTGAGCGAGGAGCCGGTCCCGAAGACCGCCGCCTGGCCCAGGCGGACCGGGCGCCGCTCGGTGCCGGCCGAGCCGCTGCCCGCCAGCACGTAGGCGAGGCCGTTGAAGTCCTCCCGCCACGGCAGCGTCAGTTCCGCGCCGGGCGCCAGCGTCGCGTGGATCATCGTGATCGGCGTGTGGGTGATGCCGGGCCCCTGGTGGCCGTCCAGCTCACCGGCGATCACGCGCACCAGCGCGCCGCCGTCCGGGGAGGCGAGCAGCTGCACGCTGCGGCCGCGGATGTCCTGGTAGCGCGGGGCCATCATCTTGTCCGCGGCGGGCAGGTTCACCCACAGCTGGAGCCCGTGGAAGAGGCCGCCCGACATGACCAGGTGCTCCGGCGGCGCCTCGATGTGCAGCAGGCCGGAGCCGGCCGTCATCCACTGGGTGTCGCCGTCGGTGATGGTCCCGCCGCCGCCGTTGCTGTCCTGGTGGTCGAAGATCCCGTCGATGAGGTAGGTGACGGTCTCGAAGCCGCGGTGCGGGTGCCACGGGGTGCCCTTCGGCTCCCCGGGCTGGTACTCCACCTCACCCATCTGGTCCATCATGATGAACGGGTCGAGATGGCGGTGATCGATCCCGGCGAACGCCCGGCGCACCGGGAAGCCCTCGCCCTCGAAACCGCCCGGCGCGGTGGTGACGGCGAGCACGGGCCGGGAGACGGCGTCGGCGGGCGCGGCCACGCGGGGGAGCGCCAGCGGGTTCTCGACGGTCACTGCGGGCATGTCGGTACCTCCTTGTGCGGCCAGTCTAGTTGAGCATTCAACTTCCTGCCAGCCCCAACGCGAGGAGCCCGGAGGGCATTCCCTCCGGGCTCCGCGCACCTGCCGCGAGCGGCCGCGTCAGCCGCCGTACATCCGCCGCATGGCGAACTCGACCATCTGTTCGACCGCCTTCGCGTCGAACACGATCCGGTGCTCGCCCTCCATGTCCAGCACGAAGCCGTACCCGGTGGGCAGCAGGTCGATGACCTCCGCGCCGGTGATCACGAAGTACTTCGACTCCTTGCCGGCGTACCGGCGCAGCTCCTTGAGCGAGGTGAACATCGGGATCACCGGCTGCTGGGTGTTGTGCAGCGCGAGGAAGCCCGGGGTGTCGCCGCGCGGGCAGTACACCTTGGAGGTGGCGAAGATCTGCTGGAAGTCCTCGGCGGCCAGCTGGCCGGTGGTGAAGGCACGGACCGCGTCCGCGAGCGAGGGCGGCGACGGCTCGGGGTACAGCGGCTGCTGCTGTCCGTAGCCCCCCGGCATACCGCCCGGCATCTGCTCCTGCGGCGGCGCGTACTGCTGCCGCGCCGCGCCCCCGTCCATCGGCTGGCCGTATCCGTACATGCGGCAAGCGTACCGACGCGAACGCGCCCGCAGGACCCGGGAGAAGACACCTCCGCGCCCGGGCCCCGCCCGCCGCCGGGCACCCCGCCGCGCCGGCCGCCCGGTAAGAGACGCGTCACAGAGGCGGCGCCAGGGGTTGCTTCTTATTACCGACGGGTAGCATCATCGGGGTTACTAGTTGGTACGTGAACCGGATGCGAGGAGACAGTGCCTCGCCGAGTCCTACGGGAGCCGTCGCCATGGGGCACTACAAGTCGAATCTCCGCGACATCGAGTTCAACCTCTTCGAAGTACTCGGACGCGACAAGCTGTACGGCACCGGACCGTTCGAGGAGATGGACAGCGACACCGCCAGGAGCGTCCTGGCGGAGCTGACCCGCCTCGCCGAGAACGAGCTGGCGGAGTCCTTCACGGACGCCGACCGCAACCCGCCGGTCTTCGACCCGGAAACCAGCACCGCGCCGGTCCCGGCCACCTTCAAGAAGAGCTACAAAGCCTTCATGGACTCCGAGTACTGGCGGCTCGGCCTGCCCGAGGAGATCGGCGGCACCACCGCCCCGCCGTCCCTGATCTGGGCGTACGCGGAGCTGATCCTCGGCGCGAACCCGGCGATCTGGATGTACTCCTCCGGCCCGGCGTTCGCCCGCATCCTCTTCGAGGAGGGCACCGAGCAGCAGAAGAAGGCCGCGAAGGTCGCCGTCGAGAAGACCTGGGGCTCCACCATGGTGCTCACCGAGCCCGACGCGGGCTCCGACGTGGGCGCAGGCCGCACCAAGGCGGTCCAGCAGGAGGACGGCTCCTGGCACATCGAGGGCGTGAAGCGCTTCATCACCTCCGGTGAGCACGACATGGAGGAGAACATCCTCCACTACGTCCTCGCCCGCCCCGAGGGCGCCGGACCCGGCACCAAGGGCCTGTCCCTCTTCCTCGTGCCCAAGTACCTGTTCGACTGGGAGACCGGCGAGCTGGGCGAGCGCAACGGCGTCTACGCCACCAACGTCGAGCACAAGATGGGCCTGAAGGCCTCCAACACCTGCGAGATGACCTTCGGCGACCGCCACCCCGCCAAGGGCTGGCTGATCGGCGACAAGCACGACGGCATCCGCCAGATGTTCCGCATCATCGAGTTCGCCCGCATGATGGTCGGCACGAAGGCGATCTCCACCCTCTCCACCGGCTACCTCAACGCCCTGGAGTACGCCAAGGAGCGCGTCCAGGGCCCCGACCTGGCGCACTTCATGGACAAGTCCGCGCCCAAGGTCACCATCACGCACCACCCCGACGTGCGCCGCTCGCTGATGACGCAGAAGGCGTACGCCGAGGGCATGCGCGCCCTGGTCCTCTACACCGCCTCGGTCCAGGACACGATCGCGGTCAAGGAGGCCGAGGGCGAGGACGCCAGGGCCGAGCACGCGCTCAACGACCTCCTGCTGCCCATCGTCAAGGGCTACGGCTCCGAGAAGGGCTACGAGCAGCTCGCCCAGTCGCTGCAGACCTTCGGCGGCTCCGGCTTCCTGCAGGAGTACCCGATCGAGCAGTACATCCGCGACGCCAAGATCGACACCCTCTACGAGGGCACCACCGCGATCCAGGGCCAGGACTTCTTCTTCCGGAAGATCGTCCGCAACCAGGGCGCCGCGCTGAACTCGCTCGCCGAGGACATCAAGAAGTTCCTGGCGCTGGCCACCGGCGGCGAGGAACTGGCGGGCGCCCGCGAGCACCTGGCCAAGGCGGCCGTCGAGCTGGAGGCCATCGTCGGCCTGCTGCTGACCGACCTCGCCGCCACCGAGCAGGACGTCAAGAACATCTACAAGGTGGGCCTGAACACCACCCGCCTGCTGCTCGCCTCCGGTGACGTGGTCGTCGGCTACCTGCTGCTCAAGGGCGCCGCGATCGCCGCCGAGAAGCTGGAGACCGCCTCCGCCAAGGACCGCGCCTTCTACACCGGCAAGATCGCCGCGGCGAAGTTCTTCGCGGCCAACGTCCTGCCGGGCGTCACCCTGGCCCGCAAGCTGTCGCAGAACGTCGGCCTGGACCTGATGGAGCTGGACGAGGCCGCGTTCTAGTCCCCGCCCCGCCGTCCGGTCGTCCGGCCTCCGCACGAGGGTCCGCTCCCGCCCAGGGAGCGGACCCTCGTGCGTCGTTAAGGTGAACCCATGAGCACAAGCCGGCCCTTCGACCGCGGCCACACCGACGACCTGATGTCCTTCCTGACGGCCAGCCCGTCGCCCTACCACGCCGTGGCGAACGCCGCCGGACGGCTGGAGAAGGCCGGCTTCCGGCAGGTCGCCGAGACGGACGCGTGGGACGCCACCGCGGGCGGCAGGTTCGTCCTGCGCGGCGGCGCGATCATCGCCTGGTACGTCCCCGAGAACGCCGCCCCGCACACCCCCTTCCGGATCATCGGCGCGCACACCGACTCGCCGAACCTGCGCGTCAAGCCGCGGCCCGACACCGGGGCGCACGGCTGGCGCCAGATCGCCGTGGAGATCTACGGCGGCCCGCTGATGAACTCCTGGCTCGACCGCGACCTGGGCCTTTCCGGCCGGCTCACCCTGCGCGACGGCTCCACCCGCCTGGTCACCGTCGACCGGCCGCTGCTGCGCGTCCCCCAGCTCGCCATCCACCTGGACCGCGCGGTCTCCACCGAGGGCCTCAAGCTGGACAAGCAGCGCCACCTCCAGCCGGTGTGGGGCCTCGGCGACGACGTCCGCGACGGCGACCTGATCGCCTTCCTGGAGGAGGAGACGGGCCTCACCGCGGGCGAGGTCACCGGCTGGGACCTGATGACGCACTCCGTGGAGCCGGCCGCCTACCTGGGCCGCGACCGCGAGCTGCTGGCCGGCCCGCGCATGGACAACCTGCTGTCGGTGCACGCCGGCACGGCGGCGCTGGCGGCCGTGGCCGGCGCGGACGGCGCGGCGGACCTGCCGTACATCCCGGTGCTGGCCGCCTTCGACCACGAGGAGAACGGCTCCCAGTCGGACACCGGCGCGGACGGCCCGCTGCTCGGCACCGTCCTGGAGCGCTCGGTGTACGCGCGCGGCGGCGGCTACGAGGACCGGGCGCGCGCCCTGGCCGCCACCGTCTGCCTCTCCTCCGACACCGGCCACGCCGTGCACCCCAACTACGCCGAGCGGCACGACCCGACCCACCACCCGCGCGCGGGCGGCGGCCCCCTCCTCAAGGTCAACGTCAACAACCGCTACGCCACGGACGGCACCGGCCGCGCGGTGTTCGCGGCGGCCTGCGAGAAGGCCGGCGTCCCCTTCCAGTCCTTCGTCTCCAACAACTCCATGCCGTGCGGCACCACGATCGGCCCGATCACCGCCGCCCGGCACGGGATCAGGACCGTCGACATCGGCGTGGCCATCCTGTCCATGCACAGCGTCCGCGAACTGTGCGCCGCCGACGACCCGTTCCTGCTGGCGAACGCCCTGGTGGCGTTCCTGGAAGGCTGACCGGCGCACCCCGGGGCCGCCGCCCGAGCATGTCCACCGCCCCTGCGGGTATCCGGAGTTGACCGGAAGGGACCGGACGGGCCGGAACCACCGGACCTGACACCGGACTAGGAGGCGACAGCCATGGGCCTCGGCGGGTGCATCATCCTCATCGCCGCGGGAGCCATCCTCACGTTCGCGACCGACTGGCACATGCAGGGCGTCAACCTGCACATGGTCGGCGTGATCCTGATGATCGTCGGACTGATCGGCGTCACCACGTTCAGCAGCATCGCCCGGCGCCGCCGGGTGATGGTCCCGCCCTCCACGGTCGTCGAGGAGGACCCGCACCACCACGGGCCGCGGGACGGCTACAGCGACGGTTACGGCATCTGATCCCGTGACCGGCCGGGCGGTACACCGGCTCGCGGCCGGGGAAGCGGTAACGGCATGAGATTCTTCGTACGCGACCGCATCCTCGGCATCGGTGACGACTACTGGATCGAGGACGAGCACGGCAGCAAGGTCTTCCTCGTCGACGGCAAGGCCATGCGGCTGCGGGACACCTTCGAGCTGAAGGACGCCCACGGCCGGGTCCTGATCGACATCCACCAGAAGATGCTCGCCCTGCGGGACACCATGGTGATCGAGCGGGACGGGGAGGCCCTGGCGAAGATCCGGCGCAAGCGGCTGTCGCTGCTGCGCCACCACTACCGGGTGTCCCTGGTGGACGGCACCGAACTGGACGTCAGCGGCAAGATCCTCGACCGGGAGTTCGCCGTCGAGTACGACGGCGAGCTGCTGGCGGTGATCTCCCGGCGCTGGCTGAGCCTGGTGGAGACCTACGGCGTGGACGTCGTACGGGACGACGCCGACCCGGCGCTGATCATCGCGGTGGCGGTGTGCGTGATCCACCTGGCGGAGAAGGAGCGCGACGAGGCGTGACCGGCCTCCCGCCACGGGTCGGCGGCCCGGGTCAGCGATGCGGGTCGGCGGCCCGGGTCAGCGGCGCGGCGGCGCCAGGCCCAGCACCCGGTCCTTGAGCGCCGGGAAGTCCTCCCGGGTCCGCGCGACCGCGCCGGGGTCGAACTCCACCGTGAGGACCTCCTCGTCACGGCCCGCCTCGGCCAGCACCTCGCCCCAGGGGTCCACCACGATCGAGTGACCCGCCTGGGGAACCCCCGCGTGGCTCCCGGCCGTTCCACAGGCGAGCACGAACGCCTGGTCCTCCACCGCCCGCGCCCGGGCCAGCAGCGTCCAGTGCGCGCGCCGGCGCTCGGGCCAGCCCGCCGGGACCACCAGGGCCCCGGCCCCGGCGTCCACCAGGGCACGGAAGAGTTCGGGGAAGCGGAGGTCGTAACAGGTCGCCAGGCCCAGCGTGAGCTGCGGCAGACGGACCGTCACCGGCTCGCGCCCGGCACCCATCAGCACGGCCTCGCCCCGGTCGAAGCCGAAGCGGTGGATCTTGCGGTAGGCGGCGGCCAGATCGCCGGCGGGGGTGAAGACGAGGGAGGTGTTGTAGAGGGTCCCGTCCGGGTCCCGCTCGGGGACCGAGCCCGCGTGCAGCCACACGCCCGCCGCGCCCGCCGCCTCGGCCATCGCCTCGTACGTCGGCCCCTTCAGCGGCTCGGCCGCCCCGCCGAACTCCTCGAAGGCGAAGGCCCCGGTGGTCCACAGCTCGGGCAGCACCACGAGATCGGCACCGGCCTGCTCGCGGACCAGCGCGGCCACCCGCCGCCGCCGTACGCCGACCGGCTCGTCCTCGTCCACGGCGATCTGGATCAGCGAGGCGCGCACATTACCACCGTCCTGGCATTCGAGTTGTCCACACGGCCTACGATCGTCACACGAAAGCACTGCCGGGGTGCCTCACAGCAGCGTAACTTGAGAATCCCCCCTGCTCGAAGCGGAGCGAGAGCCCGGGGGGTGCCAAGACGCCCGCCGACCGCGCCACCTCCGACTGGCAATGCCGCGACAACCTGCCCGTGTACCGACCGCCGAGGGGTCCCGTTCCGTGAGTCTGCATCCCACCCTCCAGCCCTACGCCGATGCCTGGACCCACTCCGTCGAAGCCATATCCGAGCTGGTGCAGCCGCTCGTGGAGGGCGAGTGGAACCGGCGCACCCCCTGCCCGGGCTGGTCGGTGCGCGACGTCGTCTCGCACGTCATCGGCATGGACTGCGAGGCGCTCGGCGACCCGCGCCCCATCCACTCGCTGCCGCGCGACCTGTTCCACGTGACCAACCAGCACCAGCGCTACATGGAGATGCAGGTCGACGTCCGCCGCCACCACACGGCGCCGGAGATGACCTCCGAGCTGGAGTACACGGTCATCCGCCGCAACCGCCAGCTGCGCAACGAGTCCCGCGACCCGGGGACCAAGGTGCGCGGCCCGCTCGGCGCGGAGATCACCCTTGAGGAGTCCATGCGCTACCGCGCGTTCGACATCTGGGTGCACGAGCAGGACCTGCGCGCCGCCCTCGGCCGCCCCGGCAACCTCGACTCGCCCGGCGCCCAGGTCGCCCGCGACCACCTGCTCGACGCGCTCCCGGACGTGGTCGCCGTCAAGGCGGACGCCCCGCGCAGCTCCGCGATCGTGTTCGACGTGCACGGCCCGGTGGAGTTCCTGCGCACGATCCGCGTCGACATCCAGGGCCGGGGCACCCTGGAGACCGTCCCCGCGCTCGGCCCGGCCGCCACCCTCACCCTCGACTGGGAGACCTACGTCCGCCTGGCCTGCGGCCGGGTGTCCCCGGAGGCGGTCACCGACCGCGTCAAGACGGAGGGCGACCCGGACCTGACGACGGCGATCCTGCGGAACTTCACGGTGACGCCCTAGTCCCTGGGCAGGGGCAGGGCCAGAGGCAGGGGCGGGAGCGGGGCGGCCGGCCGCGTCGCATCCGCCCGCCCGCCCGCCCGCCCGGCGTTCGAGGACGAGGCCGTTCGGGCCGAAGCGGGGGTAGCGGGCGGCAGCCCCCGGCGCGGCCGCACCGGCGCGGGTGCCTCACCCACGGACGTGCACACCCGCACCGGCGCGCCGCGCATGCCTCACGCGGGGACGTGCACCGTCTCCACCCGGCTCGCCACCAGCCGCTCCCGCTCCCTGCGGGCCGCCCGGCCGCGCAGCCGCAGGATCTGGCTGACGCCGAGCGTCTGGAGGACGAACACGGCGCAGAACGCCACCCGGTAGTCGTCGCCCGTGGCGTCCAGCAGCACCCCGATCGCGAACAGTGTCGTCATCGAGGCGGTGAAGCCGCCCATGTTGGTGATGCCGGAGGCGGTGCCCTGCCGTTCGGCCGGGTTGGCCGGCCGGGCGAAGTCGAAGCCGATCATCGAGGCCGGCCCGCACGCCCCGAGCACCGCGCACAGCACGGCCAGCAGCCACATCGGCGCCCGCCCGCCGGGCCACGCCAGGGTCGCCGCCCACAGGGTCGCGGTGGCGGCGACCGTGCCCAGCGCCAGCGGCAGCCGGGCCGTGTGGTGCCGGGCGACGATCTGCCCGTAGACGAGCCCGACGGCCATGTTGGAGAGCACCACGAGGGTGAGCAGCTCCCCGGCCGTACCCCGCGACAGCCCCTGCGCCTCCACCAGGAACGGCAGCCCCCACAGCAGCAGGAACACCATCGCCGGGAACTGGGTGGTGAAGTGCACCCACATGCCCAGCCGGGTCCCCGGTTCGCGCCAGGACGCGGCGATCTGCCGGCGCACGTACGCGGCGCCCTGGTGCGGCTGCGGCTCCGGCTCGTGGCCCTCGGGGTGGTCCTTGAGGAAGAGGACGAGCAGCACGAGGACCAGCACTCCGGCCAGCGCGCTGCCCGCGAACGCCCAGGTCCAGCCCAGGCCGTGCAGCAGCCGGGCGACGACCAGCGTGGACACCAGGTTGCCGGCCATGCCGACCAGTCCGGCGAGCTGCGCGACCAGCGGCCCGCGCCGGGCCGGGAACCACCGGGTGCCCAGCCGCAGCACGCTGATGAAGGTCATGGCGTCCCCGCAGCCCAGCAGCGCGCGGGAGGCGAGCGCCGCGCCGTAGGACGCGGAGAAGGCGAAGCCGAGCTGCCCGGCCGTGAACAGCACCACGCCGATGCCCAGCACCTTCTTGGTGCCGAGCCGGTCGACCAGCAGGCCGACGGGTATCTGCATGCCCGCGTAGACGAGCAGTTGGAGGATGGAGAACGTGGACAGCGCGGAGGCGCCGACGTGGAAGCGGGCGGCGGCGTCGAGCCCGGCGACGCCCAGCGACGTACGGAAGATGACGGCGACGAAGTAGACGGCGACGCCGGTGCTCCACACCGCCACGGCCCGCCGGCCGCCGGGCGGGTCGCCGGGCAGGACGGCTGCGGCGGTGGTGCCGGTCGGGGCGCTCATCGGACCTCACCCCGCGCCAGGTGCGAGAACCAGCTGACGTGCCGGTGCACGACGTCGACGGCCGCCTCCGCGTCCCCGGAGCGCAGCGCGTCCAGGATCTCCTGGTGCTCGGCCAGGGTCTTGGCGATCCGGTCGGGGTGGGAGTGCATGACGGCGACGCCCATCCGCAGCTGCCGGTCGCGCAGTTGGTCGTAGAGGCGGGAGAGGATCTCGTTGCCGCCGCTGCGGACGATCTCGGCGTGGAAGCAGCGGTCGGTGACGGCGGCGGCCGCCAGATCGCCGGCGGCGGCCTGCCGCTTCTGCTCGGCGAGCAGTTCCTCCAGCCGCCCGATCAGCGCGGCCGGGGCCGGGACGGCCTTCCTGGCCGCGTGCTCCTCGACCAGCTGGCGGGTCTCGACGACGTCCGCGATCTCCTGGGCGGAGACGGGCAGGACGAGCGCGCCCTTCTTCGGGTAGAGCCGCAGCAGCCCCTCGACCTCCAGCCGCAGCAGCGCCTCGCGCACCGGCGTGCGCGACACCCCGACGGCCTCGGCGAGTTCGCCCTCGGTCAGCAGGGTGCCGCCCTCGTAACGGCGGTCCAGCACGGCTTGTTTGACGTGGGTGTACACACGGTCGGCGGCGGGGGGCTGCTTCACGGCCAGGCTCATGCGGACAGCATAGATACAACACGTACGCATGAAGCGCCCCGTCCACCATCCGGACGGGTTCCGGTCAATCCGGCGCTACCACTGCTTCACCCCGACGCGCCCGGGCAGACGCACAACCATGTGTGCTAGTTACCTGTCTTACAGACGCGGCCCCCCTCTGTGGGCATTCAACTAGGTCGCACATCAGGGGCATTCGACATAATCGGGGTACCTCACTTGAATACCGGCATCCAGGCATTCCGGCTCCGCAGGACAGCGGCCGTCGCCATGACGACCGGCGCCGTGCTCGCCGCAGGCGCCTTCGCCGCGGCACCCGCGCAGGCCGTCGCCACGCCGTCCGTGGCGGCGAAGGGCGGCTACGCGATGAACAACGCGAACGGCGCCTCGCTGTACACGAAGAACGCGGACACCCGGCTCTCCACCGGCTCCACCACGAAGATCATGACCGCCAAGGTCGTCCTGGCGCAGCGCAACCTGAACCTCGACACCAAGGTCACCGTCCAGAAGGCGTACAGCGACTACGTCGTCAAGAACAACGCCTCCCAGGCCCACCTGATCGTGGGCGACAAGGTGACCGTCCGCCAGCTGCTGTACGGGCTGATGCTGCCCTCGGGCTGCGACGCCGCGTACGCGCTCGCCGACAAGTTCGGCACCGGCTCGACGCAGGCCGCGCGCGTGAAGTCCTTCATCGGCAAGATGAACAGCGCCGCCGCGGAACTGAAGCTGAAGAACACGCACTTCGACTCGTTCGACGGCATCGGCAACGGCAAGAACTACTCGACCCCGCGCGATCTGACGAAGATCGCCAGCAGCGCGATGGCGAACGCCAACTTCCGCGCGGTCGTCAAGACCAAGTCGTACACGGCCAAGACCATCACCAAGACGGGCAGCACCCGCACGATGGCCGCGTGGACGAACACCAACACGCTGCTGAGCAGCTACAAGGGCACCATCGGCGTGAAGACCGGCTCCGGCCCCGAGGCCAAGTACTGCCTGGTCTTCGCCGCCACCCGGGGCAACAAGACCGTCATCGGCACGGTCCTGGCCTCGACCTCGGTCAACCAGCGCGGCACCGACGCCACGAAGCTCCTGAACTACGGCTTCGCCCGCCTCGGCTGATCCCGGCGCACCCGCCAAGGGCCCGCTGCCTCCACGGCAGCGGGCCCTTCGCACACCGGCCGTCAGGCCCAGGTGATCAGCCGCTTGGGCTGCTCCAGGATCGCGGCCACGTCGGCCAGCACCTTGGAGCCCAGCTCGCCGTCGACCAGACGGTGGTCGAAGCTGAGCGCCAGCGTGGTGACCTGGCGGGGCTTCACCTTGCCCTTGTGCACCCAGGGCTGGAGCTTGATCGCGCCGACCGCCAGGATCGCGGACTCGCCCGGGTTGAGGATGGGCGTGCCCGTGTCGACGCCGAAGACGCCGACGTTGGTGATGGTCACCGTGCCGCCCTGCATCGCCGCCGGGGACGTCCGGCCCTCGCGGGCGGTGGACACCAGCTCGCCCAGCGCCCGCGCGAGCTGCGGGAGGGTCTTGTCGTGGGCGTCCTTGACGTTCGGCACGATCAGGCCGCGCGGGGTGGCCGCCGCGATGCCCAGGTTGACGTAGTGCTTGACCACGATCTCCTGGGCGGCCTCGTCCCAGGAGGCGTTGACGTCCGGGTTGCGCTTGATGGCGACCAGCAGGGCCTTGGCGATCAGCAGCAGCGGGTTGACCCGCAGGCCCTGCATCTCCTTGTCCTGCCGCAGCTCCTCGACGAGCTTCATCGTGCGCGTCACGTCCACCGTCACGAACTCCGTGACGTGCGGGGCGGTGAAAGCGGAGCCGACCATCGCGGCGGCCGTCGCCTTGCGGACGCCCTTCACCGGGACGCGGGTCTCGCGGGCACCGTCCTGGGCCGCGGCCGGGGCGGGAGCGGCCGCCGGGGCCTCGGCGGTCACCGGGGCCGGGGCGGCCACCGCCGCCGACACCGCCGCGTGCACGTCCTCGCGGGTGATCACGCCGTCCGGGCCCGAGGGGACCACGGTGGACAGGTCCACGCCCAGGTCCTTGGCGAGCTTGCGCACCGGCGGCTTGGCCAGCGGGCGCTCCTGCCCCAGGGCGCCGGCCGGCGCGGCATGGCCGTTCAGCTCCGGCTGGGGCGCCGCCGGCGCCTGCGGGGCGGCGGCCTGCGCGGCCGGAGCCTGCGGGGCCGGGGCCTGCGCGGCCGCGGGCTGGGCGCTCTTGCGCGGGCGCCGCTTGGCGGCGGCGGTGGAGACGCCGTAGCCCACCAGGACCGGCTGGCGGCCCTCCGGCTTCGCCTCCTCCACCGGCTCCGGCGCGGCCGCCGGGGCGGCCTGGGCCGGGACCTCGGCCTGCTCCCCGGCCGGGGCGGCGCCCGCCACGGCCACCGCGATGATCGCCGTGCCCACGTCCACCGTGGTGCCCTCGGGGAAGCGCAGCTCGCGGACCACCCCGTCGTACGGGATGGGCAGCTCGACGGCCGCCTTGGCGGTCTCCACCTCGCAGACCACCTGGCCGTCGGTGACCGTGTCACCGACCTGGACGTACCACTTGAGGATCTCGGCCTCGGTCAGGCCCTCGCCGACATCCGGCATCTTGAACTCACGCACGGACGCATCGGTCATCGTCGTCACGAACCTCTCCCTCAGTACGCCAGCGAGCGGTCGACGGCGTCGAGCACGCGGTCCAGGTCCGGCAGGTACGACTCCTCCAGGCGCGCCGGCGGATACGGCGCGTGGTACCCGCCGACCCGCAGGACGGGGGCCTCCAGGTGGTAGAAGCAGCGCTCGGTGATCCGGGCGGCGATCTCCGCGCCGGAACCGAAGAACACCGGCGCCTCGTGCACCACCACCAGGCGGCGGGTCTTCTCCACCGACGCCTGCACCGAGTCGAAGTCGACCGGGGAGACCGAGCGCAGGTCCAGGACCTCCAGCGACCGGCCCTCCTCGGCGGCCGCCGCGGCGACCTCCTGGCACAGCTTCACCATCGGGCCGTAGGCCGCCAGGGTCAGGTCGGTGCCCTCGCGGACGATGCGCGCCTTGTGCAGCGGGGCGGGAATGGCCTCGGTGTCGACCTCGCCCTTGTCCCAGTAGCGCCGCTTGGGCTCGAAGTAGATCACCGGGTCGTCGCTCTGGATGGCCTGCTGCATCATCCAGTACGCGTCCGAGGAGTTCGAGGGGGAGACCACCTTGAGGCCCGCCACATGGGCGAACAGCGCCTCCGGGGACTCCGAGTGGTGCTCCACCGCGCCGATGCCGCCGCCGTAGGGGATGCGGATCACGACCGGCATCTTGACCTTGCCCAGCGAGCGCGCGTGCATCTTCGCGAGCTGGGTGACGATCTGGTCGTACGCCGGGAAGACGAAGCCGTCGAACTGGATCTCCACCACCGGGCGGTAGCCGCGCAGGGCCAGGCCGATGGCGGTGCCCACGATGCCGGACTCGGCGAGCGGGGTGTCGATGACCCGGCTCTCGCCGAAGTCCTTCTGCAGCCCGTCCGTCACCCGGAACACACCGCCGAGCTTGCCGACGTCCTCGCCCATGATCAGGACCTTGGGGTCGGTGTCCAGGGCCCGGCGCAGCGACTCGTTGATCGCCTTGGCCAGGGGCATGCTCTTCACTGTCACAGCCTCCGCGGCCATCCTCAGACCCCCTCTGCGTCCGCGAACGACGCCTGGTAGGCGGCGAACTGGGCGCGCTCCTCGTCGACGAGCGCGTGCCCGTCCGCGTACACGTTCTCGAAGATGGCGAAGTGGTCCGGGTCGGGCATGGCACGGACCGCTTCGCGCACTCGCCTGCCCAACGTCTCGCTCTCCGCCTCGAGTTCCGCGAAGAATCCCTCGTCCGCGTGGTTTGACGCCTCCAGGTGGCGGCGCAGCCGCAGCAGCGGGTCCTTCGCCTCCCAGGCGGCCCGCTCGTCGTCGTGCCGGTAGCGGCTGGGGTCGTCGGAGGTGGTGTGGGCGCCCATGCGGTAGGTGTACGCCTCGACCAGGGTGGGGCCCTCGCCGGCCCGGGCCCGCTCCAGCGCCCACCGGGTGACCGCGAGGCAGCCCAGCACGTCGTTGCCGTCGACCCGGACGCCGGGGAAGCCGAAGCCCTGCGCGCGCTGGTAGAGCGGCACCCGGGTCTGCTTCTCGGTCGGCTCGGAGATCGCCCACTGGTTGTTCTGGCAGAAGAACACGACCGGGGCGTTGTAGACCGCGGAGAAGGTGAAGGACTCCGCCACGTCGCCCTGGCTGGAGGCGCCGTCGCCGAAGTAGGCGATGACCGCCGAGTCCGCGCCGTCCTTGGCGACGCCCATGGCGTAGCCGGTGGCGTGCAGCGCCTGGGAGCCGATGACGATCGTGTACAGGTGGAAGTTGTTGCCGTTGGGGTCCCAGCCGCCGTTGTTCACACCGCGGAACATGCCGAGCAGGTTGGTCGGGTCGACCCCGCGGCACCAGGCGACGCCGTGCTCCCGGTAGGTCGGGAAGACGTAGTCGTCGTCGCGCAGGGCACGCCCTGAGCCGATCTGGGCGGCCTCCTGGCCGAGCAGCGAGGCCCACAGGCCCAGCTCGCCCTGGCGCTGCAGGGCGGTGGCCTCGGCGTCGAAGCGACGGGTGAGCACCATGTCGCGGTACAGCCCGCGCAGGTCTTCGGGGGTGATGCCGGCGACGTACTTGTCGTACTCGGCGTTCTTGACGCGCTTGCCCTCGGGCGTCAGCAGCTGGACGAGCCCGGGCTCGGCGCCGTCCCCGGCCGTGCCCTTCCTGGCGGTGGTGCGGGTGGTGCGCTTGGTGCCGGTGGTGCCGGCCGCCTTGGTGCCGGACGTCCCGGCCTTGCTTGCGGCGCTGCGTCGCGATGTGCGCGCGGCAGTGCTCTCCACGGTCACGTGTGCTCCTCCGTCGGTCCGGCCCCCGGGGTTGCCGGTAGGCCAGTGCGGCTCACCTGTTCTGGACCAACCGGGCACGGGGTGGGTGCCACTCGGCCGGGAACAGGCGTGACAGGTGCCCCGGCGAGCGCCCTGCAACAGCCACGTTACCCAGTGCTTCACATTTCTGTGAAACCCCTCCTGACCTGCGCGTTTCCTTGGATTTCCAAGTATTTTCGCTTGGACGTCCGAGTAAAGCGCCGGGCACGGGGGGCAGCCGCTGGTCACAGCCTTGCAGGGGGCCGGAACACCGGCACGTTATCCCGGTCACCCCACGGTCGGGAAGGGTTCACGAGTGGCCGGAACCGCTCTTGACGGAGCACGCGCCCGGACGGCCGAGGGGCGGGAAACCGGGGCGAAGGGGCAACGGCACGGTGATCTCATGTGACCGAAAGCGACTACCGGGGACTGTCTGTGACAAGGCCCAGCTCACGGCCTCGCCCGGTGCCCTAACATCTGGCGCGTGCCGCGCTCATGTGTACCACCCTCTGTGCCCCACGCGCCCCCACTGCGCGTCTTGCTGCGGCAGTACGCCGCCGGTTCCGCCCTCACCTGCGAACCGGTCGACCAGGGCCTGCTCAACCGCGGCTACCGGCTGTGCACCACCCGCGGCCGCTACTTCCTCAAGCACCACTTCGACCCGGACACCGCCGACCCGGCGGCCATCGCCCGCCAGCACCGCGCCACCCGGCGCCTGGCCGACCTGGGCGTCCCGGTGGCGCCCGCGCTGGCCGGCCGGGACGGACGCACGGTCGTGGTCGTCGGCGGCCACGCCTACGCCCTGCACCCCTGGATCGACGGCCGGCACCGGCACGGCGGCCAGCTCACCACCGGGCAGTGCGCCCGCCTGGGCGCCCTCCTGGGCGCCGTGCACGCCGGCCTGGAGCGCGTGATGCCGCCCAAGGCGCGCACCCGCCCCGCCACGAGCCCCCACCCGGTGGAGAGCGCCGACCCGGACGACACCTTCGCCCTGATCGACGAGCTGCTCGGCCGGGTCCGCCGCCACCGGCCCCCGGACACCTTCGACGAGCTGGCCCGGCACCGGCTGCTGGAACGCCGCGCGCTGCTGGAACAGCACGCCGGCCGGCGTCCCCCGCCGGGCGGCCCGGTGGGCTGGGTGCACGGCGACTTCCATCCCTTCAACCTGCTCTACCGGGGCGACGCGCCCGCCGCGATCGTCGACTGGGACCGGCTGGGCGTGCAGCCGCGCGCGGAGGAGGCGGTACGCGCCGCCGCGATCTTCTTCGTCCGGCCCGCCGGCACCCTGGACCTGCCCAAGATCAGGGCGTACGCGGGCGCGTACCGGCGCGCCGCCGGGGCCACGCCCTCGGAGCTGGCGGCGGCCGTGCACCGGGTGTGGTGGGAGCGCCTGAACGACTTCTGGATGCTGCGCTGGCACTACGAGCGCCACGACACCCGCGCGGACCCCCAGTTCCCGGCCGCCTCGGCGCTCGCCGTGTGGTGGACCCGGGAGTACGACGCGGTGTGCGGGGCGTTCGCGGGGTGAGGACCCGGAGGCACACGTACGCGCGCGGGGAGCCCGGTCAGGCTTCCCGCGCGCGCGTGAAGGGTGATCAGCCGCCGGCCGGGGGGTTTCCGGTGGACCCGGCGTCGCCGCCCCCGTTGCCCGGGGAGTTGGACGGCTGCCCGGGGTCGGGCGACGTGTCGTCCGTGGGCGGCGGGGTCGACGGGTTGTGGCTGCCCGACGGGTTCGTCGGCTCGTCGCTGGTGTCGTCCGTCGGGGTGTCGGACGGCGTGTGCGACGGCCGGTGCGAGGGCGTGTAGTCCCAGCCGGGGCCGCCCGTGTTGTCGTCCGGGTCGGACGCGGTGTCCGAGGGGGAGTCCGTCGACCGGTCGCTCGGGGAGGAGCTGGGCTGCTGGTCGTCGGTGGTCTGGCTGCTCGTCGGCGACTGGGTGGTGCCGGGCGAGCCGCCACCGTCGCCGCCGGTGCTGTGCAGCGCCAGCGCCACACCCGCCGCGATGGCGATCACCGCGAGGACGGCCAGGATCCACAGCTTGCCGCGGCCGCCGCCCCGGTTGCCGTGCCCGTCGAAGCCGCCGTCGTCCCGGTTGCCGTACCCGGCGGGCAGGATCGGCTGCGGGATCTGCGTGGTGCCGGCCTGGGCGTCGCCCGTGTGCGGCATCACCGTCGTACCGGCGAAACCGCCCGCCGGGGTGTGCCGGCCGTCCGGCACCGCCACCGGGCCGGTGTTCCAGGTGCCGGTGTGCCCGCCCTGGTCGTAGAGCATCTGCAGCGCGTACTGGACCATGCCGCGCATCTCCTCGGCCGTCTGGAACCGGTCGTCCGGTTCCTTGGCGAGCGAGCGCATGACCAGGCCGTCCAGCTCGGGCGGGCAGGCGCCCTCCGAGGTCGCCGACGGCGGCACCGGCACGTCCTGGACGTGCTGGTAGACCACCGACAGCGGGGTCTCGCCGATGAACGGGGGCCGCAGCGCGAGGAGTTCGTACAGCAGGCAGCCGGTCGCGTACAGGTCGGAGCGGTGGTCGACGGCCTTGCCGAGGGCCTGCTCCGGGGAGAGGTACTGCGGGGTGCCCATGACCATGCCGGTCTGCGTCATCGTCGTGGACGCGCCGTGCAGGGCGCGGGCGATGCCGAAGTCCATCACCTTCACCGCGCCGTTGTCGGTGATGATGACGTTGGCCGGCTTGATGTCGCGGTGCACGATGCCGTGCTGGTGCGAGTAGGCGAGCGCCTCCAGCACCCCGGAGACGATGATCAGGGCCTGCTCGGGGCCCGGCGCCTCGGCGTTGAGCAGCAGGTCGCGGATGGTGCGGCCCTCGACCAGCTCCATCACGATGTACGGCACGGACTGGCCGCCGACGAAGTCCTCGCCGGAGTCGTACACGGCGACGATCGCGTGGTGGTTGAGGCCGGCGACGGACTGGGCCTCGCGGGTGAAGCGGGCCTTGGAGACGGGGTCCTCGGCCAGATCGGCGCGGAGCAGCTTGACCGCGACGGTACGGCCCAGACGCACGTCCTCGGCCGCGAACACCTCGGCCATGCCGCCCCGGCCGAGCCGGCGGGTCAGCCGGTAGCGGCCGTCGCCGACCAGGCCGCCGTTGCCCCACATCTCCGGCGCGTCCGACATGCCGCCGCCGCCAGTCGCCTCGGGGTCGGACGGGCCCTGGGCGCGCTGCGTCTGTGCCATCAGTCCTCGCCGTCGTTTCTGCCCGCGGTGCGTGCGCGGTGTTGTCACGGTCTCCGTCGGCCACGCTACAGGCTCCGCGCGGGCCACCGGTCCAGGTTCGCCGCCGGGAGAGGCCCGAGACGGACCGGTCATCAAACCCCGGGCGGCCGCTGTCGTGCAAATCACGTGTACCGGCCGTATGGCCGCTGTAACGCTTCCGCGACGCTTCTTTCGCGTACGGTCACGGAACGGGCACCGAGCTTGACGTGTCACCGCCCTGGGGCAGACTTGGCCGGGAATAACACATTCGATCATCGAGATCCGGACATGAGGTCAGGTCAGGTCCGATGCCGGGACCGGTCGAGGACCGGTCGACGGACAGCCGATCGCGCGAGCACAGCAGCTAGCCGGCCCGCGCGCGCCTATGGGGGACGCAGAAGATGAGCCAGGACGGCGCACAGGGCCGTTTCGCGGGGCGGGCGTTGGCCGGCGGCCGCTACCAGCTGCGTGACGTGCTCGGCGAGGGCGGCATGGCCTCGGTGCACCTCGCCTACGACTCCGTGCTCGACCGCCATGTCGCGATCAAGACGCTCCACACCGAGCTGGGCCGGGAGGCGGCGTTCCGCGAGCGGTTCCGCCGCGAGGCCCAGGCCGTGGCGAAGCTCACGCACACCAACATCGTCTCGGTGTTCGACACCGGCGAGGACGATCTGGACGGCATGACGACGCCGTACATCGTCATGGAGTACATCGAGGGCCGGCCGCTGGGCTCGGTGCTCGACGAGGACGTCCGGCAGCAGGGCGCGATGCCCGCCGACAAGGCCCTCAAGGTCACCGCCGACGTGCTGGCGGCCCTGGAGATCAGCCACGAGATGGGCCTGGTCCACCGGGACATCAAGCCGGGCAACGTGATGATGACCAAGCGCGGCGTCGTCAAGGTGATGGACTTCGGCATCGCCCGCGCGATGCAGTCCGGCGTCACCTCGATGACCCAGACCGGCATGGTCGTCGGCACCCCGCAGTACCTCTCGCCCGAACAGGCCCTGGGCCGCGGCGTGGACGCCCGCTCCGACCTGTACTCGGTCGGCATCATGCTCTTCCAGCTGGTCACCGGGCGGCTGCCGTTCGAGGCGGACTCGCCGCTGGCCATCGCCTACGCGCATGTCCAGGAGGAGCCGGTCACACCCTCCTCGGTCAACAGCTCGCTGCCCCCGGCGGTGGACGCGCTGGTCGCCCGCGCGCTGAAGAAGAACCCCAACGAACGCTTCCCCAGCGCCGAGTCCATGCGCGACGAGTGCCTGCGCGTGGCCGCCTCCTTCCAGCCGGCCCCGCCCAGCATCGTGCCGGGCGCCCGGACGTCGAGCGGCGCGGGTGTCGGCTCGGCGGTCTTCCCGCCGGTCGACGCGGCACCGCCGTCCGTGGGCAGCGTGCAGACGCCGTACCAGCCCGCGCCGCCCACCCCGAACCCGTACGGCTCCGCGGCCCCTTCACCGGCGTACGGCTATCCGCAGCAGGGCGCCGGTTTCGGGACACCCGCCCCCTCGCCGTACGCCCCGCAGTCCTCGACCCCGCCGCCGTACTCCGTCCCGGCCGCCTCCCAGGGCGGCGCGGCGGGCGGGTCCTCGGGCGGCGGGCGGAACAACAAGCCGGTGATCCTCGGGTCGGTCGCCGTCGCCGTCATCGCGGTCGTCGGCCTGATCGCCGCGCTGGTCATGAAGGGCGGCGGGGACGGCGACGCCCAGGGCGGGGACGGCACCCCCACCACCGGCGCCTCGACGTCGCAGGCCGCCGACCACCGCGGCCCGGACACCTCCAAGACCATCGAGGCGACCGAGTGCTCGGAGCCGGAGAAGTCGTACGACGACCCGAACAAGATCCGGGTCCCGGACTTCCAGTTCAAGTACATCGGGTCGGTCAAGGAGTGCTTCCAGGCCGCGGGCTGGAAGATGAAGATCACGCCCGTCGACGAGAACACCTACGGCGAGGGCGCGGTGATGGACCAGTTCCCCGCCTCCGGCACGGACATCGACCCGAAGAACCCGCCGCAGATCGAGCTGAAGGTCTCGACCGGCAACCCGGCCTCCTGACGGGCCGCCCCGCGCGGGGCACGTACGACGAAAAGAGGAGGCCCGGCAGCCTGGCTGCCGGGCCTCCTCCTTCGTTTCACCGCGCGTCCGGACGTACCCCTACAGGTCGCCCCGGATACGCCCTTCCCTACAGGTACGGCCCGCCCGAGCGGCCGCCCGGCTGGTCCTCGCCGCCCTCGTGGCCGATGCCCGGGGGCAGGGCGCGGCGCATCTGCTCCAGCTGGGCCCGGGCCGCCATCTGCTGGGCGAACAGGGTCGTCTGGATCCCGTGGAAGAGCCCCTCCAGCCAGCCCACCAGCTGCGCCTGCGCGATACGCAGCTCGGCGTCACTGGGGATGCTCTCGTCCGTGAACGGCAGGGACAGCCGCTCCAGCTCCTCCACGAGTTCCGGCGCCAGGCCGTCCTCCAGCTCCTTGACCGAGCTGGCGTGGATCTCCTTGAGCCGGGCCCGGCTGGCCTCGTCCAGGGGAGCGGCGCGGACCTCCTCCAGCAGCTGCTTGATCATGCTGCCGATCCGCATGACCTTCGCGGGCTGCTCCACCTGCTCCGTCACGGGGGTCTCGCGCGAGTCGTCGTCCCCACCGCCGCCGAGTGCCATGCCGTCCTGGCCCACGACCAGGATCTGCGGGTTCTCCGGCGACCGTTCGTTCCTCGGCATCTCCATGCGGCCATTGTCGCGCACCCGCCCGTCCCGTCCTCCGGGCGCCCCCCGGGTGCGTCCGTCCGCCGCGCCCGTGACGGGGCGGCCGGTCCGGACCGTGCGGTGGATTCGACCTGGCGGCCGTACCCGGAATGCCGGATCGGGCCAGTGATGTGAGGGTTGTACCACCAAGGCGCCGCGCCACCGCTCCACCGGGCGCGCCTGTGAACCGTCCGGCACCGTGAGGGGGTCCCGACGTGACTCCATGGCCGCGTCTCGCCCTGCGCGTCACGGGGCCGCTGCTGGTGCTGGGGGCGGTCGTCCTGCCCGGTGCTCCCGCCGCGGCGTGCTCCCCGGCGGACGTGCCGTCCTCCTCCGCCTCGGCGTACGCCACGACGTCCGCGTCCCCGGTCGCGGCGTCCCGCCCGGCCACCGGCACCCCGGCACGGCCGTCCCGCTCCCCCGCCGCGTCCGGGTCCACGGCCGCCTCCTCCGCGGCCCCCTCCCCGGCGTCCGCCTCCTCGACCGCCGCCGACCGGAACGCGGCACCGTCCGGCTCCGCACCGGCGCGCGCCGGGAGCACGGCGGACGAGGAGCGGCAGCGGCCCGGCCGGCCGCACGGCCCGCGGACCGAGGGGAAGGGCGACGAGGGCGGCGGCGGCCCACGGCGTCACCGGCGCGGGGACCCCGGTGACACGAGCCGCGCACCGGCGCCCTCGCCGTCGCCGACGGCGGCCACCCGTCCGGTCGCCCGGCCCCCCGGCACGATCGCCCCGGCGACCGAGACCCGGGGCGGCCAGGCGGGCGGTCCCGTCCTGGGCCTGCTGCCACTGGGCAGCGGACTGGTCCTGATCGGCCTCGGCCTGGGCCTGACCTTCATCGCCCTGCGGGTGCGCGGACCCTAGGACCCGCGCACCGGACGGGACTCACGGCCTGCGGACCCGGCGGGGCCGCTCGGGGCACTGCTCGGGGCCGTTCAGATCCCTTTTTCGGGTCCGGTCGGGGCACTGCTCGGGACCGGTCAGGACCCTGCTCGGGTCCGGTCAGGGCACCACCAGCAGCACCTTGCCGATGTGCCCGCTCTCCTCGACGATCCGGTGGGCGGCCGCGGCGTCGGGCATCGGCACCTCCCGGTCGACCACCGGCCGCACGGCGCCGTCGGCGAGCAGCGGCCACACGTGTTCGCGTACGGCGGCGACGATGGCCGCCTTCTCACCGAGCGGACGGGCGCGCAGCGAGGTCGCGCTGACCGCCGCCCGCTTGCTCAGCAGGGCGCCGATGTCCAGCTCGCCCTTGGCGCCGCCCTGCATGCCGATGATCGCCAGCCGGCCGTTGACGGCGAGCGCCCGGATGTTGCGGTCGAGGTACTTGGCGCCCATGTTGTCGAGGATGACATCGGCGCCCGCCCCGTCCGTGGCCTGCCGGATCTCCTCGACGAAGTCCTGCTCGCGGTAGTTGATCAGGATGTCGGCGCCCAGCTCGGCGCACTGGTCCAGCTTCTCCCTGGTGCCCGCCGTGACGGCGACCCGGGAGCCCGCGGCCCGGGCGAGCTGGACGGCCATCGTGCCGATGCCGCTGGAGCCGCCGTGCACGAGCAGGGTCTCGCCGGGGCGGAGGTGGGCCACCATGAAGACGTTCGACCAGACGGTGCAGACCACCTCGGGGAGCGCGGCGGCCTGCCGGAGGTCGACGCCCTCGGGCACCGGCAGCAGCTGGCCGGCCGGTACGGCCACCTTCTCGGCGTAGCCGCCGCCCGCGAGCAGTGCGCACACCTCGTCGCCGACCGCCCAGCCGGTCACCCCGGGCCCGAGGGCGGCGATCCGTCCGGAGCACTCCAGGCCGGGCAGGCGCGAGGCGCCGGGCGGCGGCTCGTAGTGCCCCTGCCGCTGGAGGATGTCGGCCCGGTTGACGGCGCCGGCCACCACCTCGACCAGCGCTTCCCCCTCACCGGGCACGGGATCCGGTACCTCGTCCCACACCAACGCGTCGGGGCCACCGGGTTCGGGAATCGTGATCGCATGCATGGCGCCGACGCTACTCCTCGCCGGGCGCCCCACCCTGTCGGCCCAGGGGGCGGGTGTCCGGGGTGACCTGGGTGCCCGGGGTGGCGCGGACAATGGTGATCAGGCGGTCCGTCAACTGCAGTTCGGCGACGGCGGGATCGTCGTAACCGAGCACCCGGTGCCCGCGCAGGACGCTCACCACCAGATCGTCCGACTCCCGCGGGCTCCTGCCCACCTCGGCCTTCATGACAGGGCGTTCGACCATGTCCAGCCCGCTGCCCTGCTGGATGAGGTCCTCCATGACCATGCCGGCGGCGGGGCTGAGCACGGACAGCCCCAGCAGCCGTCCCGCCGCGCTCGCGCTGGTGATCACCGCGTCCGCGCCGGACTGCTTGAGCAGCGGCGCGTTCTCCTCCTCGCGCACGGCGGCGACGATCTTCGCCGTCCGGTTGAGCTGGCGGGCCGTGAGGGTCACCAGGACGGCCGTGTCGTCCCGCTGGGCCGCGATGATGATCTGCCGCGCCCGCCGCACCTCGGCGCGCCCCAGCACCTCGCTGCGCGTGGCGTCGCCGACCACGCCCGCATACCCCTCCGCGGTGGCCGCCTCGATCGCCTTGGCACTGGGGTCGACCACGACGACCTGCTGTTTCTTCAGCCCCGTCGCGCAGACGGTCTGGATCGCCGACCTCCCCTTCGTGCCGAAGCCGACGACGACGGTGTGCTCGCGCAAGGTGGCCCTCCAGCGGCTCAGGCGCCATTCCTCGCGGGTGCGCTCGGTGAGGACTTCGAGCGTGGTGCCGACGAGGATGATCAGGAACAGCACGCGCAGCGGCGTGATGACGAGGATGTTGGTGAGCCGGGCGCTGTCACTGACCGGGGTGATGTCGCCGTACCCGGTGGTGGACAGGGTCACCGTCGCGTAGTACGCCGCGTCCAGGAGGTCGACGGAGCTGTCGGCGTTGTCGTGGTACCCGTCCCGGTCGGCGTAGACGACGAGCACGGTCAGCGCCAGGACCAGCAACGCCATGGCCAGCCGCCTGCCGACCTGGCGTATCGGGCGGTCCACCACTTTTCTCGGCAGTCTCACCCGGTGGGTCACGAGATGTTCGTCCGCCTGGCGGGCGATCGCGTCATGGCCCGGAAGTTTCACGTGAAACACACCCCGATCCCGGCGGCGGCCCAGGGCAGATCGAGCAGCTCGGTCTCCTGCCCCGGCCGGGCACCGCCCGGCGGTACGACGGCCAGCGCGTCGGCCGCCGCCACCCCGCGCAGCATGGCGGGCCCGTTGTAGTGCAGCACGGCCGCGTGGTCGCCGCGCAGCACCACGGGCACGAGCCGGGTGTCGTACGGGTGCCCGTGCACGGCGCTGTGCAGTGGCAGCGCGTACGGCTCCGGGGCCGGCCGGGCGGCCAGCGTCCGCAGCAGCGGCTCGGCGAGGGTGAGCAGGCCGGAGACGGCCGCGAGGGGGTTGCCGGGCAGGCCGACGAGGTGCTGGTCCTCCTTGGTGCGGGCCAGCAGCATGGGGTGGCCGGGCCGCACCGCGACCCCGTTCACCAGCAGTTCGGCACCGATCCGGCGCAGCGTGGGGTGGACATGGTCGACGGGTCCCGCCGCGGTCCCCCCGGTGGTGACGATCAGGTCGGCCTCGGACCGGGTGAGGGCCTTGTGCAGGGCCCTGGCGTCGTCCCCGATCCGGCGCACGCCGGTCACCTCGGCGCCGAACGCGCGCAGCCAGGGCGGCAGCATCGGCCCGAGCGCGTCCCGGATCCGGCCCTCGTGCGGCAGCCCCTCGGTGAGCAGCTCGTCCCCGAGGACCAGGACCTCCACGCGGGGGCGGGGCACCACGGTGACCGTGTCGTACCCGGCGGCCGCGGCCAGGCCCAGCACGGCCGGGGTGACCAGGGTGCCGGCGGGCAGCAGCTGCTCCCCGCCGCGGCACTCCTGGCCGCGCGGGCGGATGTCCTGGCCGTGGCCCATGTCGCGCAGGGAGTGCAGCTTGCCCTTGGCGTCGGTGCGGCCGTGCTCGGTGCGCAGCACGGCGGTGGTGTCCTGGGGGACGCGGGCGCCGGTCGCGATCCCGACCGCCTCCCCGTCGGTCAGCGGCTCGGGCTGGGCGTGCCCGGCCAGCGCGCCGCCTTCGCGCACGTCCCAGGGGCCGGGCCCGGCGACCGCCCAGCCGTCCATCGCGGAGGTGTCGAAGGAGGGCAGGTCGGTGAGGGCGGCGAGCGGCTCGGCCAGGACCAGGCCCAGGGCGGCGTCCAGCGGGACGGAGACGGGCGGACGGCCGCCACCGGCGCGGCCGGCCCGGGCCGCGGTCTCCCGGGCCCGGGGCCAGGAGATGGCCTGGTCGCCGGGGACGGCGGGGTCGCCGCAGTCGGCGGCGGGGGTGCCGTGGCCTTGCTGGGCCTGGCCGGGGGCGGAGATGGGGCCGGGAGCGCCGGAGGCGTGGCCGGGGGAGGGGACGCCGCCGGGGGCCGGCCCGTCGCCGCCGCCCGGGGTGCGGCCGCTGCCTTCCTTCACAAGTGCGAGGGCCTCCTCGACGTCGAGATCCTCGGCGTCCACGCCGGTCCGCACGCCGCGGGCGGTCATCCGGCGGCGTCCGGGCGGGTGTCGGGGCGGGTGTCTGGGCTGGGGGTGTTGGGCGTGGGGGTGGGGCCGGCGCCGGAGCCAGTGCCCGTGCCGGCGGTGGGGGTGGGGCCGGAGCCGGTGGTGGGCGTCGGGGTGGCGTCCGGGCGGGTGTCGGGGGTGGCGTCGGGGGCCACGTCGGCCTCGCCCTCGGCCGGCGTCCCCTCGGCCGTCGTCCCCTCGTCCGCCCAGCGCAGGGCGAGGGCGGCGGCCTTGCGGGCGGCCTCGGCGACCGCCTCGGGGCCCGCCCCGGCGCGGGCGGCCGCGTAGCCGACGAGGAAGGTGGTCAGGGGAGCCGCGGGCCGGGCCACGCCGTGGGCGGCGTCACGGGCGAGGTCGAGCAGCACGCCCGTGTCGACGTCCAGGTCGATGCCCAGCTCGTCCTTGACTGCGGAGATCCATTCATCCAGCACGTGCCCATGCTCCCTGATGCGTGCCCTGGCGATGGCGATGTCGTCCCAGGTGTCGCAGTCGAACGACGCGAGGTGATCGGGAACGCGGGTGAGGCCGAGCCCGGCGGTCAGCCGGCGCAGCGGCAGCCCGGTGAGCGTGCCGTGCTCCCGCACCAGCTCCGCCAGCCCGCGGCGCAGCGCCCCCGCACGGTAGGCGGCGACAAGCGGCTGGTCGCGCCCGTCGGCGTCGGTGAGCAGGGCGGCGTCGGCGCGGCCGGTGACCGGGGCGGCGTCGGTGCCGTCCGGGGGCAGGGCGGCCAGCAGCCGCCGTACCGTGGCCGGTTCGAGGAACGGGAGGTCGGCCGAGAGGACGACGACCCGTTCCGCCGTGGTGTGCCGCAGCCCGGCGGCGAGCGCGGCGAGCGGGCCGCCGCCGGGCGGTTCCTCGCGCGCCCAGCGCACCGGCCGTGCCGTGGGCCGCGGCCCGGCCACGACGACGGTGGTGCGCGCGTCGGCGCAGGCGCCGAGCACGCGGTCCAGTAGAGCGCGCCCGCCGACCCGCATCCCGGGCTTGTCGGCGCCGCCGAGCCGCCGCGCGGCACCACCGGCCAGCACGACGGCGTCGTAGACCGGCGCGAGGCCGCTGCCCGGCAGGCCGGGTGCGCCGGGTGCGCCGGGTGCGCCGGGTGCGCCGGGTGCGCCGGGTGGCTCGTGGGCGGTCATCCACCGAGTATGCGTCCCGCCCCCGGGCCCCGGGAACGCGGGCGCGGGCGCGCCCCCCGCCGTCACAACGTGCGCAGCAGCACCGCCGGCTGTTCCACGCAGTCGGCCACGTACCGCAGGAACCCGCCCGCCGTACCGCCGTCGCAGACCCGGTGGTCGAAGGTCAGCGAGAGCTGCACGACCTGCCGCACCGCCAGCTCGCCCTCGTGCACCCACGGCTTGGGGACGATGCGGCCCACGCCGAGCATGGCGGCCTCGGGGTGGTTGATGATCGGGGTGGAGCCGTCCACGCCGAACACGCCGTAGTTGTTCAACGTGAAGGTGCCGCCGGTGAGTTCCCCGGGGGTGAGGGTGCCCGCGCGGGCCGCCTCGGTGAGCCGGGCGAACTCGGCGGTCAGCGCATCGGCGTCCCGCGTGTGCGCGTCCCGCACGACGGGCACGACCAGCCCGCGATCGGTCTGCGCGGCGAAGCCCAGGTGCACGCGCTCCAGCCGGACGATCTCCCTGGCCTCGGTGTCGACCGTGGAGTTGAGTTCCGGGTGGCGGGCGAGCGCGGCCGTGCAGATCCGGGCGAGGAGCGCGAGCAGCGAGACCTTCGGACCGCCGGACGCGTTCATCGCCGTACGGGCGCGCAGCAGCTCCGTGGCGTCGGCGTCCACCCAGCAGGTCGCGTCGGGGATCTCGCGGCGGCTGCGGGACAGCTTGTCGGCGACGGCACCGCGGACGCCCTTGAGCGGCACCCGGGTACCGGCGGCCGCCGCCGTGACGGGCCCGCCCGCACCGGACGGGACCACCGGCGCCGGCGTCGCCTCGGCCGCGGCCCGCCCGGGGGCCGTACCGGCCCTGACGGCGTCCTCGACGTCCGCGCGCAGGATCAGCCCTTCGGGCCCCGAGCCCGCGAGACCGCGCAGGTCCACCCCGTTCTCCCGGGCGAGCCGGCGCACCAGCGGGGAGATCACGGGAACGGGCCCGCCGGCCAACCGCCCGGCCGCGGCCGCCACTTCCCCGTCGACCACCTCGGCAGCACCGGCGACACCGGCCACACCGGCGACACCGGCGACACCGGCGGAACGAGCACCTCCAGCACCTCCAGCCGCACCGGTCTTACCAGTCCCGCCGGTCCCACTGGTCCCACTGGTCCCACTGGCCGTGCCACCCGCCCCGACGACCGGCCGCACCCTCCGCCGCCGCGCCGGCGGCGCCCCCGTGCCGTACCCGACCAGCACGTTCCCGGACCCACCGGAGTCCGCGGAGTCACCGCCCCCGCCCCCGGCAGCCGCCCCGGAAGCCCCAGCGCCCCCCGGCGCCCCGGCGGACGCCTCCCCCACCGCGACCGTCAGCAGCGGCGCGCCCACGGGAAGTTCCTCGCCCTCCTTGCCGAAGCGGGCGGTGACCACACCCCCGTAGGGGCAGGGCACCTCGACCATCGCCTTGGCGGTCTCGACCTCGACGACCGGCTGGTCCACGGCGACGACGTCGCCCACCTCGACCAGCCAGCGGACGACCTCCGCCTCCGTCAGTCCCTCCCCCAGGTCGGGGAGCCTGAACTCCAGCACCTGTGCCATCAGCTCTCGGCCTCCCACTGCAGGCGCGCCACCGCGTCCAGGATCCGGTCGACGCCGGGCAGGTGGTGCCGCTCCAGCATCGGCGGCGGGTAGGGGATGTCGAACCCGGCCACCCGCAGCACCGGCGCCTCCAGGTGGTGGAAGCAGCGCTCCATGACCCGGGCGGCGATCTCCCCGCCCGGACCGCCGAAGGAACCCGCCTCGTGCACGACGACCGCCCGTCCGGTGCGCCGCACCGACGCGCACACCGTCTCGTCGTCGAACGGCACCAGCGAGCGCAGGTCGACGACCTCCAGGTCCCAGCCCTCGGCCGAAGCCGCCTCGGCGGCTTCGAGGCAGACGGGCAGGGAGGGGCCGTAGGTGATGAGGGTGGCGCTGCGGCCGGTGCGCCGCACCACGGCGCGGCCGATCGGGTCGACCGCGGGCGGCTCGTCCGGGTTCCAGGTGTCCTTCGACCAGTACAGCCGTTTGGGTTCGAGGAGGACGACCGGGTCGTCGGAGGCGATCGCGGCGCGCAGCAGCCCGTAGGCGTCGGCGACGGTCGCGGGCGTGACGACATGGATCCCGGGGGTCGCCATGTAGTACGCCTCGGAGGAGTCGCTGTGGTGCTCGACGCCCCCGATGCCGCCGCCGTAGGGGATGCGGATCGTCAGCGGCAGGGGCGTCCTGCCACGCGTGCGGTTGCGCATCTTGGCGACATGGCTGACGAGCTGTTCGAACGCCGGGTAGGCGAAGGCGTCGAACTGCATCTCGACGACCGGGCGCAGGCCGTACATGGCCATGCCGACGGCGGTGCCGAGGATGCCGGCCTCGGCCAGCGGCGTGTCCATGCAGCGCTCCTCGCCGAACTCCGCGGCGAGGCCGTCGGTGACGCGGAAGACACCGCCGAGGGTGCCGACGTCCTCGCCCATCACGTGCACGGCGGGGTCGGCGGCCATCGCGTCGCGCAACGCGCGCGTGAGGGCCTGGGCCATGGTGGCCGGTTTGAGGGCGACGGTGGTCATCGGGCCGTGCCCTCCTCCGGCTCGGCCGCCAGCTCCGCCCGCAACAGCTCGCGCTGTTCGCGCAGTTGCGGGGTCGGCTCGGCGTAGACATGGGTGAACAGGTCCATGGGGTCGAGCACCGGGTCCTGGTTCATGCGCTCGCGCAGCCGCGCGGCCATGGCCTCGGCGGCCTCGCGGGCGGTCGCGAGGCCCGCCTCGTCGATCAGCCCGCGCGTGGTCAGCTCGCGTTCCAGCAGGCCGACCGGGTCGTGGTCGCGCCAGGTCGCCACCTCCGCGTCGCCCCGGTAGCGGGTGGCGTCGTCGGCGTTGGTGTGCGCGTCGATGCGGTACGTCACCGCCTCGACCAGGGTGGGGCCGCCGCCCGCGCGCGCGTGCCGTACGGCGTCGGCGAGCACCTCGTGGACGGCCGCGGCGTCGTTGCCGTCGACCAGGCGGCCCGGCATGCCGTACCCGACGGCCTTGTGGGCGAGGGAGGGCGCGGCGGTCTGCTTGGCGAGCGGCACCGAGATGGCGAAGCCGTTGTTCTGCACCAGGAAGACGACCGGGGCGCGGCGGACCGCGGCGAAGTTCAGCGCCTCGTGGAAGTCGCCCTCGCTGGTGCCGCCGTCGCCGACCATGGCCAGGGCGACCACGTCGTCGCCCGTGAGCCGGGCGGCGTGGGCGAGGCCGACGGCGTGCGGAAGCTGGGTGGCCAGCGGGGTGGACAGCGGGGCGACCCGGTGCTCGCCGGGGTCGTAGCCGGTGTGCCAGTCGCCGCGCAGCAGCGTGAGGGCCTCGACCGGGTCCACACCGCGGGCGACGACGGCGAGCGTGTCGCGGTAGCTGGGGAAGAGCCAGTCGCGCTCTTCGAGGGCGAGCGCGGCGGCGACCTCGCAGGCCTCCTGGCCGGTGCTGGAGGGGTAGACGGCGAGCCGGCCCTGCTTGGTGAGGGCGGTGGCCTGGGTGTTGTACCGGCGGCCGAGGACCAGCTGCGCGTACAGACGGCGCAGCAGCTCCGGATCGGCCTTCGCGGCCGCCTCCGTGCCCAGGACGCGGTGGGGCTCGGCGTCGGGCAGCAGCGGCGCGGGGTCGGTACGGGGCTGCCAGGCGGGCGGCGGTGATGGCCGGTAAGCGCCTCGCTGCTCCATGACCGTCATGACGGCACCTCCTCGTGCGGACGGCTACGGGAGGCGCGTCGGCTGTGACCCGCCTCACCTACCGATTGTTCGGTCGTCGGCACAATTTGGCTACAGGCGGCCCCAGGCTGTGGACAAACGGTTCTCCACAGCCTGGGATGGACGCAGCGCGTCCATGGTGGAGAGGCGGGAGGACATGGCACCTGAACAAATGGCCGAGGGTCCGGACGGCACCGCCCCCTCGGCGGCCCGCCCGCTGGACGCCATCGACCAGGACATCCTGCGGATGCTCCAGACGGACGGCCGCGCCTCGATACGGTCGGTCGCCGAACGGGTGCACGTCTCGCGCGCCAACGCCTACGCCCGCATCAACCGCCTCGTCGAGGACGGCGTCATCCGCGGCTTCGGCGCCCGCGTCGACCATGAACGCGCTGGGCAGGGCACGTCCGCGTACATCACGCTGAAGATCGTGCAGAACTCCTGGCGCACGGTGCGCGAGGAGCTGCGCCGGCTGCCCGGCGCCTCCCACATCGCCCTGGTGGGCGGCGACTTCGACGTACTCCTGCTGGTGCACACCCCGGACAACCGGGCCCTGCGCGAGGTGGTGCTCACCCGGCTCCAGGCCATTCCCGAGGTGCTCAGCACCCGCACCCTGCTGGTGTTCGAGGAGGAGGACCTGGAGCCACAGGGGTGAGGTGCGGGCTTCGTGCCCGACGCGGAGCCGCGCGGGTGGCGGCGCGGCCGTGCCGTCAGTGCGAGGCCGCCGCCGCGCCCATCAGCAGCATGGCCATCAGCCCCGGCAGGAGTGCGCAGCCCAGTCCGGCACCCGCGCTCAGCATCCGCGGTGTCCGTGCGGGGCGGCGGTGCGGCAGCAGCCAGGCGAGGGCGAGCAGGCCGGTCGCCCAGTAGAGCACGCCGCCGAAGGCGCCCGGGCCGTCCTGGGACGCGAACCAGCGGTACTCCGCCACCAGGAACGGCAGTCCCAGCAGGGTGGCCACGAGCGGCGCCCGCCACCACGTGGGGTGGCCGGCGCCCGGCCGTGAGTCGTCGCGAGGCATGCGTCCAGCCCATCACCGGCGGCGGGCCGGGGCATCGGGCGGCGTACTCATCTCTCCCGGCGCCCCGCCCGCGCGCGTACCCACGCCGCCGGGGCCCCGGGGGCGGTCAGCCGGCGCTGCGCAGTCCTCCGAAGACCAGGTGGGTGACCGCCTCGGCCACCTCGCGCTCGCTCATGCCGCGCCCGTCGGGCCGGTACCACTCCACGATCGAGTTGATCATCCCGAAGACGAGCCGGGTGGCGAGCCGCACCTCCACGTCGCCGCGCACGTCGCCCTCGGCCGCCGCCGCCGTCAGCAGCTCGGCCACCCGGTGGTCGAACATGCGGCGCCGCTCCAGCGCCCAGCGCTCGGTCTCGGTGTTGCCGCGCACCCGCAGCAGCAGCGTGACGTACGGCAGTTCGGCGATGAGCACCTCGACCATGCGCCGTACGACGTACTCCAGGCGCCCGGAGGCACGCCCCACGCGCGCGTGCTCCTCGTCGAGGATCCCGAAGAGCCCGTCCAGCGCCCGGCTGACGGCACGGCGCAGCAGCTCCTCCTTGCCGGAGACATGGTGGTAGATCGACGACTTGGAGATGCCGGCCGCCTTGGACAGGTGCTCCATGGAGGTGCCGTCGTAGCCGCGCTCGTTGAAGACCCGCACGGCCACCGAGAGCAGCGTCTGCGGGGTGTACGTGTCGCGTCTGGCGGTGGTCATGAGGCGGCCTCCCGCTTGTCGGTGGCGTACGCGTGGCGGTAGAGCGCGAGGGAGGGGGCGTAGCGTCCGCAGGGGTCGCGCAGGTGCAGGTCGTCCAGGAGGCCGTAGGCCCAGGTGCGGCCGAGGCGGCGGCTCCACTCGAAGGGGCCGAGGGGGTAGTTGACGCCCAGCCGCATCGCGGTGTCGATGTCCTCCTCGGTGGCCACGCCCTTGGCGACGGCGTCGTGCGCCAGGTCGACGATCCTGGCGACCGTGCGGGCGACGATCATGCCGGGGACGTCCCCGATGACGCTGACGTCCTTGCCGAGCGCCTGGAACAGGCCGATGGCCTCCGTCAGGGTCTGCGGGGCGGTGTCCTGGGAGGCGGACAGGGCGATCCGGGTGGCCCGGCGGTAGTCGAGCGCCAGGTCGAAGTAGACGACGTCCCGGAACTCCACCGAGGTCTGCCCGTCGGCGAGGACGAGCTGTCCGCCGCTGGGCAGCACCAGGCGGGTGCCGTGGTCCTCGTCCTCCTCGCGCACGGGGACGCCCGCCTCGCGGATCAGCGCGAGCAGTTCGGCGGCCGGGCCCAGGTCGCCCTCGGCGACGACGTACGCGGGCGGCCGGGCGCGCTCGGCGGTGTGCGGCTCGGGGCGCTCGGCGCCCTCGCCGTGGTCGTACCAGCCGTGGCCGCTCTTGCGGCCGAGCCGGCCGGACTCGACCAGGCGCCGCTGGGCCAGCGAGGGCGTGAAGCGCACGTCCTGGAAGAAGGACCGCCACACGGAGTGCGTGACGGACTCGTTGACGTCCTGCCCGATGAGGTCGGTCAGCTCGAAGGCGCCCATCCTGAACCCGCCGGACTCGCGCAGCACGGCGTCGATGGTGGCCGGGTCGGCGGCCTGGCCCTCGTACACGGCGAACGCCTCGGCGTAGAAGGGGCGCGCGATGCGGTTGACGATGAACCCGGGCGTGTCGGCGCAGGCCACCGGGGTCTTGCCCCAGGCGCGGGCCATCTCGTACGCGCGCGTGGCCGACGTGACGTCCGTGGCGAACCCGGAGACGACCTCGACCAGCGGCATCAGCGGCGCCGGATTGAAGAAGTGCAGGCCCACGAAGCGGCCGGGGTTGCGCAGCGCGCCGCCGATGGCGGTCACCGACAGGGACGAGGTGTTGGTGGCGAGCAGGCAGTCGTCGGCGACGACGTCCTCCAGCTCCTTCAGCAGGTCCTGTTTGGCGTCCAGGCGCTCCAGGACGGCTTCGACGACCAGCGCGCAGTCGGCGAGTCCGGCCAGGCTCGCGGCGGGCTCCAGCCGGGCGCGGGCCGCGTCCCGGTCGGCGCCGGTGAGCCGGTCCTTCGCGACGAGCCGGTCGAGCCGGGCGCCGATCGCCGCGGCCGCCTCCGCGGCCCGCCCGGGCACGGCGTCGTACAGCCGTACGACATGGCCGGCGGCCAGCGCGACCTGGGCTATGCCCTGGCCCATGGTGCCGGTGCCGACGACGGCCACGGGGCTGCTGAGGTCCAGTGCTGTCATGTGCGCGATCCTCCCGCACGGCGTTTTCCACCGGCGCGGCGGTCCCCCCGCCGGGACTTTTCCACAGATGCGGCGGAGCCTCTTGTCCCGACCGATCGTTCGGTTACTCTAACTCTGACCGGCTGTCCCCGCCCATGTTTCTGCCAGGTCATGAGCTCGACGAGGAGCTCGTGAGACAAGGAGTTGGTCCCGCATGGCCGCCGAACCGACCGCGCACGAGCTCATCGCCCGCCACCGGCCCACTCTCGACCAGGCCCTGGAAGCGATCCGCACCCGCGCGTACTGGTCGCCCCACCCCGAGCACCCCAAGGCCTACGGCGAGCACGGCAGCCTGGACGCGGCCGCGGGCAAGGCCGCCTTCGACGCCGTCCTGGGCACCCGCCTCGACCTCGGCCAGCCCGGCACGGACGACTGGGTGGGCGGCGAGGTCTCGCCGTACGGCATCGAGCTGGGCGTGACGTACCCGCACGCGGACATCGACGTGCTGCTGCCCGCCATGAAGGCAGGGCAGCGGGCGTGGCGCGACGCGGGGCCCGAGACGCGTGCCGCGGTCTGCCTGGAGATCCTCCAGCGGATCAGCGACCGGACGCACGAGTTCGCGCACGCGGTCATGCACACCTCCGGCCAGGCGTTCATGATGGCGTTCCAGGCGGGCGGCCCGCACGCCCAGGACCGCGGCCTGGAAGCGGTAGCCTACGCCTACGCGGAGCAGGTGCGCACCCCCGCGAGCGCCGAGTGGTCCAAGCCGCAGGGCAAGCGCGACCCGCTCACCCTCACCAAGGAGTTCACCCCGGTCCCCCGGGGCATCGCCCTGGTCATCGGCTGCAACACCTTCCCCACCTGGAACGGCTATCCGGGCCTGTTCGCCTCCCTGGCCACCGGCAACGCGGTCCTGGTCAAGCCCCACCCGCGCGCGGTGCTGCCGCTCGCGCTCACCGTCCAGGTCGCCCGCGAGGTGCTGGCCGAGGCCGGCTTCGCCGCCGATCTGGTGGCCCTGGCCGCCGAGCGGCCCGGCGAGGGCATCGCCAAGGCCCTGGCCACCCGCCCCGAGATCAGGATCATCGACTACACCGGCTCCACCGCCTTCGGCGACTGGCTGGAGGCCAACGCCCGCCAGGCGCAGGTCTACACCGAGAAGGCCGGCGTCAACACGGTCGTCGTCGAGTCGACCGGGAACTACCGGGGCATGCTGGCCAACCTGGCCTTCTCCCTGTCCCTGTACAGCGGCCAGATGTGCACCACCCCGCAGAACCTGCTGATCCCCCGCGACGGCATCCGCACCGACGAGGGCCCCAGGTCCTTCGACGAGGTGACCTCGGACCTCGCTCAGGCGGTCGGCGGCCTGCTCGGCGACGACGCCCGCGCGAACGCCCTGCTCGGCGCGATCGTCAGCCCGGACGTCAAGGCCCGCCTGGAGGCCGCGGCGGCCCTCGGCGAGGTCGCCCTCGCCTCCCGCGAGGTCGTGCACCCGGACTTCCCGGACGCGGTGGTCCGCACCCCGGTGATCGTGAAGCTGGACGGCGCCAAGCCGGACGGCGAGGCCGCCTGCATGAGCGAGTGCTTCGGCCCGGTCTCCTTCGCCGTGGCGGTCGACTCGGCCGCCGGCGCGGTGGAGCTGCTGGGGCGCACGATCCGCGAGAAGGGCGCCATGACGGTGGGCGCCTACACGATGGACGACGAGGTCGCGCGGGCGGTCGAGGAGGTCTGCCTGGAGGAGGCCGCCCAGCTGTCGCTGAACCTCACCGGCGGGGTGTACGTCAACCAGACGGCCGCCTTCTCCGACTTCCACGGCTCCGGCGGCAACCCGGCGGCCAACGCGGCCCTCACCGACGGCGCGTTCGTGGCGAACCGCTTCCGGGTGGTGGAGGTCCGCCGGGAGGCGTAGCCCCGCGCCCGGCCCGGGCAGCCGCTCAGGGTGCGCCCCCGGTGGCACTCCAGTGGTACAGCGTCATCGCCACACTGGTGGCGAGGTTGTAGCTGGAGACCTGGGGGCGCATCGGCAGCGCCACCAGGTGGTCGGTGCGGGCCCGCAGCTCGGCGGAGAGCCCGCTGCGCTCGGAGCCGAAGGCGAGGACGGCGTCGTCGGGCAGCTTCAGCCCGCGGATGTCCTCGCCCTCGGGGTCGAGCGCGAACAGCGGCCCGCGCGGGAGTTCCGCCACGGCCAGCCGCTCCACGACGGTCGCGAAGTGCAGGCCCGCGCCGCCGCGCACCACGGTCGGGTGCCAGGGGTCGAGGGTGCCCGTGGTGACCACCCCGGTCGCGCCGAATCCGGCGGCCAGCCGGATCACCGCCCCCGCGTTGCCCAGGTTGCGCGGCTGGTCCAGGACGACGACCGGCGCACGGCGGGGCGTGCGCGCCAGTGCCCGCAGCCCTTCCTCGCGGGAGGGCCGTACGGCGAGCGCGGCCACGGCGGTGGGGTGCGGGCGCGGCACCAGCGAGGCGTATGTCTCGCGGGGCACCTCGGCCAACAGCGCGTCCAGCGCGGGCCGTACGTCCGGCGCCAGTTCGCCGGCGAGGGCGAGGGCCGCCACACGGTCGGCGGCGACCGCCACCGGGACCTCGGCCCCGAAGCGCAGCGCGTGCTTGAGGGCGTGGAAGCCGTCCAGCAGTACGGCGCTGTCCGCGAGCCGGTGCCAGGCGCCTACGGGGTCGTTCATGCCGGGAAGCCTACGCGGGCGGGCTCGGCGTCCTCCGGCGAGCGCGGCTCCTCCCTCTCCGGCCGGCCCGCGCGCCGCGGCAGGCGTCCCCCCGCGCGTGCCGCCCACGCGCCCAGCCGGTGCAGGAACGGCGTCGGCAGGAACACCGCGTCCGTCGCGATCATCGCCAGCGAGAAGAACGGCAGCCCGAGGACGACCGCGATCACCGCGTGCTCGGTCATCATGGCGACCAGCAGGACGTTCTTCACCCGCCGGTTGAACACCGTGAACGGGAAGGCGACCTGCACGATCACCGTCCCGTAGGTGGCGAGCATCATCATCGTCCCGCTGGAGGACAGCAGGCCGGCCAGGTGCGGCCAGGGCGAGAAGTAGTCCAGGTGGAGCGGGTAGTAGACGGCGGTGCCGTCCTGCCAGCGCGAGCCCTGGATCTTGTACCAGCCGGCCGTCGCGTAGACCACGCAGGCCTCCGCCATGATGACGAGCAGGGCGCCGTTGTGCAGCAGCCGGGCGACGACGTCGAGCAGGATCCGTGGCTGGTCCCACCCGGCGCGCCGCCCGACGGCCCAGTACAGCGCCTGGGCCGCCCACACCGACCACACCAGGGCGGGCACCAGCCACTCGCCCTGTGTCCTGCCCGCCGCGGTGACCGCGGCCAGGGCGAGACCGAGCAGGCCCCACAGCGCGGGGCCGACCCGGTCGGGCACCCGCTCCCCGCGCGCGCGGGCCGCCCGGTCGCGGGCGGCGCGGCGCGCGTCCAGCGACCACACCTGCCCGCACCGGGTGAACACCAGGTAGATCGACATCAGGTGCAGGACGTTGTCCCCGCCGTCACCGATGAAGACACTGCGGTTCTGCAGCGAGAGCACCCCGAGCATGAACAGCACGGACATGGTGCGGGTGCGCCAGCCCAGCAGCAGCAGCACGCTCGACAGCACGGCCAGCCCGTAGACGGTCTCGAACCAGAACTGGCCGCGGAACCACATCAGGGCGGTGAAGGCGCCGTTGTCCCCGGTCAGCCGCCGGGCGAGGGCCCAGCTCCACGGGCCGTCGGGCCCGTACATCTCCTGGCGGTGCGGCAGCTCGCGCAGCAGGAACAGCAGCCAGGTCGCGGAGAAACCGATGCGTATCACGGCCGTCTGGCAGGGGCCGAGCGCCGCGTCGGTGACCCGGGCGACACCGGCCGAGAACGGGGGACGGTTCACGCCACACCTCCCTGGGCCTCGCCGGCCGGGACCGCCCACCAGGGCAGCAGCCGGTACGCGGGCGTGGTCGACACCTTCTCCCCGCTCCAGGCGGGCGGGGGCACGTTGATGGTCCGGACGCGGACCTGGACGCGTTCGAGCCGGCCGCCCGCACCGGCCGCGTGCGCGCGGTCGAGCCGCAGCACCACGATGCGGCGCAGGTACTGCTCCGACAGGGCGCCGCGCGGGCCCGTGGCGCGGCTGTCGCCGTCGTGCGTGTCGGCGTAGAAGTCCAGCGCGCGGCGCAGCTCGTTCTGCTGGGTGTGGCTGGGCAGCAGGTTCCCCTCGATGGCCCGGCCGTCCTGCGCGGACAGGTCGTACCAGCCGGTGGTGCGGAGGTCTCCGCCCGCCGAACCGGTCTCGGCCCGCACCTGTACGCCGATGTTCTGCTGCAACGGGTTCGGCGCGAACAGCTTCCAGTTCTGCTCGAACTCCGGGTAGATCCATTCGTCGACGGCCTTGCCGTGCTCTTTCGACACCGTGTTCGACGGCGCGACATGCAGGAACACCATGCCGAGGTGCACGCAGACGGCCACCGCGACGACCGCGAGCGCCAGCGCCGCGCCCGCCTGATAGAGGGGGGAGAGCGCGGCGATCCCCTCGGCGGCACCGGGGGCAGGGGTGCCGGGCGCTGGAGCGGTGCCGGGTGCGGAGGGGGCGGCGGGTCCGGAAGGGTCAGCGGGCCCGGAAGAGGCGGCGGGCCCGGTGCCGGCGGGCGGGAGGGCCGCCGGGTCCGCGGGGCGTTCCGCCCCGCCGGACGACCGCGGCCGGGGGAGCGAGCCCGGTCCGGCGGGTGGGACCGACGCGCCGGCTCCGGCGGCACCGTCCGCCGTGTCCGTTCCCTCCGGCCCGTCCGGCTTGTCCGGCTTGTCCGGGGCGTTCGAACCCCCGCCGTACGCTTCCATCACGCCCCGTTTCCCGATCCCGGCCCGTTCTCGGACTGCACGGAACGGTACTCACGCCCACCCGTGCGGCACAGCCCGATCACACGGGTGCGGCCCGGCCGGGACCGCGCTCGGCGGCATTCCGTACCGGTCTGTCGCCTTCACCCGAATGACACGGCGGACGCCGCACCGGAAACTCCCGCCCGCGAACCGGGCGGGGCCCCGTGACGCCTCGCGCCCCGGCCCCGGCGGCCGTCCACGCGGTTGTCCACAGGGCGGACCGGCAGTTGTCCACAGCGGTTGACACCCTACGGCGGCGGGCCGCACCATGGAATTCGCCGGACCGAACGATCGGTCGGGACAGTATGGAGAAGCCGAGGTCGAGGGGGACCCCATGGCCACAGCAGCCGCGCACCGGACAGCCGGCGCCCCGGCGCACGACGCCGCGGACGGCGCCGCGGGATCCGACGTCCACCAGCGGGCCTTCGACGCCGCCGTGGCCGCGGACGAGCGCGTCGAGCCGCGGGACTGGATGCCCGACGCCTACCGCGCGACGCTCGTCCGGCAGATCGCCCAGCACGCCCACTCCGAGATCATCGGCATGCAGCCCGAGGCGAACTGGATCACGCGCGCGCCCTCCCTGCGCCGCAAGGCCATCCTCATGGCCAAGGTCCAGGACGAGGCCGGCCACGGCCTGTACCTGTACAGCGCGGCCGAGACCCTGGGCACCAGCCGCGACGAGCTGCTCGACAAGCTGCACAGCGGCCGCCAGAAGTACTCCTCGATCTTCAACTACCCCACCCTGACCTGGGCGGACGTGGGCGCGATCGGCTGGCTGGTGGACGGCGCCGCGATCACCAACCAGGTCCCGCTGTGCCGCTGCTCCTACGGCCCGTACGCGCGCGCCATGGTCCGCATCTGCAAGGAGGAGTCCTTCCACCAGCGCCAGGGGTACGAGCTGCTGCTGGCCCTGAGCCGGGGCACCCCCGAGCAGCACGCGATGGCCCAGGACGCGGTGGACCGCTGGTGGTGGCCGTCCCTGATGATGTTCGGCCCGCCCGACGACGCCTCCCAGCACTCGGCGCAGTCCATGGAGTGGAAGATCAAGCGCCATTCGAACGACGAACTGCGCCAGCGCTTCGTCGACATCTGTGTCCCCCAGGCCGAGTCCCTGGGCCTGACCCTCCCCGACCCGGACCTGAAGTGGAACGAGGAGCGGGGACACCACGACTTCGGCGCCATCGACTGGACCGAGTTCCGGGACGTCCTCAAGGGCAACGGCCCGTGCAACGAACAGCGCATCACCCAGCGCCGGCGGGCGCACGACGAAGGCGCCTGGGTACGGGAGGCGGCCGCGGCCCACGCGGCCAAGCACAGCGGCGCCGCCGGCGACACCGGCGGCAGGACGGGAGCGGAGCAGGCATGACGAACACCGACTGGCCCCTGTGGGAGGTCTTCGTGCGCTCCCGGCGCGGACTGTCCCACACCCACGCCGGCAGCCTGCACGCCCCGGACGCGGAGATGGCCCTGCGCAACGCCCGCGACCTGTACACGCGGCGCGGCGAGGGCGTGTCGATCTGGGTGGTCCCGTCCGCGGCGGTCACCGCCTCCTCCCCGGACGAGAAGGACCCCTTCTTCGAGCCGGCCGCCGACAAGCCCTACCGGCACCCCACGTTCTACGAGATCCCCGAAGGGGTGAAGCACCTGTGACGGCCACGATTCCCGCGACCGCCGCCCTGGCCCTGGGCGACGACGCCCTGGTGCTCTCCCACCGCCTCGGCCAGTGGGCGGGCCACGCCCCCGTGCTGGAGGAGGAGGTCGCCCTCGCCAACATCGCCCTCGACCTGCTGGGCCAGGCCCGGGTGCTGCTGTCGACGGCCGGCGACGAGGACGAACTCGCGTATCTGCGCGAGGAGCGCGCCTTCACCAACCTCCAGCTCGTCGAGCAGCCCAACGGCGACTTCGCGCACACCATCGCCCGCCAGCTGTACTTCTCCACGTACCAGCATCTGCTGTACGCCCAGCTCGCCACCGGGGACGGCGAGTTCGCCCCGCTCGCCGGGAAGGCCGTCAAGGAGGTCGCCTACCACCGCGACCACGCCGAGCAGTGGACGCTGCGCCTGGGCGACGGCACCGACGTCAGCCATGAGCGGATGCGGCGGGCCTGCGAGGCGCTGTGGCGGTTCACCGGCGAGATGTTCCAGCCGGTGCCGGGCCTGGACGCCGACTGGGCCGCCCTGGAGGCGGCCTGGCTGGAGTCCGTGGGCGGCGTGCTGCGCCGGGCCACCCTGGACCTGCCCGAGGGGCCGCGCTCCGGCGCCTGGACGGCGGGCGCGGGCCGGCAGGGCCTGCACACCGAGCCGTTCGGCCCGATGCTGGCCGAGATGCAGCACCTGCACCGCAGCCACCCGGGGGCGACATGGTGACCGCGGCGACCGCGCTGGAGGGCGAACTGCTGCGGCTGGCGGGCTCGGTGCCCGACCCCGAACTGCCCGTGCTCTCCCTGGCGGAGCTGGGCGTGGTCCGGGCGGTGCGCCTGCGCGACACCGACGCGGTCGAGGTCGAGCTGACCCCCACCTACACCGGCTGCCCCGCGATCGAGACCATGTCGATGGACATCGAGCGGGTGCTGCGCGGACACGGCATGCGGGAGGTCACCGTCCGCACGGTGCTCGCCCCGGCCTGGTCGACGGACGACATCACCGCCGAAGGGCGGCGCAAGCTGCGGGAGTTCGGCATAGCGCCGCCCCGCGTACGCACGCCCTCCGCCCCCGTCCCGCTGGCCCTCGGCCCCACCCGCACCGGCCCACCCCGGTCCACCGTGCCCCCCGGACCCACGGGGTCCACCGGGCAGCACCGCACCCCCTCGGTCCCGGCCTCGGCACCAGCCCCGGACCCCGTCCCCTGCCCGCACTGCGGCTCCGCCGACACCGAGTTGCTCAGCCGGTTCTCCTCCACCGCGTGCAAGGCGCTGCGCCGCTGCCTGGCCTGCCGGGAGCCCTTCGACCACTTCAAGGAGGTGTGATGGCCCGCTTCCACTCGCTGACCGTGACGGCGGTCGACCGGCTCACCGACGACTCCGTCGCCCTCACCCTCGCCGTGCCGCCCGAGCTGCGCGAGGAGTACCGGCACGCGCCGGGCCAGCACCTCGCGCTGCGGCGGGTGGCCGACGGGGCCGACATACGCCGGACGTACTCGATCTGCTCACCGGCCCCGGACCCCGCCGGCGAGGGACCGCGGAGCCTGCGGATCGGCGTGCGGCTGGTGGAGGGCGGCGCCTTCTCCACGTACGCCCTCAAGGAGATCGCCGCCGGGGACGCGCTGGAGGTCATGACCCCGGCGGGCCGGTTCACGCTGGAGCCCGCGCCCGGGCTGTACGCGGCGGTCGTCGGCGGCAGCGGCATCACCCCGGTGCTGTCCATCGCCGCCACCCTGCTGGCCCGCGATCCGGCGGCCCGTTTCTGCCTGATCCGCAGCGACCGCACGACCGCCTCGACCATGTTCCTGGAGGAGGTCGCCGACCTGAAGGACCGCTACCCCGAGCGGTTCCAGCTGGTGACGGTGCTCTCCCGGGAGGAGCAGCAGGCCGGACTGCCCTCCGGGCGGCTCGGCCAGGAGCGGCTGACGGCGCTGCTTCCGGCGCTGCTGCCGGTGCCGGAGGTGGCGGGCTGGTTCCTGTGCGGGCCGTACGGCCTGGTGGAGGGGGCCGAGCGGGCGCTGCGCGGACTCGGGGTGGCCCGGTCCCGGGTCCACGAGGAGATCTTCCACGTGGACGCGAGCACGGCATCCGTGTCCACGTCGGCCGCTCCCGCGCACAGCACGGTCACCGTCCGGCTCGACGGCCGCGGCGGAACGTGGCCGGTGCGAGAGGGGGAGACGCTGCTGGAGACGGTCCTGCGCAACCGGTCCGACGCGCCCTACGCCTGCAAGGGCGGCGTCTGCGGAACCTGCCGGGCCTTCCTGGTCACGGGCGAGGTGCGCATGGACCGCAACTTCGCGCTGGAGCCGGAGGAGACGGAGGCGGGTTATGTGCTGGCCTGCCAGTCGCGTCCGACGACGGAGGCGGTGGAGCTGGACTTCGACCGCTGAGCACCGCCGAGGACAAACCCCGCGCCCCCCCCCGGGCCCCGGGCCCCGGAGACCGGGGACCCGGAGGCTCGGGGAGCACGCGGCGAGGCTCAGAGGACGTGGCCGGGCCGGCCCTCGTCGGTGATCACGGGGCGGCCCGAGGCGGCCCAGACCTGCATGCCGCCGTCGATGTTCACCGCGTCGACGCCCTGCTGGACGAGGTACATCGTGACCTGCGCGGACCGGCCGCCCGAGCGGCAGATCACATGGACCCGGCCGTCCTGGGGCGCCGCCTCGGTCAGTTCGCCGTAGCGGGCCACGAAGTCGCTGATGGGGATGTGCAGCGCCCCTTCGGCGTGGCCCGCCTGCCACTCGTCGTCCTCGCGGACGTCCAGCAGGAAGTCGTCGTCCTTGAGGTCCGCGACCTCGGCCGTGGGCACACCAGCTCCGAAATGCATGGGTCCGACGCTACCCGACACGGACGCGGACGCGCCCCCGTCCGCCGCGCGCTACGGACGGCACACGGCGGAAGGCGCGCCGCAGCCGGCCCGCGCCGGTCGTCAGCCTGGCCCCCGCAGCGCGGCCAGTTCCGTCTCGCGCTGCGCGACGTCGTCCCGGAGCCTGGCGCCGATCTCGTCGAGCAGCCCGTCGGGGTCGTCGGGGGCGAGCCGGAGCATCGCGGCGAGCGCGCTGTCCTCCAGTTCCTTGGCGACCAGCGTGAGCATCTCCTTGCGCCGGGACAGCCACTCCAGGCGGGCGTACAGTTCCTCGCCGCGGCTCGGCAGGTGCTCGGCGGGGGCCGGGCCGGCGGCCCATTCCGCGGCCAGTTCGCGCAGTTCGTTCTCGTCGCCGCGGGCGTAGGCGGCGTTGACCCGGGTCATGAACTCCTCGCGCCGCTCGCGCTCGCCGTCCTCCTGCGCCAGGTCGGGGTGGGCCTTGCGGACCAGCTCGCGGTAGCGGCCGCGGGCCTCCTCGCTGGGGCGCACCCGCTGCGGGGGCCGCACCGGCTGGTCGGTGAGCATCGCCGCGGCCTCCGGGAACAGGCCGTCGCCGTCCATCCAGCCGTGCAGGAGTTCCTCGACGCCGGGGACGGGGGCGAGCCGGGCCCGGGCCTCCCGCGCCGCGCGCAGGTCCTCGGGGTCGCCGCTGCGCGCGGCCCGCGCCTCCGCGATCCGCGCGTCCAGCTCCTCGATGCGGGCGTAGAGCGGGCCGAGCCTCTGGTGGTGCAGCCGGGAGAAGTTCTCGATCTCGACCCGGAAGGTCTCCACCGCGATCTCGTACTCGATGAGCGCCTGCTCGGCGGCGCGTACGGCGCGCTCCAACCGCTCCTCGGGCCGCGCCGCAGCCGCCTCGGACGTCGCCCGATCCGCTCCGGCGACGCCGCCCTGCTCAGCTTCCGGGGTCGTCACCCGACCAGCCTAGGCCACGGCGGCGCCGCCCCGGCCCAGGCACACGAGCCACCCCCGCCCCGCCGCACCCCGTCCCGCCGCACCCCCGTCCCGCTGCCCTCTCCTCACGCCCCGCGCACCCCCGTCCCGCTGCCCTCTCCTCACGCCCCGCCCCGTCCCGCTACACCCCCGTCTCCGCCGCCAGCCGCCCCGTGCGCACCGCGGTCAGCAGGTCGGCGTGGTCCGCCTCGGTGCGGTCGGCGTAGGTGACGGCGAACGCGGCGATCGCCTCGTCGAGTTCCTGGTTCTTGCCGCAGTAGCCCGCGATCAGGCGGGGGTCGGCGCTGTGCGCGTGGGCGCGGGCCAGCAGGGCGCCGGTCATCCGGGCGTAGTCGTCGATCTGGTCGGCGGGCAGGGCGGCCGGGTCGACGCTGCCCTTGCGGTTGCGGAACTGGCGGACCTGACAGGGCCGTCCCTCCACCGTCGTCCAGCCCAGCAGGATGTCGCTGACCACCTGCATGCGCTTCTGGCCGAGCACCACCCGCCGGCCCTCGTGCGCCGGCTCGTGCGCGTCGGCCGCCCCGGACTCCCCCGGCACCGGGAAACCGGCCCTCGCCAGGTGCGGCAGCAGCACGGACGGCCGCGCCTCCTTCACCTGGAGCACCAGCGGCTCGCCCCGGTGGTCGAGCAGCAGCACGACGTAGGACCGGGTGCCCACGCTGCCGGTGCCCACGATCCGGAAGGCGACGTCGTGCACCGCGTGCCGGGCCAGCAGCGGCAGCCGGTCCTCGGAGAGCGTGGCCAGGTACCGCTCCAGGGCGGCGGCCACCGCCGCGGCCTCCGCGTCCGGCACCCGCCGCAGCACCGGCGGGGCGTCCACGAAGCGCCACCCGCCGTCCTCCAGGCGCTCGGTCGCCTTGGCCGCGAACCGTCCGCTGGTGTTGGCCCGCGCCTTCTCCGAGACCCGTTCCAGGGTGCCGAGCAGGTCGTGGGCGTCGGTGTGGGAGACGAGTTCCTCGTCGGCGATGGCGTTCCAGGCGTCCAGGACCGGGAGCCGGGCCAGCAGGCGCATGGTGCGGCGGTAGGCGCCCGCCGCGTCCTGGGCGGCGGCGCGGCAGCGTTCCTCGTCGCAGCCCGCCTCGCGGCCGGCGAGCACCAGGGAGGCAGCGAGCCGCTTGAGGTCCCACTCCCAGGGGCCGTGGACGGTCTCGTCGAAGTCGTTCAGGTCGATCACCAGGCCGCCGCGGGCGTCGCCGTACAGGCCGAAGTTGGCCGCGTGGGCGTCGCCGCAGATCTGCGCGCCGACGCCGGTGACGGGGGTGCGGGCGAGGTCGTACGCCATCAGTCCGGCGGAGCCGCGCAGGAACGCGAACGGCGTGGCCGCCATCCTGCCGACCCGGATCGGGATCAGCTCCGGTATGCGGCCGTGGTGTGACTCCTCGACGGCGGCCACCGCGTCCGGCCGGCCGGCGTCCGCCTCGAAGGCGGCGTGCGCGGACCGGGCGACGCGCTTGCGCAGCGCCTTGCCCTCCGCCTTGGGCGACCCGCCACCGGGCCACCGCGCGAACCCGGGCACCACCGGCACCCGCCCGTCCCGCCGATCACGCCCGTCCCGCAGGTCCCGGCCGTCCCCGCCCCCGGTCACCGTCGTCGCCACCACGTCATCCCCCTCAGCCCCCACCGCACCCGCACACACACCCGCGCACGGTCACATACACGTCATCTCGACGGCCCGACGCTACAGCGGCCCCCACCCGAACACACCGCCCCCGCGCCCGGCTCCCACGGCAGCTCCCCCGGCCCCGGGCGACCCGCACCGCCTGAGAGCTTCCTCACAACCCCGCCCACCGGCCCTCGCCCCACGGCAACGCAAAAGTCCCGCAGGTCGATGACCTGCGGGACTTTCAGCTGTGCGCGAGGGGGGAGTTGAACCCCCACGCCCTTGCGGGCACTGGAACCTGAATCCAGCGCGTCTGCCTATTCCGCCACCCGCGCATTGGGTGTGTCTTCCGATTCCGTTCCCTTTTCTTTCGGGCCCGGCGCCTTCCGACATGCAGAACATTAGCACGCCCCGGCGGGTGGATTCACATCCCTTTCCCCAGGGCAGACGTCCTGCCCCGGCACGTACTCCCCACCCGCCCGCGGCCGCCCCACCGCCCCCGACCGCTCCCGGCCGCCCCCGGACGCCCCCGGACGGACCGTCCCCTGCCACCGCGTTCCGTCTCAGTCCGTACCTGTTCACGTATCAACCTCGTACCGGTCCCGGCCGTCTCCCCAGGAGCCGGGGCGGCTCCCCGGCCGGGTGCGGGACACTGGTCCGTGGCCGCCTCTACGATCCTGGGCAGAAGTACCGCAGAGGTACGGCGGAAGTACGCAGGAGTACGAGCCGCCGGGGGTACGAACCGGAGAGCAGCGTCGACAACCCGTCGACCGGGCCGACAGGGGGAACCAGCCGATTTACCGGCGCGTGGATACGATCAGTAAGCAGTACCAGGTAAGCAGTACCCGTCAGCACGACGGCAGGACCCGCAGCGACGGCCGCCACGGCCACCACGGAGGAGGTGCCCCATGGGAGTCCTGAAGAAGTTCGAGCAGCGTCTCGAAGGTCTGGTCAACGGCACCTTCGCCAAGGTCTTCAAGTCCGAGGTCCAGCCCGTGGAGATCGCGGGCGCACTCCAGCGCGAGTGCGACAACAACGCGACCATCTGGAACCGCGACCGCACGGTCGTGCCCAACGACTTCATCGTGGAGCTGAGCGCGCCGGACTACGAGCGGCTCAGCCCCTACTCCGGGCAGCTCGGCGACGAGCTGGCCGGCATGGTGCGCGACTACGCCAAGCAGCAGCGCTACACCTTCATGGGACCGATCAAGGTCCACCTGGAGAAGGCGGACGACCTCGACACCGGCCTGTACCGGGTGCGCAGCCGTACGCTCGCCTCCTCCAGCGACCAGCAGGCCGCCCCCCAGGGCCCCTCGCAGGGACCGCCCCAGGGACCGCAGCCGGGCCGCCCGGCCGCGGCACCCGGCCGCGGCGCCCCCCAGGGCGGCTACGGCTACCCGCCGGCCGCCCCGCCGGCCGCGGGACCCGCGGGCGCGCCCCCCATGCCGGCCTCGCCGCCGCCCGGCGGATACGGCCACCCGCCGGCCGCCCAGCGGCCCGCGCAGGCCCCGGCGGCCGCCGGCCGCACCCGCTACTGGATCGAGATCAACGGCACCCGCCATCAGATCTCCCGCGCGACGCTGGTGCTGGGCCGCAGCACCGACGCCGACGTGCGGATCGACGACCCCGGCGTCTCCCGCCGGCACTGTGAGATCCGGACCGGAACGCCCTCGACGATCGCGGATCTCGGGTCCACCAACGGCATCGTGGTGGACGGGCAGCACACCACCCGCGCTACGCTCCGCGACGGCTCGCGGATCGTCGTGGGCAGCACCACCGTTATCTATAGGCAAGCCGAAGGGTGAACCGGGGGCAATGTCAGAGCTGACCCTCACGGTCATGCGGCTGGGTTTCCTGGCCGTACTGTGGCTGTTCGTGATCGTGGCCGTGCAGGTCATCCGCAGCGACCTGTTCGGTACGCGCGTCACCCAGCGGGGGACCCGCCGGGAGGCCGCACGGCCCCAGCAGACCGGCCGGCAGGCGGCCCGCCAGGCAGCGGCGGCCGCGCCCCCGCAGCAGCGCGGGCAGCAGAGCGGCGGCGGCCGGCGCCGCAACGCCCCGACCAAGCTGGTGGTGACCGAAGGCACCCTCACCGGCACCACGGTCGCGCTGCAGGGCCAGACGATCACCCTGGGCCGCGCGCACGACTCCACGATCGTGCTGGACGACGACTACGCCTCCAGCCGCCATGCCAGGATCTACCCGGACCAGGGCGGCCAGTGGATCGTCGAGGACCTCGGGTCCACCAACGGCACGTACCTGGACCGGTCCCGGCTGACGACCCCGACGCCGATCCCGCTGGGCGCCCCGATCCGCATCGGCAAGACCGTCATCGAGCTGCGGAAGTAGTGCTACGTCATGAGTGAGCGCGAGCGGAGCGAGCACGCAGCGGCAGGCCGTCACCCGGTCTCCGGCGCGCTCCCGACCGGAGGGTGGGCAGTGTGGCTCGACACGATCGGCTGTACCCGGAGCCGACGGGCGAGGTGCGCATGAGTCTGTCACTGCGCTTCGCCGCCGGATCGCACAAGGGCATGATCCGCGAGGGCAACGAGGACTCCGGTTACGCCGGCCCGCGGCTGCTCGCGATCGCCGACGGCATGGGCGGCCAGGCAGCCGGCGAGGTCGCCTCCTCCGAGGTGATCTCCACCATCGTCGCCCTCGACGACGACGTACCCGGCTCCGACATCCTCACCTCGCTCGCCACCGCGGTGCGGCGCGCCAACGACCAGCTCCGCTCCATGGTCGAGGAGGACCCCCAGCTGGAGGGCATGGGCACCACGCTCACCGCCCTGCTGTGGACCGGCCAGCGGCTCGGCCTGGTGCACGTCGGCGACTCGCGCGCCTACCTGCTGCGCGACGGCGTGCTGACCCAGATCACCCAGGACCACACCTGGGTGCAGCGCCTGGTCGACGAGGGACGCATCACCGAGGAGGAGGCCAGCACCCACCCGCAGCGCGCCCTCCTCATGCGCGCCCTCGGCAGCGCCGAGCACGTCGAGCCCGACCTGTCGATCCGCGAGGTCCGGGCCGGCGACCGGTACCTGATCTGCTCGGACGGCCTGTCCGGCGTCGTCTCCCACCAGACGATGGAGGAGACCCTCGCCGGCTACCAGGGCCCGCAGGAGACCGTGCAGGAGCTGATCCAGCTCGCGCTGCGCGGCGGCGGCCCCGACAACATCACCGTCATCGTGGCCGACGTCCTCGACCTGGACACCGGCGACACCCTCGCCGCCCAGCTCTCCGACACCCCGGTGGTGGTCGGCGCGGTCGCCGAGAACCAGCACCACCTGCACGACAACGGCATCATGCAGACCCCGGCCGGCCGCGCCTCCGGCCTCGGCCGCCAGGTCCCCGGGCAGGGCGGCGGCGAGTTCGGCCCGCCCGGCTCCGGCGACACCACCGGTTACGTCCCGACGGACGGCCTCGGCTACGGCGACGACGACTTCGTCAAGCCGCGCAAGGGCCGCGGGTGGCTCAAGGGCTCCCTGTACGGGGTGCTCGCCCTCGCCGTCATCGGCGGCGGCCTCTACGGCGGCTACCGCTGGACGCAGACGCAGTACTTCGTCGGCGTCAACGACGAGCACGTCGCGCTCTACCGGGGCATCAGCCAGGACCTGGCCTGGGTGAAGCTGTCCAAGGTGGAGACCGACCATCCCGAGATCGAACTCAAGTACCTGCCGCCGTACCAGCAGAAGCAGGTCAAGTCGACTATCTCCGAGGGCGGTCTGCAGGACGCGCGCAAGAAGGTCGACGAGCTGTCGGTGCAGGCGTCCGCGTGCAAGAAGGAGGCGGAGCGCGTCACCGCCGGCGCCCCGAGCGGCGCGAAGACGGGCCAGGGCAAGGCCGGCGGCACGGGAACCACCCGGACCGCCTTCACGTCCAAGGCACCGAAGCCGAACCCGTCGGCGGACACACCGCCGTCCACGTCTCCGTCCACGACCGCGACCGCGCCCACACCCAGCCCCGGCCCCACTCTCTCGGAGGAAGAGCAGAAGGTCGTCTCGCTGTGCGGTAAGCAGTAGCCAAGCCGTGAGAGGCCCTGTCACACGATGAGCAGTACTACCAACTCGCCGACGCACCACACGTCCACGATCGGCGCCATCGGCGCGCCGAGCCGCCGCAACACCGAGCTGGCGCTGCTGGTCTTCGCCGTCGCCATCCCGGTGTTCGCGTACGCCAACGTGGGCCTGGCCATCAACGACCAGGTGCCCTCGGGCCTGCTGAGCTACGGACTGGGCCTGGGCCTGCTGGCCGGCGTCGCCCATCTCGTCGTCCGCAAGTTCGCCCCGTACGCGGACCCGCTGCTGCTCCCGCTGGCCACGCTGCTCAACGGCCTCGGACTGGTGGTGATCTGGCGGCTGGACCAGTCCAAGCTGCTCCAGTCCATCCACCAGGCCGGCAACAAGGCACCCACCCAGCTCATGTACACGGCCATGGGCATCGCGCTGTTCGTCGTCGTCCTGATCTTCCTCAAGGACCACCGCGTCCTGCAGCGCTACACGTACATCTCCATGGTCGGCGCGCTGGTCCTGCTGCTGCTGCCGCTCGTGCCGGGCCTGGGCGCCAACATCTTCGGCGCCAAGATTTGGATCTCGGTCGCCGGTTTCAGCATCCAGCCCGGTGAGTTCGCCAAGATCGTCCTGGCCATCTTCTTCGCCGGCTACCTGATGGTGAAGCGGGACGCGCTCGCCCTGGCCAGCCGCCGCTTCATGGGCCTGTACCTGCCCCGCGGCCGCGACCTCGGCCCGATCCTGGTGGTCTGGCTGATGTCGATCCTCATCCTGGTCTTCGAGACCGACCTGGGCACCTCGCTGCTGTTCTTCGGAATGTTCGTCATCATGCTGTACGTCGCCACCGAGCGGACCAGCTGGATCGTCTTCGGTCTGCTGATGTCCGCGGGCGGCGCGGTCGGCGTGGCGGGCATCGAGCCGCACGTGAAGTCGCGTGTGCAGGCATGGCTCGACCCGATGCACGAGTACCTGCTGAGCCACAACGGCGTGAAGGGCCACTCCGAGCAGCTCCAGCAGGCCCTGTGGGCGTTCGGCTCCGGCGGCACCCTCGGCTCCGGCCTCGGCCAGGGCCACTCCGAGCTCATCCGGTTCGCCGCCAACTCCGACTTCATCCTCGCCACCTTCGGCGAGGAGCTGGGCCTGGCGGGACTGATGGCGATCCTGCTGATCTACGGCCTGATCGTGGAGCGCGGTGTGCGCACCGCGCTGGCCGCCCGCGACCCGTTCGGCAAGCTGCTCGCCGTGGGCCTGTCCGGCGCCTTCGCGCTCCAGGTCTTCGTCGTCTCCGGCGGCGTGATGGGCCTGATCCCGCTGACCGGTATGACGATGCCGTTCCTGGCGTACGGCGGTTCCTCCGTCATCGCCAACTGGGCACTGATCGGCATCCTGATCCGGATCAGCGACACCGCGCGCCGCCCGGCGCCCGCGCCCGCCTCGAACCCCGACGCCGAGATGACCCAGGTGGTCCGCCCGTGAACAAGCCCCTGCGCCGGATCGCGATCTTCTGCGGCCTGCTGGTCCTCACCCTGCTGCTCCGCGACAACTGGCTCCAGTACGTCAAGTCCGACAGCCTCAAGAACGCCGACGACAACCGCCGCGTGACCATCGCCCGCTACTCCACGCCGCGCGGCGACATCATCGTCGACGGCTCCCCGATCACCGGGTCCACGGAGACCAGGACCAGCGGGATCAACGACCTGAAGTACAAGCGGACGTACAAGGACGGCCCCATGTGGGCGCCGGTCACCGGCTACGCCTCGCAGGCCTTCGGCGCCACGCAGCTGGAGAGCCTCGACGACAAGATCCTCACCGGCAACGACGACCGGCTCTTCTTCCGCAACACCCTCGACATGATCACGGGCAAGCCGAAGCAGGGCGGCAACGTCGTCACCACGCTCAACGCGGCGGCCCAGAAGGCGGCGTACGACGGCCTCAAGGGCCACGGCAAGGGCGCCGTCGTCGCGCTCGAACCGTCCACGGGCAAGATCCTGGCGCTGGCCTCCTACCCGTCGTACGACCCCGGGTCCTTCGCCGGCACCTCGAAGGCGGACGGCGACGCCCGCAACAAGCTGCTGAAGGACAAGGACCCGAACGACCCGACGCTGAACCGGGCGCTGCGCGAGACCTATCCGCCGGGCTCCACCTTCAAGATCGTCACGGCGGCCGCCGCGCTGGAGAACGGCCTGTACACCTCGGCCGAACAGCCCACCGACTCGCCGGACCCGTGGACCATGCCGGGCACCCGCACCCCGCTGCCCAACGAGGGCGACATCCCCTGCAAGAACGCCGACATGCGCCAGGCGCTGCGGTGGTCCTGCAACACCGTCTTCGGCAAGATCGGCGCGGACCTCGGCAACGCCAAGATGCTCGCCGAGGCGAAGAAGTTCGGCTTCACCGAGTACCAGGACACCCCGGTCCGGGCCTACCCCTCGGTGTTCTCGGACAACATGAACAAGTCGCAGACCGCGCAGTCCTCGATCGGCCAGTTCAACACCGCCGCCACCCCGCTGCAGATGGCCATGGTCGTCTCGGCGGTCGCCAACGACGGCAAGCTGATGAAGCCGTACATGGTCGACAAGCTCCAGTCGCCCAACCTCGACACGCTGGAGCAGACCCAGCCGGAGGAGCTGAGCCGGCCGCTGTCGTCGAAGAACGCCCAGATCCTCCAGTCGATGATGGAGACCGTGGTCCAGCAGGGCACGGGCAAGAACGCGCAGATCGGCGGCGGCGTCAAGGTCGGCGGCAAGACCGGTACCGCCCAGCACGGCGTCAACAACAGCGGCAAGCCCTACGCCTGGTTCATCTCCTACGCCAGGACCAGCGACGGCAGCGCGCCGGTCGCGGTCGCCGTGGTGGTCGAGGACGACTCGGCCAACCGCGACGACATCTCCGGCGGCGGCCTCGCGGCGCCCATCGCCAAGAACGTCATGGAGGCGGTCATCAACTCCAAGAAGTGACCCCTGTCACGTCCCCTTCACATCGGTGCATGGTGCGATACCGGTCCTGTATCGGGTGACGGGCTCGGCCAGGTCACACAGAGCGATCCGGGTACGGTAGGCCCGGACGGCAGCTCCGGCGGCACGCACCGTGCCCGCCGGGACCGACGGAGAGGGCTGGTAGGTAGCTATGGAAGAGCCGCGTCGCCTCGGCGGCCGGTACGAGCTGGGCCACGTGCTCGGCCGTGGTGGCATGGCGGAGGTGTACCTCGCGCATGACACCCGCCTGGGCCGCACCGTGGCGGTGAAGACACTCCGCGCCGACCTGGCGCGCGACCCTTCCTTCCAGGCCCGGTTCCGCCGGGAGGCCCAGTCGGCCGCCTCGCTCAACCATCCCGCGATCGTCGCGGTCTACGACACAGGCGAGGACTACATCGACGGGGTCTCCATCCCGTACATCGTGATGGAGTACGTCGACGGGTCCACCCTCCGTGAGCTGCTGCACAGCGGTCGCAAGCTGCTGCCCGAGCGGGCCATGGAGATGACCATCGGCATCCTCCAGGGCCTGGAGTACGCCCACCGCAGCGGCATCGTCCACCGCGACATCAAGCCCGCCAACGTCATGCTGACCCGCAACGGCCAGGTCAAGGTCATGGACTTCGGCATCGCCCGCGCCATGGGCGACTCCGGCATGACCATGACGCAGACGGCCGCGGTCATCGGCACCGCCCAGTACCTCTCGCCCGAGCAGGCCAAGGGCGAGCAGGTCGACGCGCGCTCCGACCTGTACTCGACGGGCTGCCTGCTCTACGAGCTGCTCACCGTCCGCCCGCCCTTCGTCGGTGACTCCCCGGTCGCGGTGGCCTACCAGCATGTCCGCGAGGAGCCGCAGTCGCCCAGCGTCTTCGACTCCGAGATCACGCCCGAGATGGACGCGATCGTGCTGCGCGCGCTGGTCAAGGACCCCGACTACCGCTACCAGTCGGCCGACGAGATGCGCGCCGACATCGAGGCCTGCCTCGACGGCCAGCCGGTCGCGGCCACCGCCGCCCTGGGCGCGGTCGGCTACGGCGGCTACCCCGACGACCAGTCGACCACCGCGCTGCGCTCCGACCCGGGGGCCGGCGCCGCCACGACGATGCTGCCGCCCATGGGCCCGGACGACGGCGGCTACGGCTACGACGACCGGCCCGACCGGCGCGGCGGCCGGCAGAAGAAGAAGTCCAACGCCTCCACGATCCTGCTGATCGTCGCAGGGCTGCTGGTCCTCGTCGGCGCCATCCTGATCGGCAAGTACGCCTTCAGCGGCCACGGCTCGGGCAGCGACTCGGTCTCCGTGCCGAACTTCGTGGGCCAGACCAAGCAGGACGCCTCGGTCTCGGCGGACAACGTCGGCCTGAAGGCCGCCTTCACCCAGAAGGAGTGCGAGGACCAGCCCAAGGGCCACGTCTGCTCGCAGGACCCGGCGCCCAAGTCCGACCTCAAGAAGGGCGAGACCGTCACCCTGGTGGTGTCGAAGGGCGCGCCGAAGGTCCAGGTCCCCGGTGTGGTCGGCCTCAGCCTCGACGACGCCAAGGCGAAGCTCGAAGGCAGCGACTACCAGTTCAAGGTCGAGACGCAGACCCGCGAGTCGCCCGAGGACCCGAACAGCGTCCTGGAGCAGAACCCCACCACCGGCAGCCAGGTGGAGAAGGGCTCGACGGTCACCCTGATCGTCGCCAAGGCCCCCGACAAGGCCACGGTCCCCGACGTCACCGGCAAGTCCTGCGACGACGCCAAGGCCCAGATGCAGGCCGGCAACCTCACCGGCAACTGCACCGAGGTGCCCGTCACCGATCCCAGCCAGGACGGCAAGGTCGTCCAGACCGTCCCGTCCGCCGGCAGCCAGGTCGACAAGGGCTCGCAGGTGACCGTCCAGGTCGGCAAGGTCCAGCAGCAGCCGCAGAAGCAGGTGCCGAACGTCCGGGGCAAGAAGGTCTCGGAGGCGGTGCAGCTGTTGCAGCAGGCCGGCTTCACCAACATCAAGTTCAACGGCAGCAACGACGGCAACGCGTTCGTCATCAACCAGGACCCGCAGGCCGGCCAGCAGACCGACAACCCCGGCGGCACGCAGATCACCCTGACGACGTTCGGCGGCGGTGGCGGTGGTGGCGGCGGGAACGGCCACGGCGGCGGCGGGAACAACCAGGACAACGACGGCGGCGGCCTCTTCGACTGACCGCACGGCTCGGGTGACCGCACGGCTCGGGTGACCGCACAGCACAGAGCCCCGGCTCCCTCCCCCTCGCGGGGTGGGAGCCGGGGCTCCGTCGTCGCGGCCCGCGAGGTCAGCGCAGTTCCGCCGGCGGGGTCCGCTCGCTGTCGACCTTGTCCACGCGCACCAGCTCGCCCCAGACCACGTACCGGTGGCGGGAGGTGTACACGGGGGTGCAGGTGGTCAGCGTGATGTAGTGGCCGGGCTTCGTCACACCCGACTCCTCCGGCACCCGGTCCAGGACGTCGATGTCGAACTTGGAGGTCTCCGGGAGGATGTCGTAGACCTTGTAGACGTACCACTTGTCCTTGGTCTCGAAGACGATCGGGTCGCCCTTCTCCAGCTTGTCGATGTTGTGGAACTTCGCGCCGTGGCCGTCCCGGTGCGCGGCGAGCGCGAAGTTTCCCTCCTTGCCGGTCATCGGCAGGGCCGCCTTGACGGGGTCGGTGTAGTAGCCGGCCACGCCGTCGTTCAGGACGTCCGTGGACGTGCCCTTCTTGACCAGCACCTCGCCGTTGTGCATGGCGGGCACGTGCAGGAAGCCGATGCCGTCCTTGGTGTCCAGCGCGCCGGGGCCGCCGGGGGCGGAGTGCGCCCACCGGTCGCGGACCTTGTCGCCCTGCCGGTCGGCCTTGCGGTCCGCTATGACGTTCGTCCACCACAGGGAGTAGACGACGAACAGGCCGAGCACCAGGCCCACCGTGATGAGGAGTTCGCCGAGCACGCTGACGGCGAGGGCCGGCCGGCCGGAGCCTCGGCGGCGCGGGCGCCGCGCGGTGCTGTCGTCGGTGTGCTCTGCCGTGTCGTCCGTGGTCGCTGCCACCAGTTCCTCTGCCCTTTAACTGACGAGCGCATCCGGCTTGCCCTTGCTGCGCGGCCGTTCCTCGACCATCCTGCCCCAGACGATCAGCCGGTACGTGCTGGTGAACTCCGGCGTGCAGGTGGTCAGCGTGATGTAGCGGCCCGGTCCGGTGAAGCCCGAGCCGGCCGGGACCGGGTCCAGGACCCGGACGTTCGCCGGCGAGGTCACCGGCAGCGTCGACGTCATCCGGTAGACGAAGTACGTGTCCTGCGTCTCCACGACGATCGCGTCGCCCGGCTTGAGCTTGTTGATGTACCGGAACGGCTCCCCGTGCGTGTTGCGGTGGCCCGCGAGCCCGAAGTTGCCGGTCTTCGCGTCCGGCATCGCCGTGTTCAGGTCGCCCGGCCCGTAGTGCCCGACCATCCCCTTGTCCAGCACCTTCGTCTTGCTGGTGCCCTCGGCGATCGGCGCCACCACGTCCAGCGCGGGGATGTGCAGGATGGCGAAGCCCTGCCCCGGCTCGAAGGCCCCCGGGCTGCGCCGGCCGCTCGCCCAGTCGTCCTGGAGGTGGTGCGCCTCGGAGCCGGCCTGCGCGTGCGCGCGGATGTTGGTCCACCACAGCTGGTAGGTGACGAACAGCAGCAGCACCACGCCGGTGGTGATGAACAGCTCGCCGATGATCCTGCTGGCGACGACCGCCGGACCGGGCCGGCGCGCCCGCGCCTGCCTGCGGGCCTCCACCCGGGAGAGCGGGGCGGACACCCCGTTCCGGGCCGGGGAGGGCTCCGCGGGGCGTACGCCGGCGCCACGGCGCCCGTGACGGTGCCTGGCGGCCTTTCTGCGGGCCGCACGGCCCTCGTGGGGCCCCGCCTCCGTCCGGGAGGCGGGCGGGGCGGCAGCGGCCCGACAGGGCGGCAACTCGCCGGAGACCCGCAGCGCCATCGTCTCGTCGTCGGCGGGGGGCGGATACGGCGCCGCCGAGCCCTGCGGGTCGTACGGCGCCGGGGCGTACGGCTGTCCGGAGGCGTCCTGGGCCCCCGTGCCGTGCCGGCCGGCGCCGGACTCGCGCTCGGGGCGCAGCGCGGTCACGCCGTGGCCCTGCCCACCACCGGGGCGAGCCCCGCCGACCTCGCCACGGCACCCTGGTCGCCGCACTCCACCAGCCAGTTGGCCAGCATCCGGTGCCCGTGCTCGGTCAGCACCGACTCGGGGTGGAACTGGACGCCCTCGACCGCCAGCTCCCGGTGGCGCAGCCCCATGACGATGCCGTCCCGGGTGCGGGCGGTGACCTCCAGCTCGGCGGGGACGGTCGCCGGCTCGGCGGCCAGCGAGTGGTAGCGGGTCGCGGTGAAGGGGGAGGGCAGCCCGGCGAAGACGCCCCTGCCGGTGTGCTCGACCGGGGAGGTCTTGCCGTGCAGCAGCTCGGGCGCCCGGTCCACCACACCGCCGTAGGCGACCTGCATGGACTGCATGCCCAGGCAGACACCGAAGACGGGGACGCCGGTGGCGGCGCAGTGCCGGACCATGTCCACGCACACGCCGGCCTGCTCGGGCGTGCCGGGGCCGGGCGAGAGCAGCACGCCGTCGAAGCCTCCCCCAGTCTCGGCTCCGCTCGACCGGGAGGTGCCCCCACGGGCGTGCGCCGTCGAGACCTCGTCGTTGCGCAGCACCTCGCACTCGGCACCCAGCTGGTACAGGTACTGGACGAGGTTGAAGACGAAGCTGTCGTAGTTGTCGACGACGAGAATCCGCGCACTCACTGGTTGTCCACCGTCACATCGTTGAAGGGAAGCAGCGGCTCGGCCCACGGGAAGACGTACTGGAACAGGACGTAGACCACGGCCAGGACCAGCACCAGTGAGACCAGCGCCTTCAGCCACGCGTTCCCCGGCAGATGCCGCCAGATCCAGCCGTACATGCCGTCCCTTCCGTTTCAGCACGGCACCGGACTCACGCCGTACGCCACCAGACTAGCGGCGCGGCGCGGCGCGTTCGGCGGCCTCCGCGGGGTGCACCCGGACGTGCTATGCGACGGGCTCGGCGTAGTGCAGGTCCACCGTGCCCGAGTAGCCGGGCAGGGTCGTCGTCCCGTCCTCGGCGACCTTCCAGCCCAGGCCGTAGACGTTGACGTACACCATGTAGTTCTGGATCGCCGGGGAGTCGGCGAGCGCCTTCTTGAGCTTGTCCGGGTCCCCGACCGCCGTGATCTTGTACGGCGGTGAGTAGACGCGGCCCTGGAGGATCAGGGTGTTGCCCACGCAGCGCACCGCGCTGGTGGAGATCAGCCGCTGGTCCATGACCTTGATCCCCTGGGCGCCGCCGTGCCACAGCGCGTTGACCACGGCCTGCAGGTCCTGCTGGTGGATGACCAGGTAGTCCGGCTGCGGCTCGGGGTAGCCGGGGAGCTTGGCGGTGGCGTTGGGGGGCGCGTCGTTGAGGGTGACGGTGACGGCCTCGCCCTTGACGGGCCGGGTGCCCGCGCTGTCGGCCAGGCCGGCCAGCTTCCGGTCCTGGGTCCGGGTGCTGCCGCCGTCGCTCTTGGCGAGGGACTCGACGGCGTCGCGCAGGGCCGCGTCGCTCTCGTCCAGCTCCTTGTTCTTGCGGCTGCGTTCCTGGACGAGGTCGGACAGCTTCAGCAGGGAGGTGTCCGTGCGGATGTTGGTGCCCTTGGCGGTGTCGAAGCTCGTGAAGAAGATCAGCCCGGCCAGCGCGAAGACGGCCGCGGTGAGGACCCGCACGGGCGGGAATCGGCGGGTGCGGGCCGGTTCGTCACGCGGCCCCGGGGAGTCGGCGGAATTGCTCAACGTACCCTTATCTCCTTCGACGCCGCGGAAGCACTACGCTAACGGACGCCCGGGGGAGCGCTCGGGGACCCCTCGGTGTTCCCCTTGTACGCTGCCCCGAGCCAGTCCAGTTACCTGCGCGGCCACGCAGCGCATCGACAGGAGAGACCCTCGTGCCGAAGTCACGTATCCGCAAGAAGGCCGACTACACGCCGCCGCCCGCTGCCACGAAGCAGGCCACGGCCATCAAGCTGGAGAGCCGCGGCTGGGTGGCGCCGGTCATGCTGGCGATGTTCGTCATCGGCCTGGCCTGGATCGTCGTCTTCTACGTGACCGACGGCTCGCTGCCCATCGACGCGCTGGACAACTGGAACATCGTGGTGGGCTTCGGCTTCATCGCCGCCGGGTTCGGCGTCTCCACGCAGTGGAAGTAGGCCCGGCCACCGGGTGAACGCAGTTCTGCCCACGGCTATCCGCTGAGTTATCCACAGGCTGGTCGAATTTCCACACAAAGCCTGGGGAAAACCCGACGATCTGTGGATAACCAGTCTGCCGTTGACGCCGGTACGACTGTCACACCCTTCCGGAACGCCCGGCTGCCCCCTGCCTGACCTGCTATGACACAGGTGAGCGACAGGGGGCACAGCTGTTCCCGCACTCCGTGCACAAGATTCACCACACACTGTGGACAACCCGGCTCACCCGGGTCCCGGGGGGTGGGCCGGGCCGTGTCTCAGGCGAGCTGGGCCGTTCTGAGCAGCGTCATGACCACCACGGCGGCCAGCACCAGCGCGCAGCTGCCGTATTGCACCAGCGTCCGCCGCCGGCGCGGGGCGTGCACCATGGCGTACCCCACCAGCACCCCGGCGACCAGGCCGCCGATGTGGGCCTGCCAGGCGATGTTGCCCCAGCCGAAGGTGAAGATCAGGTTGATCACCAGCAGGGCGACGACCGGACGCATGTCGTAGCGCAGGCGGCGCATGAGCACGGCGGTGGCGCCGAAGAGGCCGAAGATCGCGCCGGAGGCGCCCAGCGAGGGCTGGTTGGGGGCGGCGATCAGATAGGTGAGGGCGCTGCCGGCCAGCCCGGAGGCGAAGTAGAGCGCCAGATAGCGGGCGCGGCCGAGCGCCGCCTCCAGCGGGCCGCCGATCCACCACAGGCTGAGCATGTTGAACAGGATGTGGATATAGCCGGCGTGCAGGAACATCGCCGTCAGCAGCCGGTACCACTGGCCCTGCGCGATGCCCTCGACCGAGCCGAGCAGCGGCACGTACGCCTGGCCGAGGAGTTCGAACCGCTCGGTGAAGCGGTCGCCCATGGACTGCTGGACCAGGAAGAAGACCAGATTGAGCCCGATGAGCACCTTGGTGAGCAGCCGGGGGTCGGCCGTGAGCGTGCCGCCGGCCAGGGTGCGGGGCCGGGACGCGGCGGGTGCCGGGCCGGTGCCCGAATCGCCGCGCACGCAGTCGGGGCACTGGTGGCCGACGGACGCGCTGACCATGCACTCGGGGCAGATCGGCCGCTCGCAGCGGGTGCAGCGGATGCCGGTCTCCCGGTCCGGGTGCCGGTAGCAGGTGGGCACGCCCTGGCCGCCCTGCCCGGCCGGCGGGCTGCCTGGTGCCTGGTCCATGGGGTCCCCTCACATTCGTCCCGGGCGGTGTACGGCTCATCGTGGGCAACGCACCGCCCCGCCCATCCTTACGGACGAGCGGGGCGTTTTGTTCCCGTCGGGACGCTGTCCCGGCCGTGCTGAAGGGCGCGGGGCTCTCCGGATCAGCCCAGGCCCTGGCGGGTCCCGACGACGACCTGGCGGGTCTCGACGACGACCTAGCGGGTCTCGACGACGACCGACTCGATGACGACGTCGTCGACCGGGCGGTCGTTGCGCGGGTTGGTCCTGGTGGCCGCGATGGCGTCCACGACCTTCTGGCTCGCCGGGTCGGTGACCTCGCCGAAGATGGTGTGCTTGCGGGTCAGCCACGCCGTCGGGGAGACGGTGATGAAGAACTGCGAGCCGTTGGTGCCCGGGCCGGCGTTGGCCATCGCCAGCAGGTAGGGCTTGTTGAAGGAGAGGTCCGGGTGGAACTCGTCCTTGAACTCGTAGCCGGGGCCGCCGGTGCCGTTGCCCAGGGGGTCACCGCCCTGGATCATGAAGCCGCTGATCACACGGTGGAAGACCGTGCCGTCGTAGAGCCTCGCGGTGGACTTCTGGCCGGTGGCCGGGTCGGTCCACTCGCGCTCGCCCTGGGCGAGTTCCACAAAGTTCCGGACCGTCTCGGGGGCGTGGTTCGGCAGCAGCCGCACCTCGATGTCGCCGTGGTTGGTCTTCAGGGTGGCGTAGAGCTGCTCAGCCACGATCTGCCTTCCGTTGTCCTCTGTGACAACCCCGATCCTCGCACGCGCGGTGTCGTACGGCGCCCGGCGACCGCTCCGGTGCGCCGATCCACCGGAACGGGTGGCGAAATACGGGCGAGTCCGCCCGTGCCCGGGGCGCGGCGCGGCGATCCGTGGCATTGTCGGCAGCAAGCTCCTTTTGTTCCGTATTCGTCCTGCCCCGTACTCGTCCTGCCCCGTCTCCGTCCGCTCCCCCGCATGACCCGGTTGCGCGTCCTCACATGCCTCCGGGCCCGTTGACAGGCATGATCCGTAAAAGGGTGGACAGTCGAATTACCGTACGCCACCGAGGAGGAGGAACCCGTGACCCGCATCGACAGCGTGCGCGCCGCGACCGGCTCGGCGAAGGACAGCGTGCTGCACGCCGCGGAAGTGGTGGCGCCCTACGCCGACACGGCCAAGGACAGGGCCGCCCACTACGCGCACGAGGCACGCGTACGGCTCGCGCCGAAGGTGTCACTCGCCGCCGACCAGGCCCGCGTCCAGTACGGGGCCCATGTCGCGCCCCGCCTGGAGCAGGCCCGGTGCCAGGCCATGACCTATGTGCCCCCGAAGATCGACCAGGCCGCCCAGGAAGCCGCCGAGCGCACCCGCAAGGCGGCCCGGCAGGCCGCCGACTACTCCAGGCCCAGGATCGAGCAGGCGATGGCGGCCGCCGCGCCGGTCGCGGACGAGGCCGCCGCGCGCGGTGCCGCGGCGCTGGTCGCGCTGCGCGGCCAGGTCCCGGCCCAGAAGATCCAGAAGCTGGCCCGCAAGCAGAGCCGCCGGGGCCGGGCCGGCCGGGTCGTCAAGGTGCTCGCCGTGGCGGGTGTGCTGGCCGGCGGTGCCTTCGCCGTCTGGAAGTGGTGGGACAAGCAGGCCAACCCCGACTGGCTGGTCGAGCCGCCGGCCGCGACCGAGGTCCCGGAGACGGGCCGGCTGGCCTCGGTGGACGGCAGCGGCCAGGCGGTGCTGGACCCGGAGGTCCAGGCGAAGCAGACCGAGGAGGAGTCGGCACACCGCGACGAGGAGGGCTGATCCCGGTCCGGCGCGAGCGGGTGCGGGGCGTGGAGGTGGGGCGGCAGACCTGTGGTCTGCCGCCC